>JAJPKS010000014.1 GCA_021323605.1 Bacillota bacterium | reverse complement strand
GTGAACCGGGTAAGGGCCCTGGTAGACCACCAGGTCGATAGGCCGCAGGTGGAAGCGCCGCAAGGCGTTGAGCTGAGCGGTACTAATCGCCCGAGGGCTTGCCTGCCTGCATCCCACTCCTCAGTCCCTGAGGGTGGGGAGGATTCGGCTCACCGGCCGGCGATGGGATCTCGAGAGACCTGTTCGGTTGTCCTGCTGGCATCTCTGTGCGATGCCGTCGAGGGCGGCGCGCTGGGAGAGGCCGCCCACGCCTTGAGGGGGGCCGCTGCCCCGTGCCGGGCGCGAGGCTCGCTGAAGGATGTGGGTGAGCGGCGCCGATCCGTATACTGCGAACGCTGCAACCACCAGGTTCTTCTCCCCAGCCGATCGTCGACCAGCGTTGGATGGCGCGGGCCATCGCCCTGGCCGCACGTGCCTCGTACCGTACGAGCCCCAACCCGATGGTGGGTGCGGTGGTGGTCGACGCGCGCGGAGAGCCGGTCGGCGAGGGGTACCATCGGCGGCCGGGAGCGCCACACGCCGAAGCCGAGGCGATCGTGGCCGCCGGCGAGCGGGCCCGCGGCGGCACCCTGTATGTCAGCCTCGAGCCCTGCGCGCACCAGGGGCGCACGCCGCCTTGCGTCGAGGCGATCGTGGCCGCCGGCCTTCGACGGGTGGTGGTGGCCATGCTCGATCCCGATCCGCGGGTCCGCGGCCGGGGTGTGGAGCGGTTGCGGGAGGCCGGCATCGGCGTCGACGTGGGTCCGCTGGAGGCCCGCGCCCGGAGGCTCAACGAGTTCTACGTCAAACACCGGAGCACGGGGCGCCCGTTCGTGAGTGTCAAGTTCGCCGCCAGCCTCGACGGCAAGATCGCGACCCGAACCGGGCATTCCCGCTGGATCACGGGCCCGGCCGCGCGCGCCCACGCCCACCGTCTCCGGCACCGGCACGACGCCATCCTGGTGGGGGTGAACACCGTCCTGCGGGACGACCCGGCGCTGACGGCCCGTTTCCCCGGTGCTCGTCAGCCCCTGAAGATCGTCCTCGATTCCCGGGGGCGCACGCCGACGACGGCGAAGGTGCGGGAGGGCCGGCTCCTGATCGACCGGGGGCGAGACCTGCCGGGCCTGCTCGACCGCCTGGGGTCCATGGGTATCATCAGCCTCCTGGTCGAAGGCGGGGCGACCGTCCACGGCTCCTTCTTCGATGCCGGGCTGGTGGACCGCGTGTACGCGTACCTGGCGCCGGTCATCGTGGGTGGTCGGGAGGCACCGTCGGCGGTGGGGGGGCGGGGGCCGGCCGCCGTCACCGAGTCGTTGCGTCTCCACCGACTCCACGTCGAGCGTCTGGGCGAGGATCTCCTGATCGTCGGCGATGTTCACCGGGATCGTTAGCGGGATCGGCCGGGTGGTCGACCATCGGCCCGGGTCCCTCCGTCTCGAACACGCCGCCACCGCCTCCCGACTCCAGGTGGGCGGAAGCGTGGCGGTCAACGGCGTGTGCCTGACCGCCGTTCGTGTGGACGGTGCCGCCTTCGTCGCCGACGTGGTGCCCGAGACACGCCGGCGCACCAATCTGGGGCGGCTGGGGGTCGGGGATCGGGTCAACCTGGAGCTGCCGGTCACTCCGGAGCGAGGGCTCGACGGTCACCTCGTCCTGGGCCACGTGGACGGCACCACCCGGGTGGTTGGCCTTCGGGAGGCGGAACTCGGCCGCGAGGTCGGCTTCGCCCTGCCTCCACACCTGGCGCCGTACATCGCGGAGAAGGGCTCGATCGCGATCGATGGCGTGAGCCTGACCGTGGCCGGCGTCGACGACGCCCACGGGACCTTCACCGTGGCCCTGGTCCCGCACACGCTGGCTCGAACCATCGCCGGCGGGTACGTTCAAGGTACCCTGGTGAACGTGGAGGTGGACGTCGTGGCCCGGTACGTGGAACGACTGATCCGCCATCGCGCGCCGGGGATGGGGCGTCCCTGATGCCGCTGGCGACGATTCCGGAGGCCCTGGCCGACCTGGAAGCCGGCAAGTTCATCGTCATCGTCGACGACGAGGACCGCGAGAACGAAGGCGACCTCTGCGTCGCCGCCCAGCTGGTCACCCCCGAGCACATCACGTTCATGTCCCGTCATGCCGGGGGTCTGATCTGTACGCCGATGATCGCATCGCGGCTCGATGAGCTGGGCATCGAGCCGATGGTGAACCACAACACCAGCCGCTACGGCACCGCCTTCAGCGTGTCGGTGGAGGCCCGGGACCTGGTCACGACCGGCATCTCGGCCTACGATCGCTGCGCCACCATCCGACACCTCATCAATCCGGCGGCGCGCCCGGAGGACTTCGCCAAGCCGGGTCACACCTTCCCCCTGCGGGCGGTCGAAGGAGGGGTGTTGAAGCGGGCCGGGCAGACCGAGGCCGCGGTCGACCTGTGTCGCATGGCGGGTCTCTACCCCGCTGGCGTGATCTGCGAGGTCATGAACGACGATGGGACCATGGCCCGCATGCCCGACCTGGAGCGGTTCTCCGAGCGGCACGGGATCAAGATCGTGGCCATCAAGGACCTCATCGCCTACCGGCGCCGCAACGAGCGCCTGGTGGAGCGCAAGGTGGTGACGCCGATCCCGATCAGGGACCGGATCTGGATGGCGCACGCCTACGAGGACCTCATCACCCACGATGTTCACCTGGCCTTCGTGCTGGGCGAGATCGACCCCCAAAAGCCGATCCTGCTCCGGGCGCACTCCTGCTGCCTCACCGGGGACGTGTTCGGGAGCCAGCGTTGCGACTGCCGTCCCCAGCTCGAACGGGCCATGGAGATGATCGCCGAGGAGGGTTGTGGCGTCGTCCTGTACATCGGCAACCACGAGGGCCGTGGCATCGGCCTGATCAACAAGCTCCGTGCCTACAACCTGCAGGATCAGGGACTGGACACCGTGGAGGCGAACGAGGCCCTGGATCAGCCGGCGGACTCTCGCGACTATGGCACCGGGAGCCAGATCCTGTACGACCTGGGCGTGCGCAAGATGCGCCTGCTCACCAACAACCCACGCAAGCTCATCGGCATCGAGGGATACGGACTGGAGGTGGTCGAGCAGGTGCCGATCAGGATCCCGCCCACGCCCCACAACGAGCGGTACCTGCGGACGAAGAAGGAGAAGCTCGGGCACCTGCTGTAAGCGATCATGTTCCGCCCGGAGCGCGTCGCCGGGTGGCAGATCGATGGACGATGAGAGTCGACCATGGGAGAACGCAGTCATGAGAAGCCACGGCCCGAGGACCTGGACGCGAGCGACCTGCGCATTGCGATCGTGGTATCTCGCTACAACCAGGAGGTCTCGAAGCGACTGTTGCGCGGCGCGCTGGAGGCGCTGGAGCGTCGCGGCTGCCGGGACCCCGAGGTCGTGTGGGTACCGGGAGCGCTCGAGATCCCGCTGGCCGCGCTGACGCTGGCCGAGTCCGGGGCGGTGGACGCGGTCGTGGCCCTGGGCTGCGTGATCCAGGGTGAGACGGCGCACTTCCAGTTCGTGGCCCAGGGCTGCGCGGACGGGATCGTGCACGTCAACCTGGACACGGGCATCCCCTGCTCGTTCGGGGTGCTCACGACCTTCGACCGGGAGCAGGCCTTCGCCCGATCGGGGCCAACCAACAACAAGGGGGCCGAGGCGGCCGAGACGGCGGTCGAGATGGCGCACCTGGTCCGGCGCCTGCAGCAGTCACACGGCTGAGGCCGCCGGCCGGACGGTTGGAGGAGATCGCGGGGAAGGGCGTGACGGGGAGGGACGGCCGGCTGGCCGCCGTACTCAAGAGGGAGGATCCATCGGCGGGCCGTCGGGGGCGGTCTCGGCGATCACGGCGCGCGCCAGCGTGCGGGCCGAGGAGCGCATGATCTCCACCGCCTCCGGACGCGAGAGCCCGGCCACGTCGGTCAACCAGACCAGCGCCTCGATACCGATCGTGGCCCGGATGGCCAGCACCAGCCGGCGCAGCTCCGCCTCGGGGACGCGTCCCTGAAGCGGCGCCAGGGCGTCTTCCAGCCAGGCGATGGCCCGGCCGCGGCGGAACGGCAGCGCCTCCGGGCCCGGGGGCGGCGACTCGAGGGACAGGCGCAGCTGGGCGCGAAGCGCGGGCTCGTGCTCCACCACCTGGTCCGTGATCGCCTCGACCACGAGGTCGAGCCGGGCGAGGGGATCGGACGGCGCCGCCGCTCCCAGCTGGGAGCTCGCCTCCAGCTGCGGGTAGGTCGCCAGCAGCAGGGCGCGCTGGTTGGGAAAGTACCGGTAGGCGGTGGTACGCGAGACCTCCGCCCGGTCGGCGGCCTGCTCGACCGTGGGGGTGACGCCCTCGGCCAGCAGTTGACGGGCGGCGGCGACCAAGGCGTTGCGGGTGCGCGACTTCTGCCGCGTTCGCCCGGTCAGCTCATATGGAATTGACTTATCCATAATGAGACTCTACTATCCATGCAGTGACTCGAGTCTCATTTTACCGTTGGCCAGCCAGGCGCCGCGGGCGCAGGAGGAGGCTTCCATGTCCACTGCAGTCGTTCGCCAGCGCGGGGAGGGAGAGTACCTCGCCTTCGCCGGGGGAGGGACGCTCACGATCAAGGCCAGCTCCGCCGACACCAATGGCTCGCTCATGGTGTTCGAGGACCGGGTTGTCCGGGGCAAGACGACG
>JAJPKS010000023.1 GCA_021323605.1 Bacillota bacterium | reverse complement strand
GAGGAGAAGCGCCAGCGAGGCCGCCGTCGCCACCTCCAGCGAGGTACAGACCAGGTCGGCCATGCCGACCTCCTCCGGCCTCCCGGGATCGGGACCGATGGGGAGGCCCACGGTTCGCGAGGCCAGCCAGAGCGAGGCCACCGCCAGCGACCCGGCCAGCCCGGACGCCAGCATCCAGCGCTCGGGTCGCAGCGCCAGGGCGGCGGCCAGGACCAGCTGCGCGACCCCGACGCTGATGAAGAAGAGGCCGAAGAGGAAGAACTCCTGGAAGTGGGCGGGCGCCACCGCAAGGTGGATGACGCCGGCGCCGCCGACCAGGGCGGCGGAGGTGAGGACGAGGGTTGTCCTGCGCATGCCCCGATGCTCTGGGGCCGATGCCCGGGGCGCCGTCACCCCGGGGGAACATTCGCGGTCCGCCTCGGGGCGGAATCTCGCGTGCGATCATCCTCGCGGTGGACCACCGATCCCTCGCGAGGCGGACGTGGAGCGCTGTCGGGGCCGCCTACGGTTGGCTCGTGGAGAGCGCGCGCACCATCTGGCGGAGACTCGCGGGCCTGAACCCGCTCCTGGTCGACGGGACCTTCGCCGCCCTGCTCGCCCTGCTCTCGGGCGTCGAGTTCCTCGCCGAGGGACGTCCCGGCCTCTGGCGACTGCCCTTCGCCGTGGCCGCTCCTTTGCCGGTGACGCTGCGCAGGCGGTGGCCGACCTGGGCCTGGGCGGCGGCCACGGTCCTCTCCTCTGCCTCGCTCGAGCCTCCCACCCTGGCCCAGTACCTCGGCATCGTGGTCCTCATCTACTCCGTCGGCGCCCACGCCCGCCACCGCGTCCTCTCGCTCGAGGCGGTGGTGGTGCCGCTGGTGGTGCTACAGCTCCTGGTCCCCACCGCCGGTCCACCCGTTCCCCGTCCCTGGCAGGGGACCTTGATCGGCTTCGGGCTCTGGCTGGCGGGCAGCGCCGTGCGCAGCTGGCGGGGTCGGGCCCGGGCACTGGAGGAGCGGGCGCAGGCGCTGGAGCGAGAGCGTGAGCTGGCCGCCAGGGTGGCGGTCGCCGACGAGCGGGCCAGGATCGCCCGTGAGCTGCACGACGTGGTCGCGCACAGCGTCAGCGTGATGGTGGTCCAGGCGGGGGCGGCCCGGCGCGCGCTCGGTCACCGGCCGGAGCAGGCCGGCGAGGCGATGCGGGCGGTGGAGACCGCCGGCCGCGAGGCGCTGGGCGAGCTACGCCGGCTGCTCACGGTCCTGGCCGACGGTCGAGCCGACGCCGGGCTCGACCCGCAGCCCGGGTTGGGCGAGCTGGACGCCCTGATCGAGCGTGTCCGGAGTGCCGGCCTCCAGGTTGCCAAGACGGTCGAAGGCGAGCCGCAGCCCCTCAGCCCCGGCATCGACCTGGCCGCCTACCGGATCGTCCAGGAGGCGTTGACCAACACCCTGCGGCACGCTCCCGGGGCTCGCGCCCGGGTGACCATCCGCTACCTCGAACACGAGCTGAACCTGGACATCACCGACGTCGGGGGCGGGCCGCCGCCGGCCTCCTCGGCCGGAGCCGGGCGGGGCCTGATCGGGATGCGCGAGCGGGTGGCCATGCTCGGCGGCGAGCTGGAGGTGGGCAGGCGCGAGGGTGGCTTCAGGGTCAGCGCCCGGCTCCCCCTGGAGCCGGCCCGAGGATGACCATCCGCACCGTCATCGCCGACGACCAGGCCCTGGTCCGAGCCGGGTTCCGCATGATCCTCGATGCCGAGGAGGACTTCGAGGTGGTCGCCGAGGCGGTCGACGGCGGTGAGGCGGTGACGGCCGTCCGGCGGCATCGGCCCGACGTCGTGCTCATGGACGTCAGGATGCCGCGGATGGACGGTCTGGAGGCGACCCGGCGCATCCTCGACGGAGGCGCGGTCTGCCGTGTGATCCTGCTCACCACCTTCGATCTGGACGAATACGTCTACGCGGCGCTGCGGGCGGGGGCGAGCGGCTTTCTGCTCAAGGACGTGTCGCCCGAGCAGCTGGTGGCCTCGATCCGGTTGATCGTCGCCGGCGACGCCATCCTGGCTCCCAGCATCACGCGACGGCTGGTGGAGCGCTTTGCCAGGCCCTCCACGCCGCCGGCGCCTCCGGCCGGCCTGGCCTCGCTGACCGATCGCGAACGCGAGGTCCTGCTGCTGATCGCCAGGGGCCTCAGCAACGCCGAGATCGCCGCCAGGCTCCACCTGGGCGAGGCCACGGTGAAGACCCACGTGGCCCGCATCCTCTCCAAGCTGCAGCTTCGGGATCGGGTACAGGCGGTGGTCGTCGCCTACGAGTCCGGCCTCGTCCGGCCGGGAGAGGCCGGGCCGCCGTAGCGTGGACGGCGGCCGATCGCCGGGCGACCGCGGTCAGGTTCCGGCCCGGTCCTCCAGGCGCGACCTCAGCGCCGATGCCACCCGGCGCAGCAGGTCGCCGATCACGGCCTCCGCGACCCGGTGCAGGAGCGTGCGGTCGAGCCCCGTCCCGGGCCCGGACGGAGACGGCTCGTAGCGCGCGTTGACGGAGAGCTGGGTCAGGTCACGTCCCAGGGGGGCGACCTGGAGGTCGGCCTCGACCATGGGGAACAGGGCCCGGGGCTCGGTCGAGCGCCAGGAGACCGGGAGGAGCAGGCCACCGCCGAAGGGCACCGACGGTCCGATCGCGATCCCGTCGCGTCGTCCCACCCATCGATGGGCGGCTTCGAACCCCACCCGCGAGACGAGCTCCCCCTCCCAGCGCGCGCTCTCCTCGACGATCGCGACCAGCCACCTGCCGGGGTCGTCGCCCAGGAGCAGGGTCACCACCGCCTCGCAGGGCCAGTCGAACTCGAGATAGGAGCGGACGAACACTCGGCCTTCGAGCCTGCTCCCGGGCGGCCGGCTGAGCAAGGGTCCAACGTCCCCCTCGGCCCGGGACCGAGCACGCCCCGGGACGGCCACCCCGGTTGCGTCGCCGGCCCTCCGCCT
>JAJPKS010000278.1 GCA_021323605.1 Bacillota bacterium | reverse complement strand
TGGAGTGGGCCACCACCTCACCCCCGCCCCCCTACAACTTCGAGCGCGTCCCCCCCGTGCGCTCCTTCATGCCCCTGCGCGACCTGCGCGAGGAACGCGAACGCACCACCGCGGAGGTGGGAGCGCCGTCCCCCTCGGGCTGAGGGGCCGCGTTCCTCGGCCGCGGGATCACCGGTGGAGCGGACCCAGGTGAACGTGCTCTGGTGGCCGGTCTCTCTCGCTCCTGAACCGTTCGTGCGCTCGGACGCCGGAGGGTGACGGTGCGGGGTGAGTTCACGGGCCGTGCCTTCATCCCCCTCTACCCCGATCCGGAGGCAAGCGAGACGCTGGCCATCCTGAACGCTCACCTCGTCTCCTCCCCTCCCGGACCCGCCGTTTGCCTGAAGCCGCCGGTGGCCGGCCTGGCCTTCATCACGACCGTGGGCGAGGTCTCCCGGATGCTCGACGACTGGTGGGAGGCCAGTGTCCCCGAGGGAACCCTCCCCGTGCTCCTGATGCGGCACGAGCCAGGGCTGGAGGACTGGGTGCCGGTGCTGGACGCCGAGGTGGTGGTCGGCGTCCAGCGGGAGGAAGATCTCAGCCTCTACGCCCGGGCGACCAACGTCCGAGCCCTGGTGGCGGGCGACGCGCGGACGATCACCGTTCACGCCATGCGCTGCCATCCGGAGTGGTTCGACGAAGGGTTCGATGAGGAAGAGGAGGAGGCGCCACCCGCCGAGGCCCCGGTTGCGACCTCCGACCTCGATCCCTACCCCTCCAGCGTTCGCATGGGGGGCGTGCTCACGACCGGGGGTGGGCGTCGGGAGGCAGCCCCGCCGAGCCGGGTCCACGGTGTCCTCTCCGAGACCGCCGAGCCATGGCCGGCGGGGATGGTCTCTCCGGACCGGCCGACCGACGGGAACCACGGCGATCGGCAGGAGGGGCGTGGGCTCCTGCGCTCGCTGGCGGGACCGGGTGCCATCGGGCAGGCCAGGGGACCGCTGGTCCCCCGCGAGCTGGTGGACCTGGCTCTGGCCCACCACACGGGGAGGATCGTGGGCGTGACCTCACGGGCGGGCGGGACGAGGAGGACGGCCATTGCCGCCGCGCTCGGCGTCGTCTACGGAGAGGCGGTGCGGGAGAGCGGATGGTACGCGGCCCTGGTCGAGCAGACCGGCGACGAGGCCGGCCAGTGGCAGCGCCTCGGCCTGACCGGGCAGGGTCGCACGGTCAGCGAGATCATGGCCGACGTGGAGGCCGGTCGCCGGTGGCCGATCGTGACCTGGGATCGCTCGCCCGCCCTGGTGCTGTACCCTGAGCGGCCGGGTGCGGAGGAAGGCTACGCGCCCGGCCGGATCGAGCGGCTCGCCTCGCGCTTGCGACAGCTGCACTGTATGTCGGTGGTGGACCTCCCCGGTCGGATCCCGGCCTTCACCTCGGCAGAGGCGGTCCTGTGTGCGGAGTGGGCCTCGGTCTCGGACCTCCTGCTGCTTCCCGCCCGAGACGACCCGGCGGGTCTCGAGGAGGTCCTGGACTATCTCGACGCACCACTCGTGGCCGGGGACGAGCGTTCCGGCGCCCGGCCCCTTCCCGTGATCGTCGCCTGGCTGCGCTCGTCGCGGCGCGAAGAGCCGGCGGCGAGGGCGGCTCTGGACGTGATCCGGCGGCGGGTGGCCGCGGTCGTGGAGATCCCGGAGGAGCCGCCGGCCGTCACCGGGGGGCTCGCGGCCGTTGAGCCGGCGTTGCGGCAGGCCTATATCGAACTGGCCCTGGCGGTGGCGCGAACCCTGCTCGACAGCTGAGCGTGGTCACCACGAGGCCGCTCGGCCCGTGCCTCCGGCTCTCCCGTCGGCGGACGGTGCCGGTCAGTCCCCCAGGCGATCCAGGAGAGCCACCACCCGGTCCGCCGCCAGCTCCAGCGTGGCCGGGCTGATCAGTCGGACGCGCCGGCCGCGGAGCGACTCGGCCGCGGCCCGCAGCCCCTCGGTGGTCGGCTCGGCCTCGCGGAAGATGTCCTCGAACCGTGCCGCCTGCGGACCGAGGATCGCCCGCAGCTCCTCCACCGCCGCCTCCACCAGGTCGGGGGTGCCGTCCTGGACGGGGCGGGATTCGCCGGTCGGTGGTTGCCCCTGGGATGTCGTCGCCCGGGCCGGGGAGGAGGCCGGGCCCCAGCCCGGGCCGGCCCGCGAGGCGGGCTGGGGTCCGGTCTCCTCATCCCAATCGGGGCTCCACCGCCGTTCCGCCTCTGCCCAGGCGCCGGCCGACATCCCCGGCTCAACGCCCTCCTCGGTGCGCGCGGGTCCCTGGCCGGCGTCCGGGGCCGTGCCCACGGGCGGCGTGGGCCGGGAGGCCGAGAAGGGCAGGGCCGCGACCGTGGCGGTGAGCGGGAGGTCGCCGCGCACGTTCCCAACCCGCACCGACACCCGTGCCTCCGGATCGTCGAAGAGCTCGGCCACCCGCTGAAGGCCGCCGATGTCCTGGTCCTCCTGGCGGTAGGCGCACTGGACCTGGTCCCCGTTGAAGAAGACGAAGCCCAGGGAATCGGGGGCGCTGACCAGGACGCACCCCCGCTGCCCGGGCTTGCCCAGGCTGCGCACGAACGTCTCCGGGACCAGCAGCCGGGCCGGCACGTCGCGCACCTCGGTGGGGAGGAAGTAGCTGCCCACGGCCAGGGCCAGCTCGGGCCGGATCTCGATCAGGGAGACGCGGTCGATGGGCACCTCGGCCAGGTCGTCCAGGGCCTCGGGACCGGTCACCCGGTGGCCGGGCCGAACCGCGATCCCGTCGATCGGCTCCCGGTCCAGGAAGACGACCATGGCGGCCAGAGCCGGCGTCCGGGCGGACAGCACGCCGGTGCGGATGCCGGCCACCAGCCGGGCCAGGCTGCGGACGTTCGGCACCAGCACGCGTCCGCCGGGCAGGGGCGGGAAGACCGGGAAGCCGTCGAGTCCGCCCTCACCGGCGGGGGCGGCGTCCGGCCAGCCTCCGGGCCTCATGGGGTCGGCGTGGGAGTGGCCACGATCCGCACCACCTGCACGATGAAGACCAGGGTGGCGTTGGCGGGAATGGTGGGCGGCGAGCCCTGAGAGCCGTAGCCCAGGGCCGGGGGAATGATGAGCTTGCGACGTCCCCCCACGTGCATTCCGGGGATGCCCTCGACCCAGCCCTGGATCACGCCCGTGCAGTTGCCGCTGGAGGAGGCGCTGGCCTGGAGGATGGCGCACAGCGGCTGGTTGCCGTGTTCGCTGCTCGCGTCGAACTGGGTGCCGTTGCTGAGCCAGCCGGCGTAGAGCACCTCGACCGTCGCGCCGGCGGGGACGATGGGGCCGGTTCCGGCCTGCAGGTCGATCATCTTCAGCCCGTCCGGGAACGTGATCGGGGTCTTGTCCTGTCCCTCCGAGAACGAGAAGCCGGCTCCCGGGGTCGGGGTCGGGGTCGTCTGCTCCACGGTGGCCGCCGGCCCCTGACCCGTGCCGACCTGGGGATATCCGCAGGCCCCGACCAGCAGCGTTGCCGCCAGAGCCGGCATCAGGTTCGAGATCTTCGTCGGCATGTGCATGGCATTCTCTCAGGATGTCCGGGCCCGGTCCGTATCAGGGCGAGGGCTCACGCGCGCCGAACGCCAGGACGAGCGACAGCAGGAGGGCCACACCCGCGCACAGGGACATCGCCGCGGCGGTCCCCAGACGTGAGGCCAGGAGCCCACCGCCGAGCGGACCCAGGGCGAAGCCGATCGACGTCGCACTGGAGGCCAGGCCGAAGACGCGCGCCTGAACGTCTCGTGGGGTCTCGAGGCCGATCATACTCGACAGCGCCGGCCCCACGCCGCCGTAGAAGGCGCCGGCCAAGGCCGCCCCGGCGACCACCGCCCCGGGACCTGGGCCCTGAGCGCCGAGCAGCTCGGCTCCGACCAGGAGGATGGCTCCGCCCAGGGCGACCCGGCGGTAGCCGAAGCGGCCGGTGAAACGTGAGCAGAGCGCCGAGGAGGAGGCGCTGGCCAGGCCGGCGGCGGCGAAGGCGACGCCGGCGACCAGCTCGACTCCGGACGGGAGCTGTTGCAGCAGCCGCAGCGTCACCAGCGGCTGGTAGCCGCTGTTGGCGATCTGGAGCAGTCCCTGGCACGCGATCAGGGCCGCCACCGCGGCCGCGGCGCCGGAAGCGCCGGCGTGGGAACGGGCGAGGGCGACCCCGCTCTCCTCGGCCCGGGTCAAGGGAGCTTCCCGTACCACCACCACGA
Organism: Bacillota bacterium; assembly: GCA_021323605.1. GTDB lineage: Bacteria > Chloroflexota > Dormibacteria > Dormibacterales > Dormibacteraceae > CADDZO01. The sequence goes on along the minus strand of JAJPKS010000278.1, from coordinate 717 downwards.
CCGGGATGGTCGCGACGAGCAGGAGGGCTCCGCCCGCCCAGAAGATCGGGCGCAGGCCGAAGAGCGACGCCGCCAGACCGCCCAGCGACGGGCCCAGCGCGTTCCCCACCGCCACCGAGGAGGTGAGCAGACCGAGCGCCCAGGCCACCCGAGCCCGCGGGGTGCCGGCGGCGACCAGGGCGGTGGCGGCGGCGATGGTGCCCGAGGTCGCGCCCTGAACCAGGCGCAGCGCCACTACGTCCATCGGGCCGCGGGCGAATCCGATCAGGCCCACGGTCACGGCCCCGCCGATCATGGCCCGGACCAGCATGGGCTTGCGCCCGCGGCGGTCGGCGAGCCAGCCCCAGATCGGGCTCATGGCGGCCATCGTGAACCCGGAGGCCCCCCCGGCCAGGCCGCTCCAGAAGGCCAGCTGCCGGGGGTCCTGCACCCCCAGCTGGCCGAGGTACACGGGCAGGAAGGGGAAGGCGAACGAGAACCCGAAGATGGCCGTGAACTCGGCGAACCACAGCGCCGCCAGGTTCCGGCGCCAGCGTGGCGCGGTCTCCGGCCCGGGTCCGGAGTCGCAGGCGCCGCGGCGGTCGCGCGCGCGTGCGGAACCGGCGGCGGAGAGCATCGCCAGTAGAATAGGCAACCGGCCGGGCGGCTAGCTCAGTCGGGAGAGCGCCAGCTTGACATGCTGGAGGTCGTAGGTTCGATCCCTGCGCCGCCCACCAG
>JAJPKS010000087.1 GCA_021323605.1 Bacillota bacterium | reverse complement strand
CAGCCGGTGCTCGATCGGGGGCACCTGGGTCAGCGCCGCCCCCACCACCAGCACCGCCGGCACCAGGCGCCACCGCCAGCGATGGGAGAGCGCCAATCCAATCCCCACCGCGGCCAGGGCCGCGTATCCGCCCCGGGAGAAGCTCAGGAGCACGGACGCCACCGCCAGGGCGGCGAAGACCAGCGCCCCCAGGCGCAGGCGTCGGTCACGGGCGTGGAGCACCACCGCGCCGGCGACCGCGATCAGGGGCACCAGGTAGAGCGCGATGGCGTTGGCCGTGTTGTAGATCACGACCGGCGGGCGCACGGCCACGTTGAGCACGTGGTGGCGCATCGCCTCCACCACCACGAACGAGTTGGCGAGCCCGGCCACCAGCCCCCCCAGCCCCAGCCCGGCCAGGACCAGATAGGCGGCCCGGCTCGATCGAACCGCCGCCCCCAGCACGAAGAAGAAGGCCAGCGGCTCCAGGATGTAGGCCCGCCAGAGGCCGGCCGCCTCCACGTGGAGGGGTGAGACCGCGACCCCCACCAGCCCCGCCAGGAGGAGGAGCAGGCCGGGATAGGTGTAGGGGGACCTCCAGACCAGCGCCTCGCCCGACCGCCACGTCTCCACCAGGAAGGCCACGACGGTGAGCCCGATCATGACCTCGAGCAGGGTGGTCGGGTAGAACCAGATGTGCCAGCGGACCACATAGGCGGGCGCGAGGGCGCAGGTCAGGACCGCCAGCCCGAGCGTGGCACGATAGGGAGAAGCAGCGGCGGTCGCCCGGGGCCCGGCGGCGTCACGGACGGCGATCGAGTCGCTGGCCATCAGAAATCGGGTCCTGCCCCGGCACCGGCGGAACGCCGCGGCCGGAGCGAACGGGAACACCTTGGGACATGGCTGAATGGAGACCGGGGACATTGTAGGCGGGCGCACGGACCCGGGTCCGGTCGCCCCTTCGCTCTCGACCGGGAGGCCGGGGTCCTCGGACCGGGCCTGATCCGCCGGTCGCGGCCCCCGGCCTCGGCCGGAGATCGGAGCCGAGTGGTCGGCAGACCCCGGCGCTCGTACCGCAGGCGGAGAGCATCCAGTGCCCATACGAGAGCAGATCGACGTCAGCGCCGCCATCCTGAACTGGAACGGCGGTGACCTGGTCGTGCGCTGCCTGCGCAGCCTGCTGCGCCAGACCCATCTTCCCGGGCAGCGCCTGGTGGTCGACAACGGCTCCAGCGACGGCTCGCTGGAACGGCTCCGGGCCGAGGACCCGGACCTCGAGGTCATCGCCAACCCCCGCAACCTCGGCTTCGCCCGGGCGGCGAACCAGGCGGTGGCGGCGGCCGGGGGTCGCTGGCTCCTGCTCCTCAACCTCGACGTGGAGCTGGAGCCCGACTACGTGGAGCGCCTGCTGGCCGCCGGCGAGCGCGAGCCCGGGGTGGGATCGGTCACCGGGAAGCTGCTGCGTCCGGGGGACGGGCAGGGGCCGCCCATCGTCGACAGCACGGGCCACCTGCTCTTCAGCAACGGCTGGGCGGCCAACCGGGGCGAGGCGCACCCCGACCAGCCCGCCTGGGATCGGCCGGGAGAGGTCTTCGGCGTGACCGCGGCCGCCCCCCTCTACCGCGTGGACGCCCTTCGAGACGCCAGCCACGGTTGCGCCCGTCCCTTCGACGAGCGCTTCTTCGCCTACATCGAGGACGTGGACCTGGACTGGCGCCTGCGCTGGTTGGGCTGGCGGGCCCGGTACGAGCCGGCCGTGGCCTGGCACCACCGCAGCGCCACCGGCGCTCGCCGCTCCCCGTTCATCCTCCGCCACATCCTGAAGAACCGGCTGCTGCTGGTGGCCAACAACGACCTCTGGCCGGACGGTCTGCGCCGCCTCCCCACCGTGGCCCTGTTCACCCTCCTCACCGCCGTCCAGTTCGGGCTGGAGTCGCCCCGGGCCCCGCTCGGGATCGCCGACGCCGTCCGCCTCCTGCCCGAGAGCCGGCACCGGCGGCGTTTCCTACGCGCCCGCCGGCGTGTATCGTCAGCGGAGATCCGCGCCTGGATGCAGCGGTTCCCCTACCGGCAGAAACTTGCCCAACGATTCTTCGGCGATCGCCGAGCCACAGGGTGAATCGAGAGGGTTCGACGACGTGCACCAGTTCAAGGTGAGGCGCCTCCCGAAGGCCCCCGTGCCGCCGGCCACCACCGGTCCCGACCGGGAAGGACCCCGCGTCCAGCTCCGCGACAACCGCGCCCTCAACCGCGAGCGGTTGCGCCAGCTGGTGCGCCGCGAGCTGACCGCCCGCTACCGGGGCTCGGTCATCGGGGTGGCCTGGTCGCTGCTGAACCCGGTCGTGTACATGATCGTGTACACGGTCGTCTTCTCCAAGTTCATGCGCTTCAACATTCCCGGCACGCCCTACCCCGTGTACCTGCTCTCGGGCCTGCTGGCTTGGAACTTCCTCACCCAGTCCATCAGCGCCTCGGTCAACAGCGTCCTGGGGAACGCGGTCCTGGTCAAGAAGGTGGCCTTCCCCTGGATCATGCTCACCGTGGCCACGGTCATCTCGGCCTTCGTCAACTACGCCATCAGCCTGATCCTGCTGGCGCCCCTGCTGATCTTCTTCCACGTTCCGGTGAGCCCGGCGCTGGCCCTGCTCCCGGTGGTGACGGCGGTGCTCTTCGCCTTCGCGCTCGGTCTGAGCCTGGGCCTGGCCGCCGCCAACGTCTACTTCCGCGACATCGAGTACCTGACCATGATCGCCATCCAGGTGTGGTTCTTCATGACCCCCGTCATCTACCAGCTGGACCAGATCCTGGCCGCCAGCCACGGCAGCCGGCTGTTCACGATCTTCCGCTGGATTCTGTACGTGAACCCCATGACCTGGGTCGTGAGCGCCTTCCAGGACGTGATCGCCTTCCACCGGTGGCCGACACACCGGCTGGGCCTGGTCTACGCCGCCGCGGTCGGGGCGCTGGCGCTGGGGGCGGGCATCGCCCTCTTCAACCGGCTCTCCCGCCGCTTCGCCGAGGAGCTGTGATGACGGTCGCGGTCCGGGTGCGCGACGTCGCCAAGCGCTTCCGCATCTACCATCGCCGCAACCTGACCCTGAAGCAGGCCCTGCTCCAGCGCCGGCGCGGCGTCTTCGAGGAGTTCCTGGCCCTCCAGGGGGTGAGCTTCGAGGTGGAGCACGGAGGAGCGCTGGGGATCATCGGGGAGAACGGCTCCGGCAAGTCGACCCTGCTCAAGTGCATCGTCGGCATCCTCGAGCCGGACGCGGGCAGCATCGAGACGCGCGGCCGGGTCGCTGCCCTGCTCGAGCTCGGCGCCGGCTTCCACCCCGAGTACACGGGGCGCGAGAACGTCTACCTGAACGGGGCTTTGCTGGGGCTTCCCCGCCGCTACATCGACGGCGTCATGGACGAGATCGTCGAGTTCAGCGAGCTGCAGCGGTTCATCGACAACCCGGTGCGGACCTACTCCTCGGGCATGTACGCGCGGCTCGGCTTCTCCATCGCCGTGCACCTCGACCCCGACATCCTCGTCGTCGACGAGATCCTGGCCGTCGGCGACGAGGCCTTCCAGCGGCGCTGCTACGACCGCATCGCCCGCATGCGGGCCGAGGGCCGCACCCTGATCATGGTCTCGCACGCGCTGGAGCCGATCCAGGAGTTCTGCACCGACTGCATCTGGCTCGATCGCGGCCGCGTCCGGGAGCGGGGCGCGGCCCCGGCCGTGATCGCCCGCTACCTGGCCGAGGTGAGCGCGCGCGAGTCGGCCCTGATGGCGAGCGAGGTGGAGCGCGTCCACCAGCTGGTTCCCAGCGGCCGGGGAGGGGTGGGGGTGACCCGGGTCCGCTTCGAGGGGGCCGACGGCCCCACCCACGTCTTCGAGACCGGCGACCCCTTCGAGATGGTGATCGAGTACCATGCCCCCGCACGCCTGGAGGGAGCCCGCTTCAGCGTCGGTTTCCAGCGCGAGGACGGGGTCGTGGTCTTCTCGACCACCACCGACGACGTCGACTCCGCGGCCTCGAGCCTCCCTCCCACCGGCGAGGTCAGGCTGCGCATTCCCAGCCTTCCTCTGCTGGAGGGCCTGTTCCGGGCCAGCGTGATCATCAGCGACGCCGGGACCGGCGAGCCCTACACCGTCCTGGAGGGAGCCTTCCCCTTCCGCGTCCGCAGTCACCGGCTGAGGGAGCGGGGGGTGGCGCTGCTCGGCCATCGCTGGGAACTGCCCACCGCCGCCCACCGGCGTAGCGTCGAGGCATGACCGCGGGGAGTCCCGGGCCGGGAATGAACATCGGGCTCGTCACCGAGCGCATGCTCACCGGGTTCGGCGTCGACCTCTGCGTGGATCAGCTGGCCGCAGGCCTGGTGCGCCGGGGACATCGGGTCACCGTCTACTGCTCGGTGGCCGACCACACCTACCAGGACCGCCCTTACCGGCTGCGGATCACGCCGGTTCGGGCGACGAAGCTCTTCCCGCTCATGGACCGGCGCGGCCGCTCCTGGGCACGTCTCTTCGACCACGAGGGGCTCGACGTGCTCGAGATCCATTCCTTCCCGTTCTTCAGCGCCATCCCTCGTCTATCCACCCCCGTGGTCGCCGTCGACCACGGGGTGTCGTCGACCGCGGGCATGCCGCTCTGGCTGCGGACCGACTTCGCCTACGTGCGCTGGACCCTGTACCACCGTTACCTCCCCCGCGCCACCCGGCTGGTCACCATCTCCGAGTTCCTTCGGCACCGGATGCCGGGGAGGCTGGCGGAGCGGGCGGCGGTGGTGCCCTGGGGCTCCGAGCACTACTGGCGGCCGGTGGAGCCGGACCAGGCCCTGGCCTACCGGCGGAGCCGGGGCATCACCGACGACCAGGTCCTCGCCCTCTACGTGGGCCGGCTCAACCACAAAGGTCAGCCCTACAAAGGGGTGGCGGAGCTGCTGCAGCACCATCGGGCGCTGCGGGAAGAGGGGTTGCCGGTGGGCCTGCTCTGCATCGGCTACGGGAGCCAGGAGGACATCCGCGCCGTCGCCGCGGCCGGCGGGATCGCGGTCCTGAGCGCCCCGGCCGCCGAGATGGCGCTGGCCTACTGTGCCGCCGATCTCTTCGTCACCTGCTCGCGCTGGGAGGGGTTCGGCCTCCCCCTGCTCGAGGCCCAGCGCTTCGGCCGTCCCGCGGTGGCCTACGCCGCCGGCGCCCACCCCGAGATCGCCGTCGCCGGCGAGACCGCCCTCCTGGTCGGCTCGCCGGAGCAGTTCCGGGAGGCGTGGCGATCGCTGGTCACCGACCCGGAGCGGCGGCGGGCCATGGGGGCCGCGGCCGCCCGGCACGCGGCCTCCTACACCTGGGAGCGGGCGGTGGAGGCCCATGAGCGGATCCTGGCCGAAGCCGCGGCGACCCGGCCCCGCTCCCGACCGGCGGGCACGAGGCCGCCTCAGGAGGGCATCCCGCCGCTGGTCAGCGTCGTGGTGCTGACCTACGAGCCGGAGCCGGAGCACCTGGCCGCCTGCCTGGACTCGATCCGCTCCTCCGACTACCCGCGGGTCGAGCTGCTGGTCCTCGACAACGGCTCCAGCAACGGCGTGGCCGAGCGCCTGGTGGCCGAGCGGTCAGGGATCAGGTTCATCCAGATCGGCTACAACTCAGGGTTCAGCGCCGGCATCAACCGCGGCGTCCGTGAGGCCACGGGCGATTTCGTCTTCCTCCTCAACCCGGACGCGCGGGTGGAGCCACGGACGATCGGACTCCTGGTCGACGCCGCCCGGCGTCACCCCACGGCCATCGGCTTCGCCCCCAAGATGGTGTTCGCCCACGACCCCGAGTTGATCGACGCCATCGGTACCGCCATCGACCCTCTGGGCGCCGCCTTCAACCGGGGGATCGGGCAGGTGGACGTCGGCCAGTACGACCTCGAGGAGCCGGTCATGGGATGCTGCTTCGGGGCCGCCTTTCTGCGCCGTGAGGCCTTCGACCCGAGCCGGGTCGGCCCCCTCGACGAGGCGTACTTCATGTACTACGAGGATGTCGACTGGTGCCTGCGCGCAACCCTCCAGGGGGAGGACTTCTGGTCCGTGCCCCGGGCGCGGGTGCACCACGTCCACTCCGCCACCACGCGCTCCCAGGCCTACGGGTTCAAGTATCGGTTGATCCAGCGCAACCTCTTCCACACCGTCTTCAAGAACTTCGAGAAGCGGCGGACGATCAAGGTCTTCGCCCTGCGCTCGCGCTGGCATCTGGTCAACGTGCTGCGAGGCCCCTATCGCCGGGAGAGCCTTCGCGTCCTCTGGGAAGGGTGGACCGGGGTCGTCCGCTACTGGGGGACGCGGACCCTGCAGCAGAAACGGCGGACGAGGGCGGACATCGACGCCTTCAAGCTCGGCTACGGCGAGCTGTCCTTCTTCGACCCCGTCGCCTACCGGCCGACCTACACCTGGGACACCCTGACCGCGATGCTGAAACGCCTCTACGCCGTCACGGGCGAGGCCCGGTGGGGCCGGGCCGTGGACTACCTCGACGTCGCCCTGGGCACGCCGCTGCGCTTCCGCCCGCGCGAGGTGCGGCAGCGGCTGGTCGAGATCGCCGGCCCCCTGCCCGAGCCGTTGCAGCGGTTCTTCACCATGCTGGAGCGGCAACCGGGCATGTTGGTCCCGGCGGACGGGGCCGTCGCCGGCCGGGCCGAGGCCGCACCGGCCGCGATCCGCTGACGGTAGCCGCCCGGTGGCGGGTGATCGAGGTGTGGCACGCTCCTCGCTCCGGGACCCCGCTCCCGGAGACGGCCCGGCACCGGTTGTCCGGCCCTTCGGGGATGGGACGGAAGACGAGCAACGCATCTGGTACGCCTGCCCCGATGCCGAGCAGCCCGCGGGCGGGGTCCAGGTGATCTACCGGCACGTCGACGACCTGAACCAGGCAGGTTACCGGGCGGCGGTCGTGCACGAGCGGCCCGGCTTCCGGTACCCCTGGGCGTCACCGGGAACCCCTGTCCTTTCCCGAGACGAGGTGGAGCCGGACCCGGCCAGCGACGTCGTCGTCTGGCCCGAGGTGTACGGGCCGGCGATCGGGAGCTGGGGCCCCGCCTGCCGGCGGGTGATCCTGAACCAGAACGCGTTCAACACCTTCGCCTCGTGCGATTTCTCCGACCCCCGGCCGCTCCCCTACCAGGACGCCCGCACCATCGCCGTGGTCACGATCTCCGAGCACAGCCGGCGCTGGCTCGAGTACGCGTTTCCCGGACTCCACGTCCATCGCATCACGGTCGCCATCGACGACCGCCTCTTCACACCTTCACCGGAGAAGGCGGCCCGGATCTGCCTCATGCCCCGCAAGGGAGCGGGCGCGGCCAACCAGGTGCTCCACATCCTCCGCCAGCGTGGGGCCCTGGAGGGTGTCGAGGTGACGCCGATCCATGGACAGCCGGCCGCCGAGGTGGCGCGCCTCATGCGCGGCTCGCTGATCTTCCTCGCGCTCAGCCAGGAGGAGGGCTTCGGGCTTCCGGCGGCGGAGGCGATGGCCTGCGGCTGCATCGTCGTCGGCTACGACGGAGGCGGAGGGGTCGAGTTCATGCGCCGGGGCCTGGCCCACGTCGTGCCCCCGGGCGACGTGATCGGGGTCGCGGCCCGCGTCGAGCAGGTGCTCACGGAGTGGCGGCGCCAGCCGGCCCGGGTGCTGGCCATGGGGCGGCGCGCCTCCGGCTTCGTCAGGGAACGCTACACGCTCGAGCGAGAGCGGGCGGACGTGCTACACCTCTGGTACGAACTCCTCCGATCCACCGGGGAGACGGCAAGACCCTGAGCTGCCGGCGAGGCGCTCCTGCCTGGAACCCCGGTCCGTCGACGACCGCTGGCCCGTGACCTCGCCTCCCCGTCAGCGCCGCCGCAGCCAGATGCTGGCACCCTCGTTCCGCAGGCACAGCGGCATGTGGCGTTCGAACCATTGGCGGTGGAAGCGCTCCAGGTAGGTGTTGAAGGCGACGATCTCGAACTCGCGGTTGAAGGCCAGGAAGGCACGGAGGAGGTAGGCCTCGGTCCACGCCCTTCCCTCGCGAATCCACTCCTCCGGGTATTCGAAGGGGTAGAAGACGTCGTGGAAGTGGACGTAGACTCCCGAGCGCAGCCGGGGCAGGATCTCGTTGAACAGGTGCTGCACGTCGCTGCCGACCTTGGCCACGTGGGTGGAGTCGACCACCAGAACGTCGTTCGCCTCCAGGCCGAGGAATTCCTTCAGCGGCACGTCCTGGAGGCGTGATCGCAACAAGCGGACCCTGGCGAGATCGCCCTCGCGGAGCAGGTCGAGCAGCAGGTCCGGGTAGGGGTCGACGAAGGTGCAGCGAGCCCGGTCGCCCAGGAAGCGCTCGTCGGTGTCGAGGATGACGCAGGACGAGTACCCGCATCCCACCTCGACGATCCGCCGCGGCCGGGCGTGGCGGAGCATGCAGTAGAGAAAGATCGCGTCCGAGTAGGAGTAGGAGGGGTTGTCGAACCAGTAGCGCAACCCCGGTTCCCGATCGATGGGGAACGGCAACTCCTGGTAGAGGTTGGCGAAGGAGCGCAGCAGCTCGAGCTGGCCCTGCTCGTTGAGCTCGATGCCGGGCAGCTCACGCGGGGGCGGTCCGAAGAGGCGGGCCCGGTCGCGCTCGATCTCCTCCAGCGAGGGCACCGGCGAGTAGTAGTGCCCGAGGGGCACGAACTGCACCGCCCTGGCGCCACCTCCCAGCAGTTCCCGCAGCCGGCCCAGCTCCTCGTCCCGGCTCTGCAAGAGCGCTTCGCGCTCGCGAAGGCGGGACTGCGTCGCCGCCAGCTCCGCCGCCAGCCGGTTCCGCTGGTGGATCACCCGCCCCATCACCGGCAGGTGTCGCGCCGCGGCGGCGGCCAGCCGCCGGACCCCTCTGGTCCCTGGATCGCTCATGGCGATGGACAGCACGTCGCTCACCTCCCTCCCCACGCCTGCCGGACGATCATCGAACCACGATCACCTGATCTCCGGGAAGGCGGTCCAGTCCACCCCGATCGAGGGATCGTCGTGGGGAATGCGGCCCTCGTCAGCCGGATCGTAGACCCGCGAGGTCACGTACAGCAGGTGGGTCAGCTCCAGCGCCCGGCAACCGTG
>JAJPKS010000282.1 GCA_021323605.1 Bacillota bacterium | reverse complement strand
GGGAGCTCCGGATCGTTGGGCGACGGGTCCATGTAGGGGTGGCTGGCGTCCGGCCATCCCACGTAGTGGGCGCTGCTGTAGACGTTCCAGTCGGCGCCGTAGAGCAGCGGCACCACCGGCGCCTGCTGGGAGACGATCTCCTCCAGCACTTGGGTCGCCCGGTTGACGGCCGCGGTGTCGCTGGGAGACGTGGCCTCGAGGGCCTGGAGTGCCTGCTGTGCCTCGGGGCTCTGGAAGCCGCCGTAGTCCCCCGCCGACCTCGGCTGGGAATCGTCCAGCCAGTTCTGGTACTGGACGAACGGGAAGGGCCCGCCCGCCCCCCAGTGGATCATCGACTGGAAGTTGCCGGACTGGAAGTTGGTGTACCAGCTGGTGTCCGGGTTGTCACCTTTGGGGGTGGCGTCGATGCCTTCGCTCTGCAGCTCCTGGGAGATCAGCTGAGCGTCGGTCCAGTAGTCCGAGTAGGGGATGGGGTCTTCGATGTTGAACTGGATGATCTGCCCGTTCTTGGTCCAGCAGTTGGTGCCCGGCCCGGTGCAGGGGCCACCATTCGGGTTCCATCCGCTGTAGCCGTCGGCGGTCAGGATGCTGGCGACCGTGGGTCCCTTCCAGCCGTCCTGGCTCGCCCGGGTAGCGTCCGGTTCGTTGCGGGCGGGCAGGTCGTTGGTGAGGCTGCCGTCGGCGGGCAGGTAGGCCTTCTGGTTGGGCAGGATCAGCCCGCTGGACGACGTGGCCGGGTTCTCGTACCCCGACTCCCCGTAGGTCGCGAGCTCGGTGCGGTTGATCCCAAAGCTGATCGCCCGGCGGACCTGGGGATCGCTCAGGGCGCCGTAACCCACGTTGAACCACAGCGTGACCGTGTTGCCAGGGGCGAACCAGGCGTGGTTGGTCTGGGGGTTCAGGTTGACGTAGTTCTGGTAGACGTTGGCGATGTCATTCCCCGCCCAGTCGAGCTGGTCGGCGGCCAGCGCCTGGCTGGCAGCGTTGTTGGTGGCCAGGGAGGGGACGTCGATCTCCGGCTCGGGAGGCTTGCCCCCCCAGTAGTACGGGTTGGGCTTGAACTTCACCACCGAGGTGGAGAAGCTGGAGAGCGTGAACGGTCCCGTCCCCACCGGGTTGGGCACGGTGGCCGTGGCCAGGTTCGCCCCCAGCTGCTTGATCAGCGATGCCGGGACGATCAACGTCGAGCCGAGGATCGAGAAGGTGTTGCTGTACTGCGGTGTCTGGAAGTGGAGCGTGACCGTGTTGCCGCTCACCGTCGGATCGTCGGCCTGGGGCGGGACCCCCGTCCGGTTGGCCGCCGGAACATCCTTGATCGCCTTGAACGTGGCGCCGACGTCGCTGGCCGTCAGCGTCTGGCCGTTGCTGAATTTCACCCCGGATCGAACCGCGATGGTGAGATCCTTGCCGCCGTTCCCCCAGCTCGTGCTCCTGGCCAGCCAGGGGTGTTGCTGGGAGGGATCGAGCGCATCGATCTCGTACAGTGGCTCGTAGATCAGCGAGGCCAGGTTCATCTTGACCGCGAACGAGTTGGCGTCGAACGGGTTGAAGTCACGCGTGAACGTGACCCCGGTGTTGGCCTCCATTCGCAGCGGATACTTGCCCACCGAACTGGTTTGCTGTGACGCGCCCGAGCAAGCCGCCACCCCGAGAGCGGCGGCTGCGATCGCGGCCGCCAACCATCTTTCTCGCCTCAAAGGATCCTCTCCTCCGTGATCAGTGGCCCAGGATGGGCCTCAACGCATCGACGATTCCCCACTCTGTTCGGCACGTTTTTCAAGGCATGACGATCTCCGGCTCTCACACCTCCTTTGGGTCGTGATGGATGCGGTGCCCGGCCGTCGCCGTCGTCTCCTGGTCGGCGTTCCGTGCCTCCGGTGTCCGGTCCGGCTCCCCCGTCCGATCGGTCCCGGGGCCGGCGTGGAGCCAGCAGGCCGCGGTGTGGTGCGGGGAGACGGCGACGTTCGGCGGTCTCGCCCGTCGGCAGACCTCCATGACGTGGGGACACCGCCGATGGAACGGACATCCACGCCCCCGCTCGAGCGGCTCGGGGGGCGCTCCCCCGCCGGCCAGCTGCGGTGGCCCGGTCCGGTCCGGATCGGGTGCGGCCGACAGCAAGAGCTGGGTGTAGGGGTGAGCGGGATGGTCGGTCAGGATCGTGCTCGGCGCCTGTTCGACCACCTGACCGGCGTACATGACGGCGATGGTGTCGGCCAGGTAGCGGGCCGAGGCGATGTCGTGCGTGACGTAGAGGATCGCGAGCCGCTCCCGTTCCCGCAGGTCGGCGAGCAGGTTGAGCACCCCGAGGCGGATGGAGACGTCGAGCATCGACACCGGCTCGTCGGCGAGGAGCACCCGCGGGCGCACCGCCAGCGCCCGCGCGATCGCCACCCGCTGTCGCTGGCCTCCCGACAGCTCGTGCGGGAACTTGTCCAGGAACTGGGCCGGGGGATCCAGGGCGACCCGGTGGAGCAGTTCGGCGAGCGCCGCCTCCTCGTCGACCTGGCCGCGGTGATGGATTCGGAGCGGCCGGACCAGGTGGTGGCGGACCCGGTAGACGGGGTTGAGCGAGGCGAACGGGTCCTGAAACACCATCTGCACCTGGCGGGCGTAACCGAGCGGGCGTCCGGACGGC
>JAJPKS010000322.1 GCA_021323605.1 Bacillota bacterium | reverse complement strand
GTGGGATGAACGCGCTGGATCACGGCTTGATCCGATGCCCTTGTACGGTCCTCCATTCGATCCGGGAGCCGACGTGTAGAGGGAAGGCCGGAATCGAACCGGTGCGAACGTCGTGACACGACGTGACCTCGACCCAGCCGCCAACGCTCCCCGTGTGACCGCGGTGTTGCACGTGGGCGGCCTCCGCTACGCCGGCGAGAAAGCCGTGGTCGAGCGAGCGCTCGGCGCACGGCCGGGCGTATACGGGGTGGAGGCGAATCCCGTGGCCCAGACCGCCACGGTCACCTACGACCCCTCCCGCACCACCCTGGCCGACCTGCGGCGCTGGGTGGAGGAGTGCGGCTACCGCTGTGCGGGGCGGTCGGTGCCGCTCCACCTGTGCGAGCCGATGGCGGAGCCGGCGCCAGCCCTTGCGGCCGCGCCACCGGCTGCTCACGCGGCCCACCCCGCTGCCCCGCATGTCATGGCCCCCGAGGAGGCGATGGGTCACGGCGGCCACGCCGGCATGTCCATGGACGCCATGGTCCGGGACATGCGCAACCGCTTCTGGGTCGCCGCCGTCCTCTCGGTGCCCATCCTGCTCTGGTCGCGCATCGGCCGCGAGGTGCTGGGCTTCGAGGTACCGGCCCCGTTCGGAATGCGCGACGATGTCTTCCAGCTCATCCTCAGCCTGCCCGTGATCGGCTACTCGGCCTGGATCTTCTTCGATGGCGCCTTCCGCGCCCTGCGCCGGCGGACGCTGGACATGATGGTGCTGGTGGCGGTTGCCATCGGCGCCGGCTGGCTCTACTCGCTGGTGGTGACCGTACGGGGCGGCGGTGAGGTCTTCTACGAGGCGGCCAGCCTGCTCGCCTCCTTCGTGCTGCTCGGCCACTGGTTCGAGATGCGGGCCCGGGGCGGCGCCAACGACGCCGTCCGCACCCTGCTCGACCTGGCTCCCCCGATGGCGGTGGTGCTGCGCGACGGCGAGCCCGTGGAGGTGCCCACGGCGGAGGTGGTGGTCGGCGACCTGCTGCTCATCCGCCCCGGCGCCCGGGTGCCGGTCGACGCGGTGGTCGAGGAGGGGGAGAGCGAGGTCGACGAGTCGACGGTGACCGGCGAGAGCATGCCGGTGAGCAAGTCCGCCGGCTCGGAGCTGATCGGCGCCACCATCAACCGGAACGGCACGCTGCGGGCTCGGGCCGCCAGGGTGGGCGGGGACACGGCCCTGGCCCAGATCGTGAAGCTGGTCCAAGAGGCCCAGAACTCGAAGGCGCCCGGTCAACGCCTGGCCGACCGGGCCGCCTTCTGGTTGGTCCTGGTGGCGTTGCTCGGTGGCGCTGCCACGCTGCTGGTCTGGCTGGCGACGGGAGCCGGCTTCGAGACGGCGATCCTGTTCGCCATCACTGTGGTCGTCGTCACCTGCCCGGACGCGCTGGGCCTGGCCACGCCCACCGCGATCATGGTCGGCACCGGGCTCGGCGCCAGGCGCGGCATCCTCTTCAAGAACGCCGTGGCTCTGGAGACGTCGGCCCGCATCCAGGTGGTGGTCATGGACAAGACCGGCACGCTGACCAGGGGGGAGCCGGAGGTGACCGATGTGGTCGTGGACGGGCTGCTCGAGGCCGAGCTGCTGTCACTGGCGGCGGCGGTGGAGCGCGAGTCGGAGCACCCCCTGGCCCGGGCGGTGGTCCGGCGCGCTGACGACGACGCCGGCCGGGCGGCGGCCGGGCGCTTCCAGACGGTGCCCGGCCAGGGCGCGGTGGCAACCGTGGGCGGCCGGCGGGTGGCGGTGGGCAACCTGCGGCTGATGGAGCGGGAGGGGGCGGCGCTGGGCGATCTGGAGGCACGACGGGCCGAGCTGGCCGCCGAGGGGAAGACCGTCGTGTGCGTCGCCGTGGACGGGCGTGCCGCCGGCCTCCTCGCCATCGCGGACGCCCTCCGGCCAACGTCCAGGCGGGCCGTGGCAGCGCTCCGCGAAGCCGGCATCCAGGTCGTGATGTTGACCGGCGACAACGAGGCCACCGCCCGGCGGGTGGCCGCCGAGCTGGGCATCTCGACCGTGATGGCGGAGGTGCTGCCGGCTGACAAGGCGAACAGGGTCGCGGAGCTCCAGCGCGGCGGTGGCCGGGTGGCCATGGTCGGCGACGGCGTGAACGACGCTCCGGCCCTGGCCCAGGCCGATTTGGGCGTTGCCATCGGGGCCGGCACCGACGTGGCCATCGAGACCGCCGGCGTGGTCCTGATGCGCTCGGACCCACTCGACGTGCCCACGGCGCTGAGCATCGGCCGCAGCACCCTGCGCAAGATGCTCCAGAACCTGGGCTGGGCGGTCGGCTACAACGCCATCGCGCTGCCCGTCGCGGCCGGCGTGTTCGAGCCGGCGTTCGGCCTGGTGCTGCGGCCGGAGCTCGCGGCCATCTCCATGTCGGGTTCGAGCTTGATCGTGGCCGTCAACGCGCTCATGCTCAAGCGACTCCGCCTTCCCGGGGGCGGGTAGACCGAGCCATCCCGGCCGGCGGCGCTGGGCGAGAACGCCCCATCGTCCACCCGGGATGCCTCCAGCATCGAGCCGGCGCCGTGGCTGGCCGGGACGTGATGGCAGATCGAGGCGAGGCTCCCCGTCGCCGCCGGTCCCGGGTGACGGGCATGCGGGACGGGCGGCGGTCGCGTTCGTTTCACCATTGATGGAAGGCGCGGGGGTCCCGCGGACGAGAGGAAGACGATGGGTGATCATCCCCGAGACGCAGTGGTGGTGGGCTCCGGCCCCAACGGCCTGGCGGCGGCGGTGACGCTGGCCGAGGCCGGACGCTCGGTGCTGGTGGTGGAGGCCGCCCCCGAGCCCGGCGGCGGCCTGCGCACCGTCGAGCTGCTGGAGCCCGGCTTCCGGCACGACCTCTGCGCGGCCGTGATGGCGATGGCCTCGGTCTCACCCTTCCTCTCCCGGCACGAGCTGGACCTGGTGACCCCGCCGGCGGCGTTGGCCCATCCGCTGGACGACGGTCGGGCGCTGCTCCTGGAGCGCTCGGTGGAGGCGACGGCCGAGGGCCTGGGCGCCGACCGGCGCGCCTACGAACGACTGATGCGACCTCTGGTGGCCCGGGCGGTGGAGCTGGCCACGGACGTCCTGGGGCCCCTCCGGCCCCCGCGACATCCCCTGCTCCTGGCCCGCTTCGGGGCCCTGGGGCTGCTACCCGCGGCCCGGCTGGCCCGGATGCTGTTCAGCGGGGCCGAGGCCCGGGCGCTGTTCGCGGGGGTCGCTGCCCACAGCATGCTCTCGCTCCACGAGCCGGTGAGCGCGGCCGTGGGCCTGGTGATGCTGGTCACCGCCCACCACGGCGGCTGGCCGCTGGGGCGAGGGGGGGCGGCGACGGTGGCCGGGGCGCTGGTCCGCCGGCTGCGCGAGCTGGGGGGCGAGATCCGGTGTGGCCTCCGGGTCGACTCCGTGGATGAGCTGCCGACCTCCGGGGCCGTGCTCCTCGACCTCGTCCCCCGGGGCGTGCTGGAGGTGGCCGGCCACCGTCTGCCCGGCCGCTACCGGCGGGCGCTGGCCCGCTACCGTTACGGCCCCGGGGTCTTCAAGCTGGACTGGACGCTGGAGGGGCCCATCCCCTGGCGGGCGCCGGAGTGCCGGCGGGCGGCCACGATCCATCTGGGCGGCACCCTGGAGGAGATCGCGGCCGCGGAGCAGGACGTGGCCGCCGGTCGCCACCCCGCGCGCCCCTTCGTGATCCTGGTTCAGCCCACGCTCTTCGACCCCTCCCGGGCGCCCGCCGGGCGCCACGTGGCCTGGGCCTACTGCCACGTCCCCAACGGCTCCGATCGAGACATGACCGAGGCCATCGAGGCCCAGATCGAGCGCTTTGCCCCCGGCTTCCGCGACCTCGTCCGGAGGCGGAGCGCCCTCGGCCCGCGCCAGGTCGAGCTTCGGGACGCCAACTACGTGGGGGGCGACATCAACGGCGGCCGCCAGGACCTGCGTCAGCTGTTCTTCCGGCCCGTGGTGCGCTGGACGCCCTACGTCACTCCCGACCCCCGGCTCTTCATCTGCTCGGCGGCCACCCCCCCGGGGGGCGGCGTCCACGGCATGTGCGGCTGGCACGCGGCCAGGGCGGTGCTGAGGCGTTAGCCATGGACTGGTTGCAGGCGCCCGACCAGTGGCTGGCCCGCTTCCTCTTCCAGCGTCTGCTGGGCGCCATCTACCTGGTCGCCTTCCTGGTCACCGTCAACCAGTTCCCGGCCCTGCTGGGCGAGCGTGGCCTGCTCCCGGCCCCCGACTTCCTGCGCCGGGTTCGGTTCCGGTGGGCCCCCAGCCTCTTCCACCTGATCGGCTACTCCGACCGGCGCCTGCTGGCGGTGGGCTGGACGGGGGTGATCCTGGCCGGGGCGACCGCGATCGGACTGACCGAGCTGGGGCCCCCCTGGCTCGGCCTCCCGGTCTGGCTGGTGCTCTGGGCCCTCTACCTCTCGGTCGTCAACGTGGGCCAGACCTTCTACGCCTTCGGCTGGGAGTCACTGCTCCTGGAGGCCGGTTTCCTGGCCGCGTTCCTGGGCTCGGGCCCGACCGTGCCGCCGGCGCCGGTGATCTGGCTTTTGCGCTGGCTCCTCTTCCGGGTGGAGTTCGGCGCCGGCCTGATCAAGATGCGGGGGGATCGCTGCTGGCGCGACCTCACCTGCCTCGACTACCACCACGAGACCCAGCCCATGCCCAACCCGCTGAGCTGGTACTTCCACCACCTGCCCCGGCCCCTGCACCGGGTCGAGGCGGTGGGCAACCACTTCGCTCAGCTGGTGGTGCCCTTCGGCCTCTTCGCGCCTCAGCCGGTGGCCACGGTGGCGGGAGCGGTGATCGTCCTCACCCAGGGCTGGCTGGTGCTGAGCGGCAACTTCTCCTGGCTCAACCTGCTCACGATCGCGCTGGCGGTCACCGCCTTCGACGACGCCGCGCTGGGTCACCTGCTGCCCTTCCGGCCCTCCGCCCTCGCCCC
>JAJPKS010000358.1 GCA_021323605.1 Bacillota bacterium | reverse complement strand
TTCGTCCTCCTGGTCTCCACCATCCTGCTGGGCGTGGCCTTCGAGGTCGGCCAGGGCTACGAGTTCACCCACGCCCACATCAGCTTCAGCGGGCTGAACCAGTTCGGAAGCGCGTTCTTCACCATGACCGGCTTCCACGGCCTCCACGTGGCCGGTGGTCTCGTCTTCCTGCTCCTGATGCTGGGCCGGGCGCTCAGGGGCCACTTCAACGGCCGCCACCACGTCGGCTTCGCCGCTGCGACGCTGTACTGGCACTTCGTCGACGTGGTCTGGATCTTCCTCTTCGGGATCCTCTACCTGGCGGTGACCGCCGTCTAGCTCATCTCGAAGCCGGTAACGCGACGACGCGGGCGGCGGTGAGGAAGCGGCCCCCGACCCGGGGGCGGGCGCGGCGGTGTCGAGCTGCAGCGTGGCCACGCGGATCGCCGGGCGATGCCGCCGTGGCGCCTCTTCTCCTGGGAGATGACCTCTCCATCCCACCGGCCGGGCCTCTGGCCCACGGTCGAGCGCCGCGGAGAGAGACCTAGCCGGGGGCAGGCCCTCTCGTCCCGTGCAGGCCGTCGCCACAGGTAGAGCACCCTGGATCGAGATCCAGGCACGACGCCTGCACCGCCTCACGGCTCGATCTCCGGAGGAGCGGACGCCGGGGCCGGCATGGGTGGCGCCGGCGCGGCGATCGCCGGAGGCCGGACGCAGGGCCGGAACCCCGGCCGGACGCCCTCCGGGCCGCGCCGGCCATGGCGACCGCGCTCAGTCGCCGCTGATGACGACCGTCTTGACCTGGGTGTACTCGAGGATGCTGTCCGCGCTCATGGTGCGGCCGAAGCCGCTGTGTTTGTAGCCGCCGAAGGGAGCGCCGATGACCCCGCGCGAGCCCGTGGTGTTGACGGTGACCTGTCCGGCCTGGATTCCTCGGGCCAACCGCACCGCCCGGGACACGTCCCTCGTCCACACCGAGGCCACGAGACCGTAGCGGGTCCCGTTGGCGATCTCCAGCGCCTCCTCCTCGTCCGCGAAGGAGATCACCGCCAGCACGGGGCCGAAGATCTCCTCCTGAGCGATCCGCATCTCCGGCTCCACCCCATCGAAGATGGTGGGCTCGACGAAGAACCCGCGGTCGAACCTCTCGCCCCGGAGCTTGTGCCCGCCGGTCACCACCTCCGCCCCCTCCCGACGACCGAGGTCGAGGTAGCCGAGCACCCGCTGCTCCTGCTTGGCGCTGATCAGCGGCCCCATCTCAACGTCCTCGTACCAGGGTCCGACGCGGACCTTGCCGAAGGCCTCGGCGAGGGCCGCCACCAGTGGCCCGCGCAGCTCCCGGTCGACCACCACCCGGGAGCCGGCGGCGCAGACCTGTCCGGTGTTGAGCGTGATGCTGCGCACGACGGCGGGGACCGCCTTCTCCAGGTCGGCATCGCGCAGCACGATCTGGGGCGACTTCCCCCCCAGCTCGAGGTGGAGCGGGATGTGATTACGGGCGCAGGCCTCCATCACCTGCGTCCCCGTCTCCGGCGAGCCGGTGAAGCTCATGTGCCGGACCAGCGGATGCAGGGGCAGCGCCGCCCCGGCCTCGGCTCCGAACCCGGTGACCACGTTGACCACGCCGGCCGGGATCCCGGCCTCGACCGCGATCCTGGCCAGGAAGAGGGCGGTCAGGGGCGCGTCCTCGGCGGGCTTGACCACGATCGTGTTGCCGGCGGCGATGGCCGGTGCCACGTCCGAGATCATGAGCGGGCCAGGGACGTTCCAGGGGATGATGCTGCCGCACACCCCGAACGGCTCCCGGATGGTCATGCCCAGGACGTTCGGGGCCGAGGTGGGCAGGGTGGTGCCGGTGATCTTGTCCGCCATCCCGGCGAAGAACCGGAGCGTGGCCGGGATGGGCGAGAACGGACCCCAGCTGGGCCGACCCACCTCCATACGCTCGAGGAGATCGATCTCCCGCCGGTAGCGATGGCAGAGGTCGGCCCAGCGGAAGAGGAGCTCGGCACGTCGGCTCGGGCTGGTATCCCGCCACCTCGGGAACGCCTCTGCCGCCGCCCGGACGGCGGCATCCACATCCTCCGGCCCGCCCCGGGGGACGCGCAGCAGAACCTCCTGGTTGGCCGGGTTGAGGACCTCGAAGGTCTCGCCGCTCCTGGCCGCCACCCACTCGCCGCCGATGAGGTGGGTGCCCTCGGACAGCAAGCCCCTCACGTCCAGGCTGAGGTCGGGCGGTGCTGCAACTCCCATGGTCCCTCCTGATCCTTTCCCAGCCCGGCCGCCTCTCGACCGGGCCGGCAGCGCATGGCGCCTGCCATACTAGCATGCCATTGCTCATCGAGCGCCGGGGAAGGTCCGACGGCGACGTACGAGCCCCACCACGGCGGCGATCGCCACCACCGCCATGCTGGCGACCCAGAGGTCGCACCCGATCAACGGCCGGTTCAGGTAGAGGTGCTGGTCCACGTCATCGCCGTTCGGCAGCGGCATGATGGCGAGGAGGAACGTGTCGCCGGCCAGGAGCAGGCCGAGACCGGACACCACCAGGGCGGCCACCCAGAGCCGTAGGCCCAGGAACAGCAGCGCCGGTGGCAGGAACAGGTTCGCGTACCAGCCGAACTGGAGGACCAGGATGCCCAGCCAGCCGAACAGGCAGAGAAACCATCCCGGCCACAGGTCGAACCGCTCGGCCGAAGGCTCCACCCTCATCTCCAGGGCCGGGGTCGCGCATGCCGTCAGGAAGAGGAGGAGGCTGAGGGCGATCACCGCCCACCGCCAGCGCTCGGGGCGGGCCGGCCGACTCCAGGCCGGGACCGGTTCCGGGGCCGGGTCCGAGCGGGGAACGTTCATCGGCCCGGGAGACCCGGGAGACGAGACCTCCCGGGCTCGGCCAGAAGGGGACGAACCCTCCCACCCGCGGCCCGCCCCGACCGACGGGCCGCTCGCCGTGAGGCGCCGTGCAGCGCCCTCCCCGGCATCATCTCCGCCTTACCGGTGCTGCGCGGGGCGCGGATCGCGCCGGCGCAGCGCCAGGCCGGCGAGTCCCAGGAAGGCACACGTCATCCCGGAGAGGATCAGCACGTCCTGCATCCAGGCATCGGGCCGGTGCCGCCACCGGGCCTGGGGACGCTGGTCGGTGACCCGCTTGATCGCGGCCTCGAGGCGAGGCGAGTCCCGGTCGGGGTCCTGTCCGGGCGGGATCCTGGGGTCGGCGGCACGCGCCTGCTCGTAGTCGAGCCGGTTCAGGTCCACGGTCGCCGCCACCGCCGCGTAGCCCCACTGGGCGCTGGCCAGGTAGCTGAGCTCGCGCAGGACCGGCTTCTGGTCGATGTGCAGCTGGGGGAAGCTGAGCACGAACTGAGGGACGACCAGGAGCGGGAGCAGGGTCAGCGCCTTGTCGGCGCGGTTGACCAGGCAGGACACCAGCAGCCCGAGCGCCAGGGCGGCCACGCCGGCGACGGCCACGTCGACCATCAGCTCCACCGACGGCCAGGGCAGGAACGCGCCGGCGGCGGGCCCTCCCTCGCGGATGGTGCCGAGCGCGACCAGGACCACGGCCTGGGCCGCGGTCAGGGTCGAGAGCACGATCACCTTCGAGCCCACGTAGGCAGGGATGGAAAGGCCGATCGACCGCTCCCGCAGGTAGATGGGCAGCTCCTTCACCACCTCCCGAACCGAGTTCAGGAGGCCCAGGTAGGTGGCGCTCACGACCAGGATCAGCCCTGCCTCGCTGGCGATGCTGGCCGCCTGCGGCGTACCCACCTGGAAGCCCCGGGGGGCGACCGCGAGCAGCAGGATCAAGGCCAGGATGGGGGCCTGGCAGAGGAGGAAGGCCAGGTTGAGCGGATCGCTCAGCGTCACCGCCAGGTAGCGACGGGTGAGCGTGGAGAGCTGGCGCCAGGCGCTCTTCCGGCGTCGTTCGGCGATCGGAGCGAGGGGGAGCGGCACCTGGCCCACCGACGGCTCGGCCGGCGAGGGGCCGGGGGGGACGTCCTCGGCCGACCTCCTCCAGTCCACCTCGGGGTGACGCTCGAGGATGGAGAAGACCTCGGCCACGTCCTCACAGCCGAAGTGCCGCGTGATCTCTTCGGGTGGACCGTAGAAGGCCGTCCGCCCGCCCGGGGCCAGGACCAGCACCCGGTGGCAGAGGGAGAGGCTCTGCACGCTGTGGGTGACCACGACCACCGTGCGCCCGGCGTCGGCCAGGTCACGGAGCAGCTGCATCAGGTGCTTCTCCATGCCGGGGTCCAGGCCGCTGGTCGGCTCGTCGAGGAAGAGCAGGCCGGGGCGGGTCAGCAATTCGAGCGCGATGCTGACCCGCTTGCGCTGGCCTCCGGACAGCTTCCCGATCACCATCTGGGCCCGTTCGGTGAGGCCCAGCTCGGCCAGGACCTCCTCCACCCGGCTCCGACGCTCGGTAGCGGACACGTCGTCGCCGAACCGGAGCTCGGCGGCGTAGAGCAGGGCGCGCCGGACCGTGAGGCGGGTGTGGAGGACGTCGTCCTGGGGCACGTAGCCGATCTGCAGGCGGAGCTCGTCGTAGGCACCGTAGAGGTCCCGACCGCCGACCAGGACACGCCCGCTCCGGGCGGGCCGGAGCCCGGTCAGGGCGCCGAGCAGGGTCGTCTTGCCCGCCCCCGAAGGTCCGACGATGGCCAGCAGGCTCCGCTCCGGCAGGGAGAAGCCGACCCCGTCCAGCAACGTGGCCCCGCCCTGGCCGCGCACGGTCAAGCCCTGAGCCTGGAGGGCCGGATGGTCGCTCCGCCATTCCTCCAGGTGCCCGTCCCGCAGGCGGAGGGTCCTCGCCCCCACCCCGATCAGGTCACCGTCTCGAACCCGGGCCCGTTCCACCCGCCGACCGCCGACGAAGGTCCCGTTGGAGCTTCCGAGGTCGAGCAGCAGCCACTCGCCCGGCGCCTCGGGGATGAGCCGGGCGTGGTGTCGGGAGACCGACAGATCGCTGATCACCACGTCGTTGTCGCAACAGCGCCCGATGCGCAACGGCGTCGGTGGCCCGGGGGTCGGCCGGACCTCCAGCGGCACCAGCTCGATGGGCACGCCATCCTCGCCTCCGAGGAGGACACGGGTGGCGGCCTGGATCGCCAGCCGGTCGACCCGCCGGCCCTCCCGGTAGGTCCCGTTCAGGCTGCCCAGGTCCTCCAGCCACCAGACCCCCCCCTCGCGGCGCAGGCGGGCGTGGAAGCGGGAGACGCGAGGATCCAGGCAGACCAGAGCGTTGGTCCGGTCGCGGCCGATGCCGACCGGCTCGGCGCCGTCGATGGTGAACCGCCGCCCCAGGGCGGAAACGGCGAGCGTCGGCGGCCGGCCCTCGCCCCCGGCCGGTGGCGTGCCCGGCCGGGGCATCGCCGCCATGGTTGGCTCGTCCCACGGCCTGGGGAGGCCGGGGCCAATTCCGGCCTCCCGGTCCCCGTCCAGATCGATCATGTCCCCGCCTTCGCTCTGGCCGCGGCGTCGTGACACCCATCGCCTGTCACGTCCGGCCGCCGGCGGCGAAGGCACCGGCGATGCGATCGACCGGCCCGGCCCCGGGGTCCCCGACCCGGCCCGGCCGGGGTGCGGTTTCAGGAGGAGCACTCGATGATCGGACATCCCACCCCACCGACGCCGCCCAGGTCCGTGCCCGGGCGGGGCTGGTACGCGCTGTCCGCAGCACTCATGGTCCTGAGCCTGGCCGTGGGCGCGGCCGTGCTCATCTTCGGCGTGCGCCAGATCAACGACCAGGTGAGCCACCTCCAGCGGGTGGCGGTGCCCGGCTTCAAGCAGGTCCATCTGGACCCCGGCAGCTACACGATGTTCTACGAGACCCCGAACGCCCCCCATCGACCGAGCCGTCCAGTGCGGGTCAACGTGCTCGCCCCGGACGGCTCCTCGGTGGCCATCCACGTGATCCCGTTCAACCAGAACGAGACCTACGAGGCCGGCGGCCATCAAGGAGCGGCGGTGGCCACCTTCAACATCGCCCGCGCCGGCCTCTACAGCGTCTCCGTGACCGCCGACTCGCCCGAGGCGGGCGCCGACCTGGCCCTGGGCAACGTCAACGTGATTGCCCTGGTGCTGGGGATACTGGGGGGGATCGGCGTATGGGTGGTGGGGCTCGGTCTCGCCCTGACCATCTTGGTCGTCACCCTGATCCGCCGCCAGCGAGTTCGGTCCCTCTTCCGGTACTGAGCCCGGAGACCGGGAACCGTCGAGGAGAGCACCGATGCCACGGCACCGGAGAGGAGCGACGGTGAAGTGGAGACTCCGCCTCCCGCCTCCTCCCGGCGGCCATCCCCACCGGGCGGCGCCGGACCGTGGACCGGCCGGCCGGGGGCCGGTCCCACCGGCTCCATCCCCGGGCTCCCCTCCTCCCCAGGGGCGTTACCAGGACAGGCGGCGATCCGTTGACCGGACATGGCGGTCTCGCCGCTCCGGGGGCGGACCATGGGCTCGGGACGGCCCGGTCCATGACCTCGGCCCCATCGCTCTCCTGGGAAGCGGAGTCCGTTGCCTTCGCGGAGCATCGGGAGTCGGAAACGTGCTGGATCGAGCTGGCACGCATGCTGAGGCCGCTGGTGGCGGTCAGGCTCGGCGACACCCGAGCGGAATGCGAAGACGTCCTGTCGGAGACGTTCCTGGCCCTCCTGGAGCTGCGGGCCCGGGGTGGCTACGACCCCGAGCGAGCAGCGGTGCCGGTGATCGCCCGCACCATCGCCGAGCGCCGCTGCCTCGACCGGCTTCGCCACTCCTACCGTCATCCCACCCGCTCCCTCGACCGGGTCGATCCAGAGGCCGGGCCGCACCCTGTCGACCCCACGCCGAGCGTCGAGCGGCGGGTTGTCGAAGCCGCCGCCCGCGAGGCCCGGCGCGAGGCCTTCCGGATCGCCTTCCGGGAGCTCCAGCGCGCCGACCGAGCCTACGGCTCCTGCCGCGCCCTGGCCGTGTTCTACCGTTATCGCTTCCGGATCGAGGAAGACGACTACTCGTTCCTGATCGAATCCCGACCCGACGCGGACCTTCCCGGCTGGGGGGAGGTGGCAGCGCAACTGGGGGTCACCGAAGAGGCGGCTCGCCAGAACGGCTCCCGTGGCCTGAGGGCGCTGCGCGCCCTGTGGAGGGATCACTTCGGGGAGCTCACCGGTGAGCAGAGCCCGCTTCGACCTTGAGCCCACGGCCCGTCAGCCCCTGGTTCGCAGTCAGGAGGAGCTGACGGTGGCGTTCGCCCGGGCGGCGTCCGAGCGCTTCCGAGCGCTGGGGCCGGGAGCCCGGCGCGGCCTCCCCGAGACGCTGGCCTTCGGGACGCTGATCTCCGACCTGCGCCTCCGCAACCACCTCGACTGCCTCCAGCTGGCCGAGCGCGCCGGGCTCAACCCCGTGTACCTGTTGATGCTGGAGCGGGGCCTGCTCGGGCCCGACGAGATCCCGGCCATGGTCGTGGCCAGGCTGGCCGTGGCCCTCGGCCGGCGGCTGTCCGGGCTGCCCTTGCTGCCCTACGCGGTCGACGCCGAGCCGGAGGACACGGTCGACGTGACCGAGGGGACGACCTGGCTCCAGCCCGGCCTGAGCACGCTGGTCTCCTGGGTGAGCGCCCTCCTCGACGCCTCCTCGCCCACGGCTCCGCCGGCGATCCGGCTGCCCGACCTCGAGCTCCGGATGGGTGGACGCAGGTGGTGGGCGCGGCGGGCGCACCTCACCGACGCCCCGGTGCCCATCCCCTCCTCCGACGAGTACAGCTGGCGCCTGCTGCGAGGCCGGGGTGGGCGAAGCCGGGACCGCTGGTGGCTGTTCGCCTGGGCCGGGGAGGCCGACACCGAACAGCCGGCGACGATCGAGGTCGAGCTGACCATGGGCACTCAGCGTCGGGTGTCCGTCGCCGGCGCTCGGGGGCTGTTGAGCTTCGATGGCCTGGACCTGGCCGATCTCGGACCGCTGCGGTTCCGGGTGCTGCGGGCGCCGGGCTGACGGCGCCGGATCGACTCAGCCCACAGGGACACGGACGGCGCGGTCCCCGATCGTCGCCCACACCTCGAGACCGGAGGCGGATTTGGGGACCTCGAAGCTCACGTAGCCCTCGGCTGTGTCCTCGGACGCGAGCTGGCTCTCGTCGGCCGGTAGCCCCGGGCTCATTGGAGACGCCACCTCGGGATAGGCATGACCGGTGCTGTCGCTCAACCACCAGTCGTAGGCTCCGTAGGAGAGCGGCTCCCGGGAGAGGTTCTGGACCTGCACCAGCACGTCGACGAAGCGGTCGGAAGCGGAGTCGGCCAGGCTCACCTCTGGAGTGCCCGGATCGTCGGTAGCGGCCGCGACCACGGTGACCCTGGCGTGGGAACTACCCTTCACCTCCACCGGCTGCCCCAGCGTCCCGATGACGGCGTGCTGGGGATCGGGGATCGGGAAATCGGAGGGAAAGCTGACTGGATGCGGGCTGGGGGCCTGGCGCGGACCGCCCGGCTGGAGGACGGGCGAGGCCTCGGCGATGGCCAGCACCACACCGGCGGCGAGCACCAGCACCGAGGCGAGTGCCGCCACCACCAGGAGCCGGGAGCGAGGAGCAGGGACCGCCGGCACGGGCGAGGTCGGGGGAGGCGGCGGCTCACGCCACGGCCGGGCACTGGAGGCAGGGGCCGTCGGAATGGCCCGAGGGGGAGGCGGCGGCTGGGGTCGCGGCCCGGAGCCCCCGCCGAGGCCGACCACGGTCGGCTCCGCCATCGCCTCCAGGAAGGCCGCGGCCAGCTCTCCGGTGCTGGCCGGGCGATCCTCGGGCCGCTTGGCCAGGCCCCGGCGCAGCACCTCGTCCACCGTCTCGGGCAGACCCGACGCCAGCCGCCGAACGGGAGGGACGGGCTGGCTCAGGTGACCGGCGACCGCGGAGAGGCCGTTCCCGAAGGGGGGAGCACCGGTCACGATCTCGTAGAGGACGGCGGCGAAGGCATAGATGTCCGAACGTGCGGTCAGCTGGGTCGATCCCGAACACTGTTCCGGGGACATGTAGGCGTAGCTGCCGAGGGCCATCCCGGTCTCGGTCATCCCCGACCCCCTCAGCACCTTGGCCACCCCGAAGTCGGTGAGCATGGCCCGTCGATCGGAATCGCGGATGAGCACGTTGGCCGGCTTCAGGTCCCGGTGGAGGATGCCCTGAGCGTGCGCGTAGTCGAGCGCGGAGGCGATGTCCCGGATGGCACCCAGGACGGTCGGGTCCTGGCTTCTCCTGGCCGGCTCCATCGCCCCCATGAACCGGGCCAGGGTGACCGACTCGACGTACTCCATCACGATGTACTGCACGCCCTCGTCGACACCGAAGTCGTAGACGGGGACGATGCAGGGATGGGAGAGCCCGGCCGCGGTCTTGGCCTCCTGCAGGAACCGCGCCTGGAGCTGCGGCACCCGGGCCAGATCGGTCTGTAACACTTTGATCGCGCGCAGGACACCCAGGTGCGCGTGGCGAGCCCGATAGACAGAGCCAAAGGCTCCGCTTCCGATCAGTCTCTCCAGGCGATAGGGACCCAGCCGACGTCCGCTCAGGTCCGCCCCCGACGTCTGTGTCTCCATTCCCTCCACGGCAGCAAGGGGGCCTCAGCCTGCCCGGGGCAAGGAGTATAAGGATTTGGCACCGGGAGTCCGGGCGGCCGCTCAGCGGGCGGTCATGGGGAGGGCCCGCCCGAGCCGGGGCAACACCCGCCGGCCGAGCTCCGGGTAGTGGAGCAGGAAGCCGGCCAGCGCCACACGGGGCAGATCGAGCACGGTCTCCACCAGCAGGTAACGCGGTTCCCAGCTCGGGGCGAACTTGGCCTTGAAGGCGTAGAGGCCGGGGGAGACGTTGGCGACCCGCAGCGCCCGGCGCAGGAAGCCCTCGAACCCGGCCAGCCGGGCCGCGACCTGCGCGCCGACCACGGGCGCCAGCCCCAGGCTGGCCCGAGCCACACGACCCTTGAAGGCCGTCAGGCAGCCGGCGATCAGGAGGTCCACCGCTCCTCCCGGGGCTCCGGGCGCGCGCTTCACCTCATCCAGCACGACGGTCGAGGCCGCGGGGAGCACGAGCCAGGTCACGTACGCGACCAGCCGACCCTCCCCGTCGTGCGCCAGCCCCACCAGGCGCTCCACGCCGGGGGGATCTCCCCAGCGACCGGTGGAGAAGGCCATGGGACCGAACGGCCGGCGCTCCTCGACCCTCGCGGCCAGATCCCGGATCGCCGCCAGCTCCTCGGGCTCCAGATCCGGCTCCGCGACCACGCGGACGCCGACTCCCCGCCGACGGGCCCGACTGACCTCGTGCCGCAACCGGGCCATGGCGGGTCCGTCCAGCCCGAACCGATCGACGTCGATCACGGCCTCGCTGCCCACCACCAGCCGTACCCGGGCCCCGGTCCGGTTGGCCACGCCCTCCGCCACCTGGTAGAAGGCCGGACGCCACCCTCGCACCCGACAGGCGGCGAGGAACTCGGCGTAGAGGCGGGGGAGAGCGGCCTCGGGCCCGATGCCGGGCCCCAGGACCAGGGCCACCCCGACCCGGCAGCCAAAGCCCAGGAAGGCGACGCGGTCGGAGGACCAGAAGTGCCGCTTGTCCCGCATCAGGGCGAACGGGCACACCCCGGAGCGGCCCTGTTCGCGGTAGCGGCGAAGCGCCTGGCCGAGGTCGTACTCTCCCGGCAGCGGCGGGTTCCGATCCAGCAGGGCGATGCCCGACACCACCGCCGCCAGGGCCAGTCCGGCGAGCAAGGGCATCCAGGCCAGCAGGCGGTGTCCGCGGTGCGCGAGCACCACCAGCCAGCCGGTGCCGGCCGCGGCCGCGGCCACCGCGAACAGCATCGACCACCCGACCCGGCTGGACACCGGGTCCCCCTCTTCCGGCCACAGCCAGCCGGCCTGGAGCAGGGCCAGGCACACCGCGCCCGCCGCCGCCAGCAGTCCCGGCTCGGAGGCCACGAGCGAGAGCAGGCCGGCGGCCGTCACCAGCCCCACCAGCATGCGCCGGAAGGCCCGCTTGGGACGCGTGGCGAGGTAGATCGCGGCCACACCCGCGACCAGCGTCGCCGCCGGCCGCATGGGCGCGATCACGTCCAGCAACAGGCGCTCCGCAGCGTGCGCCTGCGGGCTCCGCCAGCCCCACGCCTCGAGCGAGAGCGCGGTGTCGGCCAGCGCCACCAAGCCGACGCCGGCCCGGAGCAGGCCGCCCCCGGGTCGATGGTCGTGCGTCGCCTGCGATGCCATGACCTCTCCTCTCGCCTTCGAATCCATGCCACGCGGAGCGCCGTCGGTTCGACGATGAGCGCGGACGGCCGGGGGGCCGGGGACTGCCGGGCAACGGGTGGGCAGCGGACCCGGCGGACAGCGATGATACGTCCGTGACATCAGGTCGAGGAGCGCAGGCCGGCCGGTGACCTGCTTCATCTGCACCACCTGCGGCACCCAGCACGCCGACGCAACCGTCCCTCCGCAGGGCTGTGCCATCTGCGCCGACGCCCGCCAGTACGTGGGCTGGGAGGGTCAGCGATGGACCACCCTCGAGGAGCTGCGGCGCGACCATCGAAACCGCGTGGAGCGACTGGAGCCCGGGCTGACCGGGATCGGCACCGAGCCGTCCTTCGCCATCGGCCAGCGCGCCCTGCTGGTCGAGACGCCGGAGGGCAACCTGCTCTGGGACTGCATCAGCCTGCTCGACGACGCCACCGTGGCCGCCCTGCGCGCCCTCGGCGGGCTTCGGGCGATCGCCATCTCCCATCCCCACTACTACTCCTCGATGGTGGAGTGGAGTCGGGCCTTCGACGCCCCCGTCTACCTCCACCGGGCCGACCGGCGGTGGGTGATGCGTTCCCACCCCAACATCCGCTTCTGGTCCGGGGAGACGCTGCCGCTCTTCGGCGGGATCACGCTGGTGCGATGTGGCGGGCACTTCCCCGGGGCCGCCGTCGCCCACTGGCCCGCGGGCGCGGAAGGGAAAGGGGCGCTGCTGGTCGGCGACGTGCTCCAGGTGGTGCAGGATCGGCGCTACGTCAGCTTCATGTTCAGCTACCCGAACCTGATCCCCCTCCCGGCCCACATCGTCGAGCGCATCGCACGAACCGTCACCGCCTACGACTTCGACCGCATCTACGGCGCCTGGTGGGGCCGGGTGGTGGACCGGGACGGCAAGGCGGCGGTGGCCCGGTCGGCGGCGCGCTACGCGGCGGCGGTGCGCAGCCGTGCCCGCGAGCTCCGACACCTCTGACCGGGCCGGCGTGGAACCCGACGGCTCCGGACCGGCGATACATTCGTGTCAGGAGATCGTCGATGTCGACACCGCACTTCCTCGAGCACCTCACCGACTCGGACCTCCAGTTGCTGGGCACCGTGGCCGCGGCCGGCCCCGAGGAGCTGGCCCGACTGCGCTCCGACCCGGCCGGTCTGGAGGAGTTGCTGAGGCGCCCCGCGGTCTTCGAAGCCCTGTTCGGCGACCGGGAGGAGAGCGAGGCGATGCTCCGGGCCTCGCCCTTCCTGGCCTTCGCCGTGCTGGTCCATCGGGCGGCCGAGGACCTGCAGCAGGCCACCTTCGTCGAGGAGTGGCTCGGCCCCAGGCGGAGCGTGCCGATCTTCGATGTCTCCGGCCTGCGCGAGTTCATGGAGGCGCCCTCCCGGCGCCTCTCCCTGGCCGAGCTGCTCGCCTCGTACACCCGCGTCGCCAGCGGCAGCGTGTGGTTCCGCACCCCGCGGGGCTGGCGCCGGCGTCGTTACAGCGAGCTCGATCCCCTGCGGCTCGCCGCCATGCTGGAGGTCGTTCCCGCCTCCGAGCAGCCCCACATCTACCGGCGTCTCGGCGACCTGTGCCTCTTTTTGACCGGGGTCTTCCCCGAGCACGTGGTCGCCCGGCCGCTGGCCCCGCGGCACCTGGACCGACTCAGCCGCGCCCTGGGCGGCGACCCCCCGGACGAGCTGGTGCTGGCCGGCGGGGGTGGCATCGCGCAGCTGGAGTGGCTGGGCCGCCGGGCCTACCAGCGGGCGGCCACGGGGGTGCGCTCGCCATGGTGGCAGCGCACCGCCGATGAGCTGGCGGCCTCGTTCGGCCGCGCCCGAAGGATCCTCAACTTCATCACCGGCCGCTACCTGTTCCCGGCCCGCCAGCGCTGGTTCGGCCGGCCGGAGTAGGCGACGAGGCCGAACCCTCCCCGCCGGGGCGGGGGAGTCAGGCGCGCTCGTCCATCCCGCCCGGCGGGGCCCCGGCGGCCACCAGGTCGGGGATCACCCGGCGGGCGAACAGGTCGAGCGAGCGCAACGACTCCTCCGCGGTGAGATCGCCGAAGGCGAACACGCCGGCGAAGTAGTTCCCTCCGCTCTCGGCCAGGACTCGCCTCACCTGCTCGCGCACGGTCTCGGGGGAGCCGACCAGGGCATGCCCGGCGTCGATGAAGGCGTCGACGTCGGAGGGGAAGTACTCCGTCCCGCGCTCGCGCAGCCAGAGGTGGTTGAAGTTGGCGAACCACTCCCGGAGCGCCCGCCGGGCCACGACATGGGCCTCGGCGTCGGTCTCGGCCACCACCACGTGGTGGCAGACCCCGACGCACGGCTCGGCCACGTGGCCGTTGAGACGATCGGGGTCGGCGGCGTGCTCCCGCTGGACCCGTCGATAGCGCTCCACCTGCTCGGCCGCGGTCGTCCGCTGCCGGGTGAGCAGGAACGCGAACAGGACGCTGATCCCCTCCCGAGCGATCCAGGGCACGCTGTCGGGGAACGAGGTCGGGTACCAGAGGGGTGGGTAGGGACGCTGGAAGGGCCGGAGCGGGGTGCTCCCGGCCCGGTTCGTGAACCATCGGCCCCGATGGTCGAAGCGGCCCTCGCGAAGCCCCTGGAGCACCAGGGCCAGGCCCTCCCGGAAGATCTCGCGGGTGTCCTCGGCCCGCACCCCGTAGAGTGCCAGCTCGCCGGGGACGCCGCCCCGCCCGAGACCGAGCTCCAGGCGCCCCCGGCTGAGGTGGTCGAGCATGCAGATCTCCTCGACCAGGCGCGCCGGGTCGTAGAGCGGGAGGACGTTCACCAGGGGGCCGAGGCGCAGCCGCCGGGTTCGGGATGCGGCCGCGGCCAGGAACACGTTGGGAGAGGGCACCAGGCCCAGGGGCGTCCCGTGGTGCTCGGCCACGTGGTAGCACCAGAAGGGGGAACGATCGGCCAGCTCGATCAGACGAAGCCGGCGTTCGTAGTGGTCGGCCAGCTCGTGGCCGGCCGCGTCGATCCAGTCGAAGATGCCGAAGCGGACCCCGGCCGGAGAGGTGGGCACGGCAGCCAGTCTAAGCGGCCCCCCATACGTTCTGCGCCCCCGGCAACCAGGGCGACCGGAAGGGCGATGCGTGTCGCAACCACCGCCCTCGCCGTGCTCCCGATGCCCGGGGTCGCCCGGCCGGGCGCAGACTTCGGGGCGGCGCGTCGCAGGTGGGCAGACACCGGACCGCGCGTCGCCCTCCAGGCGGCGGTCGCGGCCGCGAATGTCCCCAACCAAGCAACGGCCCCCGATCCCCCGGCGGTGCCACCGACCCCCACCGCGAGGGGGCCGGCCCACCCGGGCCGGCCTATCGGCGGGCGGGGCCCCTTCCCAGCTCGATCACCCCCGCCTGCCAGGGCG
>JAJPKS010000306.1 GCA_021323605.1 Bacillota bacterium | reverse complement strand
GAAAATAAAACTCTCGAATCGAGAAGTTATAGTTCTTACGTGAATCGAGATCAACTCAGCCAGGTGCTCTGGGCACTCGGGGCCGTGCTCCAGCGACGGCAGCGCCGACACGAGCTCGTCGCCGCCGGCGGCGGTGGTCTCATGCTGCTCGGCGCCATTCAGAGGCCGACGCGTGACCTGGACGTCCTCGCCCTGGTCGAGGCGGGCCACTACCGCAAGGCCCGTCCCCTCCCCTCCGACCTCCTCGAGGCCAGCCGCGACGTCGGGGAGGCCTTCGGCATCGGGGGTGACTGGCTCAATCCGGGCCCCACCGACCTGCTCGACCTCGGCTTGCCGGCCGGGTTCGAGGAGAGGGTCGAGACCCGCTCCTACGGGGCCCTCCACCTGCGCCTGGCCAGCCGCCTGGACCAGATCTGCTTCAAGCTCTACGCGTCCGCGGACCAGGGACCGGCGAGCAAGCACGTCGCCGACCTGCGCCAGCTCCGTCCAACTCGCGAGGAGCTCCTCTTCGCAGGCCGTTGGGCCCGGACCCACGACCCCTCGCCCGGCTTCCGCAACGAACTCATCCAGGCACTCGAGTTCCTCGGCGTGGAGAACGCCGATGCCGAGCTTTAGGGCACAGCTGCAGGACCGGGAGCTCTCCCTGGCTTGGAGCCTTTGGACGGAGCTCGGGGTCTCCGGCTGGGAGCGGCATCACGCTTCCGTCGCCATCGACCTGGAGCCCCTGATCATCTTCACCGCCCTCCTCGGGGACGCCGATCCCCGGCTTCGGGACGAGGCGCTGGACTGGTGCACAAGGTTCGGACAGCTGGTCTCGGCGAGCCGGCTCCGCAACCTCCTCGCCCACGCGTCGCCCGAGTCCCAGAGCATGTTCGGTCCCTTCGCTGCCACCGCCAACGCCCACACCCGCCTGCGCTGGCCACACGCGACCAAGGCCCGAGCCTACCGGCCGACCGGGAAGTCCCGGCTCCCCGACCTCCGCCGTCCGGCCCTGGTCCAGCTTCGACTCCGGGCCCTGCTCGGGGTTTCCGCCCGGGCCGAGGTGGTACGGCTATTCCTGGCCGATCCGACCATGACCGCGTCCGCGGCGGATCTCACGCCCGAGGCCGGGTACGTCAAGCGCAGTGTGGCCGACGCCTTGGACAGCCTCAGGTTGGCCGGCGTCCTGGAGGCGGTCAGCGTTCGTAACCAGGTCCGCTACCGTCTTCACTCAGACGCCTTCGTCACCAGCCTCGGAGGACTGCCCGTCGCCTTCCCCCGCTGGCAGTCCGTGTTTCGGCTCCTGGCCGAGCTCGTCCGCTACGGCGACGCCGTCGAGGGAATCGTCTCGCCCGTGGCGGCGGCCGAGGCGGCCAGCACCGCCCGCCGCATCCTCGACGACGTCCGCGCCCTGCGGCTGGATGAGCCACCTCAGGCACTGGGGGAGTGCCTGCCGCCCGAGTTCGAGCGTTGGGCGCTGCAGCTCGCGGATCGCTTCGCCACCGGCCAGGCCTGGACGACGTAGCCAGCGACGAACTCCAACGGCTCCTCGGGCAAGGGCGGCTCGGCGGCGACCATCCCCGTTCAGGGGAGATCCGAGGAGACGACCCAGGGACCAGGCGCTCCCCGTTGACGTGGGTGAGCACCTCGCGATGGCCGGCGTGACTGCCAAGCCGCCCGCCAGGCCCTCACTGGCGACGACCGCCCAGGCCACCCCGCTCGGCCAGGGCAGCCGGACTCAGGCCCTACCTCGACCATCGAGCCTCTCCCAGGTCGGTAGCGGGGGCGAGAGTGGCAGGGTCGGCCCATGGTGCTCCATCGGTCCGGTCGTCCCAGGTGGCGGGGACGACGCCGATCCCGTGGCCGCCGCGATCTCCGGGCAACTCGCCCACCCGACCCTGCCGGCGATGCACGGTGACCGGTCCCCAGGAAAGAGCTCTCACAACATCCAGTGGCCTCGAGCGACCGCTGCCGGCCCAGGCCCAGCGCCACCGCCTGGATCCGGCCCATCGGCATTGGGCCGGAAAGCCCCCCTCGAAGCCGGATCCAGGCCTGGATGTGAGGGCGGCGATGCCGGATGGTGGTCTACCACGCAAGGCCTCCTCGGTCCCTGAGTCGAGGACCTCGTTTCCGTTGCCCCCGACGCCCGGGCCCATCCCGCCTCCCAACCTGGAACCGGTTCGGATGGTTGGTTCGGGTTGATGGCGACCGTTGCCCCGACTACGATGGGCCCGGGTGCCTCAGCTCTCCACTCTTGCGCACGCCCGGCCCGCCAAGCGGGGGCGGTTACCCGTCGAACGGGCTCGACGCGCTCGGGCGCGGAGCCGGACGATCGGCGTGGGACGGACGGGAGGCGCGTGATGGCGGGAGGGACGGCGCCGGCCACGTCGCCCATCCGGGCACGGGGTCCCGGGGAATGAGGACCACCGTGAGGGCCGGGAGCGGCGGGACGTGCTGACCTCCCTGCGTCGTTATCCCGAGTTCCGGTGGCTGTGGCTGAGCAACGCGGCCGGCTCCGCCGGGCGGTGGTCCCTGGTCCTGATCCTGGGCTCGCAGGTCCTGCAGCTGAGCCACTCCTCCTTCTGGGTGGGAGCGGCTCTCTTCGCCACCCAGGGGCCGGTGGTGCTGCTGGCGCCGGTGGCCGGAGTGCTGGCCGATCGTTTCGACCGCCGCACGCTCAATGCCGCGGCGGCGGCCCTCTCCGCCTCGGCCACCGCCGGCTTCGCGCTGCTCTCCGCCACCCGGCACTTGACCCTGACCCTGGCCCTGCTCCTGGCCGTGGCCTACGGCGTCTCCTTCGTGCTCCAGATGACGCTGCGGAGCACGCTGGTTCCCAGCCTGGTGGCGCCCGACGACCTGCTCAACGCGGTCTCCCTGTCCCAGGTCGGAACCCAGGGCGCCGAGTTCCTCGGACCGGCGCTCACCACGCCCTTCCTGGCGATCGGCGGGCCGGCGCTCGCCTGGACGGCCTGCACGGTCCTGTACGTCGCCGCGGCGCTGCTGGTCCTGCCCGTCGGGCCGGTCCGGCCGGTGCCCCGCGGCGCTGAGAGCCCGGGGCTGCGGCTGCGGCAGTCGTTCCGCTACCTCGCCCTGCGACCGCTGGTGCTGACCATGGTCTGCGCGGTGGCCCTCCACTGCTCCCTGACCATGGCCTACCAGGGCATGCTGCCCATGTTCGTGAGCAACGACCTGCACGCCACCAGCTCCACCTACGGCGCCCTGCTCGCCGCGATCGGGCTGGGGGCGGTGAGCGGCAGCCTGGTCCTGGCCTGGCTGGCCGGCGGCCGCTATCGCTCCCGGGTCTTCGTGGTCAGCACCCTCGGCAGCGGCCTGTTCCTGGCCGCAATGGCGACCGCCCGTAGCGGCCTGCTGGCGGTCCCCCTGGGCTTCTTCGTCGGCGCCACCCAGGCCACCTTCATGTCGATGGCCCTGGCCCTCATCCAGTCGGGGGTCGACGACGGCTTCAGGGGCCGGGCCACCAGCATCTACCAGCTGATCACCCTGACCCCCATGGCGACCATCGGCTGGGGGATGGGCGGGCTCGCCGACGTGGTCGAGCCGCGGCCGGTCATGATCGTAAGCGGGCTTTCTTTCGTGGTGGCGATGGCCCTCTTCGCCGTCCTCTCTCCCTGGCTCCGATGCCTGCTCGGCCCCCGGGGCTGGCGCGGCGCCGCCGAGGGCGTGCCCGCCGCGGGGGCGATGGTCCGGCCCTGACCGCGGTGCCGACGGAGCCGCGCCCGGAGGCGGCCGCTCGACCGTCAGCCACCCACCGGCACCCCGCTCAGCTCCTCGAGTTCCCTGACCAGCGACTCCGGAAGCTCGACACCCTCGCGCAGGTGCCGCTCCCGCTCCCGGTGATGCCGCTCCCCCGGCACCCTGCCTCCCAGGCCATGGAGGTCAGCCGCCAGCCGTTCCAGGCGCTCCCCGAAACCGCCAAAGGCGCCCACGTCGAGCGCCCAGAAGCTGTGGCCCACGTTGCTCTCCCGATCGGAGGGGATGAAGGTGCCGGTCACCTCCGGGCCGACCCCGGCGCCGGCCAGGACACCGGTCATCACCTCCACGAGGAGGGCGAGGGCAAAGCCCTTGGCGCCTCCCAGTGGGGCCAGGCTTCCCGCGATCGCCGCATCCGGATCGGTCGTGGGCCGGCCCCGGTCATCCACCGCCCATCCCGGCGGCAATGGCCCGCCCTCCTGCCGTGCCCTGAGGATGTGACCCCGCGCGACCTGACTGGTGGCCATGTCCACGACCAGGGCCCCGCCTCCACGGCGCGGGAAGGCGGCGGCGATGGGGTTGGTGCCGAGATAGGGGGTGCTGGTGCCGGGTGGAGCCATGGCCGGGGGCGTGTTGCTGAAGCCGAGGCCGGCCATGCCGTCGGCGGCGAGGCGCCGCAGGTAGAAGTTCATGGCGCCGAGGTGGTTGCTGCGGCGGACGGCGACGACGCCGGCCCCGTAGACACGGGCACGCTCGACCGCGAGCTGGACCGCGCGTACCCCGGCCACCGGGCCGAGGGCGTTGTCGGCGTCCAGCAGCGCCAGCGCCGGCCGGGACCAGGAGACCCGCATCCGCGGGCGGGGATTGATCAATCCCGCCCGCAGGCGACGGAGCAGGAACGGCAGCCGCATCAGGCCGTGGGTCCCCTGCCCGCCGAGCTCGGCCTCCACCAGAGACTCGGCCACGGTCCGGGCGTCCTGGTCCGGGACCTGGTGCCGGCGGAGCGCCTCGACGACGAACCGGGTCAGCTGCCCGGGGCTGAAGCGGCTCATGGTGACACCGCGGACGGGCCGGCGGCCGTCACGCCGGAGGCGCCGCGGCTGCCCTCGCCTCCCCGCACCGCCATGCGCGGCGTCCGGGCGGCAGGCCGGAACGGGTCCCGCGCCTCCGGCGTGCCGGCGGTCGAGTTCATCCTCAGGCGCTCCGGTAGAGCTTGGTGAGCACGAACTCGCGGTGGCCCAGGGCCTCGGCGCAGGTCAGCCGCCCGTTCGCCACCCGTCCGATCAGCGCCATCAGCCGCTCGCCGGCCTCGGCCAGCGAGTACTCCCCCCAGAGCAGGCCGGAGACGTCGAGGTCGACGTGCTCGGCCATGGTGCGCGCGGTCAGGGGGTTGGCGGTGATCTTGATCACCGGCACCACCGGGTTGCCGACGATGTTGCCCTGCCCGGTCGGGAAGAGGTGGAGGACGGCTCCGGCCGCGCCCATCAGGGTGATGAACTCCGCGGCGGCGGAGGAGGAATCCATGAAGTTCAGGCCCGGCCGGGTGGGGGCCTCGGCCATGGCCAGGGCGTCCACCACCGGCACCGTGCCGGTCTTGGCGATGTTGCCCAGTGCCTTCTCCTCGATGGTCGAGAGCCCGCCCCGGATGTTGCCTTGGGTCGGCTGCGATCCGAGCAGGTTGGCCCCCGAGGCCTCGATCTCGGCCAGGTAGCGGTCGTAGAAGTCCTGGAACTTCCGGCGCACCTCCTCGGTCTGGCAGCGGCCCGCGATCAGGTGTTCGCCCCCGGTCAGCTCCGAGGTCTCGCCGAAGATGACCGTGCCCCCCTCCTGCACGTGCCGGTCCACCACCTGGGCCACGGTCGGGCAGCTACCCAGCCCGGTGGTGGTGTCCGACTCGCCGCACTTGATCGAGATCACCAGCTCGCGTCGCTCGATCGGCTCGCGAGGTCGCTCGGAGGCGTCCTGCAACATCCGCTGGGCGGTGCGGGCCGCGGCGGCCAGGACCTGGAGGTCGCCGAACCGCTCGATGGAGTAGGCCTCGACCGGCTTGCCCGTCCCGGCGATCCCCTCCGCCACCCGCTGGGTCCAGTTCGGCTCGATGCCGACGACCACGACCGCGGCCACGTTGGGGTTGGCCCCGTTGCCGATCAGGGTCCGGAAGGTGAGCTCCAGGTCCTCCCCGTACTGGAGCCGGCCGTAGTGGTGGGGTAGGGCCAGAACGCCGGGCACGACCCGGGCCACGTTCTCGCAGACTGCGTTGGAGAGGTCGTCAACGGGCAGGACCACGACGTGGTTGCGCACCCCGACCTTCCCGTCCGGACGGCGGTAGCCGAACAGCGTCGCGCTCATGCGCTCTTCTCCCAGCGGGCGCTGCGCAGGTTGTGCACGTGCACCCACTGCCCCTTCCCGATCGCCTGCCTGGTCCGGCCGATCACCACTCCGTACTCGATCACCTCCACTCCGGCGGGGAGGTCGACCAGCGCCACCTTGTGGCCCAGCGGTACGTCCTCGCGCACGGCCACCTCGGCCGTCCGCTGGGAGTCCAGGTACGTGATCCGGGCCGTGCCCGGCTTGACGTCCTGCACCGCGACCGCGACGTGGTCGCCTTCGTTGTGGACCAGGAAGTGCGGTGCCGCCGGCCCGGCCTGGACCTCGTCCCGCGATTCTGCGCCCGCAGGGCTCATACCCATCGACATCGCTCCTCGTGAGCTATTGGACTGAACTCAGACCGCCGTAACGGTACCATCGTCCAGCGTGAACTCGGCGTGGCGTCCCGTTGGCTCCCGAACGGTGCTTCATGCCCGGGTCGCCGCGGAGATCGAGAGGTTCATTCGCACCCAGCGCCTCTCCCCCGGCCATCGCCTGCCCTCCGAGCGGGAGCTGGCGGGAATCCTCCAGGTGGGCAGGTCCTCGCTGCGCGAGGCGATCGCGGTGCTCAGCTCACGCGGGGTGGTGAGGGTGAGGCGGGGCCACGGCATCTACGTGGCCGAGCCGTCGCCGGCGCCGCTCCTGGCCGAGCCGGCCCCCACCCCGGACGATCTGGAGCAGCTGTTCGACATGCGGGAGGTCCTCGAGGTCGCGGCCGCCGGCTGGGCCGCGCAGGCGGCCACCGAGGACGACATCGCCGCCCTGCGAGCGACCATCGCGGCGCTGGACGCCGAGGCCACCGCCGATCCGCCCGACCTGGAGCGGCTGCAGGAGCTGGACACCGACTTCCATCTCCTGGTCGCCGCCGTGGCCAGGAACCGCTTCCTCGCCCAGATGACACAGCTCCTGCACCGCATGCTGGCCGCGGGCATGGAGACCACGCTCTCCGTGCCGGGCCGAATTTCCCGCTCGCGGCGGAGTCACCTCCGCATCGCCGAGGCCATCGCCTCCCACGACCACCTCGCCGCCCGCACCGCCATGCGCGAGCACATCCGGGAGGCCCGAGACGCGGCCCTGCGGCGCCGGGGGGAGCCCGGCGGCGACCGAACGTGACCGTCTCGTAACCGGCCCGGGGTCGGGGCCACGTTGCCGGCGACGGCGAGCGCCGGCCGGTGGACGCGGAGCACGTGCCGCATGCGCAACGCCGGAACGCGATCGTCGTCCGGTCCGGACACCACCACGGAGGCATCCTGCTGCAACGACCGGCGCGAACCCGCTGCGATGGCCCTCTACAGTCTTCGCCTCCTCGAGGCACGGCTCCGCGACGTACCGCCTCGGGCGAGTGGGCAGTCGGCGTCGTCCGCCACCACCTCGAGCTCCCGGTCCGGGAACCACTCCCCAACTCCCGGATCATGGCCGTGGCCAGCTCGATCGGGGTCGGCCCCAGCCGGCGATGGAGCCGCACCCCAGGGCGGAGGTAGCAGGCCACGCTGACGAGGTTGAGGCCGGTGACCACGACCACCTCCTGACCGGTGGAGCGCACCGGGTCCTGGTAACAGCCGCTGCCCTCCACCTTCCGCTCCCATCTCTGGAAGATGGTGTCGTCGACCGCTCATGGAATGGCATCTGTGGTGACGACGTCAGCCCGCTCCGGTCGACGAGACGTCCTCGCATCCAAACCTCTGGCGGCGAACGAGGACGTCACCATCGAACGGCACGCCGCCGCAGCTGCAGGTTTTCAATCGGTCGTAGCCCGGTTCTACTCCTGTGCCGCCGCCGAAGCCCGTATCCAGGGGAAAAAGGCGTTCTGGATCCACTGCAGCAAGAGGACGTTGCCAACCCCGAAGAGCGAGGCCACAACCACCACCGCGAGGAGCTT
>JAJPKS010000179.1 GCA_021323605.1 Bacillota bacterium | reverse complement strand
CTGCTCGGCCCGGCCGGCCTGCGCCGCGTGACGCAGGAGTTCACCGCTCGCTACCCTCTGGTGGTGGCCATCTCCGCCCTGCGCCGCACCGGCCTCGAGGATCTCGGGCGCGCCGTCGATCGTGCCTCCGGCGCCGAGCTGGTCCGGGTGGAGGTGCTGGTGCCGTACGGGCAGGAGGGGGTTCTCCAGGAACTCCGGGAGCTCGGTGGGCTGGAACGGATCGAGTACCAGGAAGGTGGGACGTACGCGTGCGGTCGTGCCCCGCGCGGGATCGTGCATCGCTTCCGGCCCTACGCCGTGGTCGGTGAGCGCGGCTGATCGGGCCGGGGAGCTGGCCCGGCTGACGCTGGAGCTCGTGAACGTGCCCTCGGTCAGCCGACACGAGGCGGCGGTGACCGACCTGATCGCGCGCCACGTGGCCGCGCTCCCGACCATGCGCATCGTCCACCGACGGCCGGACGCGATCGTGTTCGGTCCTCCGGGCCGGCCGGACGTGGTGCTGGCCGGGCATTCGGACACCGTGCCCGCCCAGGGCAACCTTCCCGGCCGGCTGGAGGCGGGCGTCGTCCACGGGCTCGGCGCCGCCGACATGAAAGGGGCGCTGGCGGTGATGCTGCAGCTGGCGGCCGACCTGGATCGAGGTCTGCGACCGCGGCTGCGGCCGCTCTTCGTGATCTTCGGACGGGAGGAGGTGCAGCTGTCGGAGAGCGTCCTGGCCCGGCTCTTCGACGCCTGCCCGGTCATCCTGCAGGCGACCCTGGCGGTGGTGATGGAGCCCACCGACAATCGCCTGCAGGCCGGCTGCCTGGGCAACGTCAAGGCGGAGCTGGAGTTCCGCGGGGTGTCAGCGCACTCGGCTCGGCCGTGGCTCGGGGTCAACGCCATCCACGAGGCCGTCCGCGGCCTGGGCCGGGTGGTGGAGGCGCCACCCGAGCCGGTGGTGCTGGGCGGACTCACCTTCCGGGAGGTGCTGAGCGTGACCGAGATCTCCGGAGGCATCGCCAACAACGTGATCCCCGACCGGGTGGTGTGCGGTCTCAACTTCCGCTACGCCGGGCACCGAACCCGGGCCGAGGCCGAGGACCGGCTTCGTGAGCTGGTGGGACCGGCCGGGGAGTTGCGCGTCCTCGATCACGCCCCGGCCGCCCCGGTGGCGGTGGACAACCCGTTGCTGCACCGCCTCCAGGCGCTCGGGGGGCTTGCGGTCGAGGCCAAGCAGGCCTGGACCCCGGTGGCCGAGTTCGCCGAGCGGGGGCTGGACGCGGTCAACTTCGGGCCCGGCGATCCCGAGCTGGCGCACCGCCGCGACGAGCGGGTCACGGTGGCGGCCCTGGAGACCAGCCACTCCATCCTGTGCCGGTTCCTGTGCGACTGAACCCCGCCCTGACCGGGCCCCTCCAGTACCCCTTCGCCGCCCTGGACGAGGCGCGGTCACGGGCGGTGGCGGCCGGGCTGGTGCCGATCGACTTCAGCATCGGCGATCCCCATGAGGCGACCGACCCGGCCATCCGCCGGGCGCTCCAGGAGTCGGTGGAGGAGCGGTCGAGGTACCCCCGGAGCGAGGGGCTGCCCGAGCTGCGGGAGGCGATCGCGGCCTGGTGCGGTCGTCGCTTCGGGGTCGGGGTCGATCCCGCGACCGAGGTGATGCCGGCCCTGGGCAGCAAGGAGGCGATCTTCAGCCTCCACTTCATCGCCCTGGACCCGACCGCCGGACGGGACGTGGTGGTGGTCACCGAGCCCGGCTACCCGATCCCGGAACGGGCGGCGCGGCTGGCCGGCGCCCGGGTCCTGCGCCTGCCTCTGCGCGAGGCGAACGGGTTCCTGCCCGAACCGGAGGAGATCCCATCCGCGACCTGGGACCGGGTCGCCGTCTTCTGGGTGAACTATCCCAACAACCCCACCGCCGCCGCGGCTCCGCTCGACCTCTACCGCCGGCTCGCCGAGCACGCGGCCCGTCACGGCTACCTGCTCGCCTCCGACGAGGCCTACAGCGAGATCTACTTCGGCGAGCCGCCGGCCTCCGCTCTCCAAGTGCCCGACCGCTCCCACGTCGCCGTCTTCAACTCCCAGAGCAAGCGTTCCTCGATGACCGGCTACCGGAGCGGCTTCGTGGTCGGGCCGCCGCCGTTGATGCGGGCCTACCGGCTGTGGCGACAGCTGTCCGGCGTCGCCGTCCCGGAGTTCATCCAGCGGGCCACCATCCGGGCGCTGGCCGGCGAGGATCACGTGGAGCGGATGCGGGAGGTCTACCGCGCCAAGCGGCGGCTGTTCCTCGATCTCTTCGCCCGCCGCGGGGTTCGGGTGGCGGGCTGCGAGGCCACGTTCTATCTGTGGTGCGAGGTCCCGGGCGAGGAGTCGTCGGAGGCCTTCGCCACCCGGCTGGCCGAGCACGGGGTGATCGTGGCTCCGGGGGCCATGTTCGGATCGGCGGGGGAGG
This sequence comes from Bacillota bacterium, assembly GCA_021323605.1. Classification (GTDB taxonomy): domain Bacteria; phylum Chloroflexota; class Dormibacteria; order Dormibacterales; family Dormibacteraceae; genus CADDZO01. The sequence goes on along the minus strand of JAJPKS010000179.1, from coordinate 10,742 downwards.
GGTACTTCCGGCTCGCGCTGGTGCCCACCCTGGAGGAGTGCCGGCGTGCGGTCGACATCCTGGAGGAGGTCCTGTGACGGCGACGACGCTGGCGCTGGAGGATCTGCGCGGTCGGATCGAGGCCGCCTTCGGCTCGGGCGCGATGGACGCGGAGGCGGTGGAGGAGACGATCCGCCGACTGGACGAGGGCAGGGTCCGGAGCGCGGAACGGGGGCCGGACGGCTCCTGGACCGTCAACGAATGGGTCAAGAAGGCGATCCTGCTCTACTTCCGCCTCCGGGGGGCGAAGACGGTGGAGGTCGGCCCCTTCGAGTACCACGACAAGCTCCCCCTCAAGCACGGTCACGAGCGCTCGGGGGTCCGGGTGGTGCCGCCGGCGGTGGCCCGCTTCGGCTCGTTCCTGGCCGAGGGCGTCATCCTGATGCCCAGCTACGTCAACATCGGGGCCTGGGTGGGGCCCGGCACCATGGTCGACACCTGGGCCACGGTGGGCTCCTGTGCCCAGATCGGGGCCCGCGTCCACCTGGCCGGGGGGGTTGGCATCGGCGGCGTCCTCGAGCCGGTGCAGGCGCGGCCGGTCATCGTCGAGGACGATTGCTTCATCGGCTCACGCTGCGTGGTGACCGAGGGGGTGATCGTGCGGGAACGGGCCGTGCTGGGGGCCAACGTGGTGCTGACCGCCTCCACCCCCATCCTGGACGTGACCGGCCCGCGCCCGGTCGAGCATCGGGGCGAGGTGCCGGCCGGCGCCGTGGTCATCCCCGGCTCGCGGACCAGACGTTTCCCCGCCGGCGAGTTCCAGGTCGCGACCGGCCTGATCGTGGGCTGGCGGGACGCGGGCACCGATCTCAAGGTGAGCCTGAACCAGGTGTTGCGGGAGCACGGGCTGGCCACCTGAGCGGGGCTCAGCCAGTGCACCCGGGGCCGGGGTCCAGCTCGGACAGGGGAACCGCCGACACCCTGCCCCCGGCCCCCGGTGCGGGTTGTGAGGCCACGACCGCGTCCGCCGAGCCGGCGATGGTGCCGGGCACGTCGAAAGCCGCGCCCGTCTCCAGGTCCAGGATCGACGAGGTCGCGCCTCCGAACCAGAGCACGAAGTGGCCGGCCAGCTGGAGGAACTGGAACGGATGCCGGAGGTCCGAGGTGTAGGTCGTGGAGCGATCGCTCCCGACCCGCCAGGCGGTGAGCCGGGCGAGGTCGGCGGAGCTCCAGACCAGGTACTCCCGAGAGCCGGCCAGGTAGCCCACCGAGCCCGGGTGGGCGAGGCCGCCGGGCAGGGAGGCGGGACGCAGGTCCGAGGCCTCCACGGCCTGCAACGTGGTCGTCCCTCGGCCGTCCATGCGGGCCCAGATCAGGTAGGGGCCGGCGAAGACCGGCGAGCTGACCGTGCCCGTGGCCAGGACCGTGTCCCGCCCCCGGGCGAGGTCGACCAGGTGGACCTGTGCCCGGGGAGCGGGGCCACCGCCGGGCACCGGTTGCGCCCAGGCCACCGCCTCGTCCCGGAGAGCGGGGAGCGGTGGCTGTCCGGCGGGCGCGTTGCCGCCCCCCGACCTGGCCAGCACCAGCTGGCGCCCGGTGCGCTGGTTCCACGCGTGGAGGCTCCAGCTCCCCATGTCGGTGCTGGAGTCTCCTTCCTCCCAGACCAGCCAGGGCGCCTCCGCCACCATCCAGCCCAGGCCGCTGGCCCCCGGCGGGTAGGAGGCGATGGGCGTGAGGCGTCCGTTGGTGAGGTCGAGGCGGGCGATGCCCTCGCCGGTGGGGGAACGGAACTGGCCGTAGACCACGGCGCCGCCGACGGCGGCCGCCCCGACGCCGAAGCTCAGTCCGGCCGGCAGCGCCACCATGCGACGGCCGAGCAGCTCCGCCCACCGCGGCGGAGGGGAGGTGAAGCAGGTGCGGACGGCCCGCACCGAGGGGGAGGTCGGGGCGATCGGGGGGGAGGGCATGGGCCGCCCGGGGGCTGCGCAGGAGGCGCCGGCCAGGACGGCCACGACGACCAGCGCCGCGGCCCGTCCGAGCCCGACCGGGATCGGTGAGGTAGCGACCTTCACCAGTCGTAGCCGCGGCCGCCCAGGATCGTGACCAGCGTCTGGGTGTCGTACCAGGAATAGGGCCGGACGCCCGACCAGAGGGTGGTGGCGGAATCGGCGTAGTAGACGCTGTCGCCGTTCGGCCCGTAGCCGCCGATCTCGAACCAGTGGAAGAGCTCCTGGTGGGGTGGGTGGCCCACCAGGTGTGGCCCTCCGGGCACCTCCCACGCGTCCCCGATCAGGGGCCAGCCGTGCTGGACGTCGTACTCCAGGCGCTGGAGGAAGGCGCTGCGCTGATCGGCGGTGGGGATGTAGTCGAGCCAGACGAACTCGTAGTAGTCACGATGGGCGATGGGCTGGCCCACGAAGTGGTTGAGGCCGCCGGTCATGGCGGCGACCGTGGTCCCGTCCCGGGAGTTGGTGCCCATCCAGGCCGCGGCGGTCCCCTGGTCCACCGGGTGGCCGGTGGTGGCGGCGACCTCGGCCAGCGAGGCAGGGCCGCAGAAGTACCAGTTGGCCTGTCCCTGCTGGGCCAGGCCGTCGATCCATACCGCGCCTGAGGGCGCGCCGGCGATGAAGGGCCGGGGTGCGGTGCCACACCCCGCCGGCGCGCCGGAGGTGGACGAGAGCCGTGTCACCGATGCCGCCGCGGTCCCGGTTCGGCCGGCGAGCTGGGCCCGGACCGCGTCCGGGTCGGGGTCGTCCTGGACGCGGAGGCCGCGGTCCGCGTCGTGCCGGGTGCGGTAGGTCGCCAGCGCCGTCAGGACCGAGCCGTCCGGCGTCTCGCCCTGCACGCCATCCTCGGCCAGCACGTGCGCCGGGGCGAGGTCGGCGCACGTGGGCGGGCCGGTGGCCGCCAGGGCGACCATCGGGAGCACGGGGGAGGCGCCGAGCCCGATCGAGGCCAGCAGGCCGCAGCCGGCGGCCGTCAGCCGGGACGGGAGGCTCGATCGCCGGCGGTCGGGGCCGAGGTTGACAAGCTCCACAGCCATGGCCGGGAACCTAAGCCAGGGCTCGATCCGGTGTCAAAATCCCGCCTGGGGCGCGTCGGACCTCGGACCGCGGCCGATGCCGTTCCCCACCCCCGCGGCGCCCGGCGAGCGCCGCGTCAGTAGGTGCGGATGACCCCTCTGACGCTTCCCACCAGCGCCACCTCCTCCGGCTCGATGGGGGCGAAGGCCGGGTTCTCGGCCAGCAACCGGACCCTGCCCCGGGAGCGGTCGAGGCGCTTGACGGTGGCCTCGTCGCCCATGAGCGCCACCACGATGGTGCCATGGGGGGCGTCGGACCTGGGCTCGACCAGGACCAGGTCGCCGTCGAGGATGCCGGCGCCGATCATGGAATCGCCGCGCACCCGGAGCGCGAACCAGCCCTCCTGGGCGAGCCCGGGCGACAGGATGACGTGGTCCTCGATGTTCTCCTCGGCCAGGATGGGCGTCCCGGCCGCCACGTTGCCGACCACGGGGACGCTCACCGCGCGCCGCCGCAGGTCCTCGCTGCGGACGTCCTCCACCAGCTGCACGGTTCGCGACTTGCTCGGGTCGCGGCGGATCAGCCCGCGACGCTCGAGCTGGTTCAGGTGGTTGTGGACCGTGGAGCTGGACGACAGCCCCACCGCCTGACCGATCTCGCGAACGCTGGGCGGATAGCTCCGCGTCCGGGTCACCTGCCGGATGTACTCGATGATCTGGAGCTGGCGTTCGCTGAGCTCGTGGTTCAATGCTGATTCCCTCGTCGTGGGCGACTTGTCGTACATGCCGGGTCTCGCCTGGGGACATCGTAGCAGGTGACGGCCCCATCGGCAAACCTTTGTTCGAGACGACCATCTCGTCCGGCGCCCCGGCCTCGGGTGTCCCCTCGGGTCGGGCCGGCCCGAGGTTGGGGACTGCTGACCATCGAGCGATCATGAGTCCTGTCTAGTCATCTATGATGACAATCCACGAACCTGGAGCGGTGGGCCGAGCAGCCGGGGGTGTCGTCTCCCACCGCCCGTCGGAGGTCCCTGACCCGGCTGCGGGATCCGTCCGTGACCACCATCGTGGTCGAGCCCCGGGATGGCTTCGCCCGGTTCGGGGCCGAGCGCGTGGAGGCGGCGCCGGCGGCCCAGGGCCGGCGGCTGCCGGTGTCCCGCCGAGGGGTCCCCATCGGAGCTCGCTCCGATGGGGTGCCCCGGGACGAGTCCCGATGGGGTCCCCCAGCCAGCTTCGTGGGACGCCCCGCGAGGGCAACCCGTGAGGGGTGCCGCTCGATGACTACTGAACACTCGGCGGCAACGGTAGGCTGAGACGGTGCGGGTCGCCCTGGTCACGCGCAAGGGATGCCACCTCTGCGAGGAGGCGCTGGCGGCGCTGCGGGGGATGGGGGTCGAGCCGCACCTCCTCGACGTGGACGCCGATCCCGAGCTGTTCCGGCTCTACGACTTCCGGGTCCCGGTGCTCCTGGTCGAGGGGCGGGTGGTGGCCGAGGGCCGGCTCGACGCGCCGACGCTGCGGCGGGCGTTGAGGCGTCGCTCGGGGACGCCTTAGAATCGACCTCCGCCGCACGGCGGCCCGGTCGACGCCTCGATCGACCGCATCCGTGCTCCTGGAGGTGGAGATGAGCCTGAACGCCCGCGAGATGACGCAGAGGACCACGCTGTCGGACGTGCTGACGGGTCGGGCCACGGTTCCCGACCTGGTGCGGGATGCCGTCCTGGTGGTGGCCTACGCGGCGCTGGTCGGCGTGACGGCTCAGGTGGTGATCCACCTGCCCTTCACCCCGGTCCCCGTCACCGGCCAGACCTTCGGGGTGCTGGTGGGGGCGATGGCCCTCGGCTGGCGCCGCGCCCTGGCCGGGATGCTCCTCTACCTCGCCGCCGGCGTGGCCGGCCTCCCCTGGTTCGCCGGGGGGGCGGGAGGCCCCGGCGTGCTCGCCGCGGCCTCCTTCGGCTATCTCCTCGCCTTCCCGCCGGCGGCGGCGCTGGTCGGACGTCTGGCGGAGCTCCGGCTGGACCGGACGCCGTGGGGGACCGTGGCCGCGATGGTGGCCGGCAACCTGGCCATCTACGCGGGCGGCCTGGCCTGGCTGGTCGCCGCGGCTCACCTCGATCCGGCCCGGGCGGTCCTGCTCGGGGTGGTGCCCTTCCTGCTCGGGGACGCGATCAAGATCCTCCTGGCCGCGGGCCTGCTCCCGGGCGCCTGGGCGTTGAGCGGCCGCCGCTGAGCCGGCCGGCACCGGCCGCGGTGGGGACGTCTCCTCCGGCGCCGGGTGCCGGTCGGGGCGGATGGGGAAGGGGCGTCAGCCGGCCGCCTCGGTGATGCGCAGGCCGCCCACGCCCTGGGTGCGGAGGGCGGCGACGGCGTCCAGGAGGCGGGCCCGGAAGGTGCCCGGGCCCCGGGAGCCGCCCGCCGCCCGTTCCGCGGCCAGGCCGAAGGTGGCGAGGGCGAGCGCCGCCTGCAGGCTCGGCTCCCCTCCCGCCGCCAGCATGACGGCGACCGCGGCCGTGGCCATGCAGCCCGAGCCGGTGATCGTCGTCAGCAGCGGATCGCCGTTGCGCACCTCGCGGACGGTGCCGCCACCGGCGACGACATCCACCGGGCCGGTGACCGCGACCACGACCCCGAGCCGGCGACCCGCCTCCTGCGCCACCCGGCGGACGTCCTCGTTCCCCACCGCCTCCACGCCGCGCACGGCTCCCTCGCCGATCAGGGCCCCGACCTCGCCCCGGTTGCCGCGCAGGACCGCGATCGGAAGCTCGGCCAGGAGACGGCGTGCCGCCTCCGTCCGGAAAGTGGTGGCGCCCGCCCCCACCGGGTCGAGGACGATGGGGACGTCTCGTTCGGCCGCCGCCCTGCCCGCCGCCAGCATGACCTCCAGCGTCGACCCGGAGGGGGTGCCCAGGTTCAGCACCAGGACCTGGGAGGAGGCGGCCATCTCGGCTGCCTCCTCGGGCCCGGTGGCCATCACCGGAAGCGCCCCGTAGGCCAGGGTCAGGTTGGCCACGTCGTTGGCGGTGACCCAGTTGGTGACGTGGTGCACCAGGGGCCGGCGCTCGGCCACGCGAACCAGAGCCAGCTTGGCCGCTTGCTCGAAGTCGGTCTCCATAATGTCGGAACGGCTCCAGGCCGGAAACGGCCCGGGATCGAGCTTACGGCGGGGGCGGGGTCGGCGCCGGCCGGGCGCCCGCCGAAGCCGCGGCTCCGCGCCGGCCGTCCCGGCCCGACACTGGGAGCATGCGGGTTCCCACCCCGCGCCGGGAGGCTCGGCTCCTGGCCCTGACCGTCACCGCCGGCTGGGTCGACGCTCTGAGCTTCCTCGGGCTGGGAAGGGTCTTCACCAGCAACATGACCGGGAACACGGTCCTGCTCGGCCTGGCCCTGGCCCAGGCGAGGGGCGCCGAGGTGGAGCGTTCGGCGATCGCGCTGGGCGGCTTCGTCCTCGGCGCCGCCCTGGGCTCCCGGCTGGCGGGCTGGGGCGGCCCCCCGGGGGGCTGGCCGATCCGGGTCACGCTGACGCTCACGGTCGAGCTGGCGGTGCTGACGGCGTTCGCCGCCCTCTGGTCGTGGGGGACGCAGCCGCCCGCGACCGGGCTCGGCCTGCTCGTCGCCCTGGCCGCGCTGGGGATGGGGCTCCAGAGCGTGGCGGCCAGGAGGCTGGGGATCCCCGGGGTGACCACGACGGTCGTGACCAGCATCCTGGCCGAGCTGGTGGCCGACGTCGCCTCCCTGACCCATCCCCGTCGCTGGGCCCCCCGCCTGGGCTTCTGGGGCTCGCTCCTGGCCGGCGCCGCCGGTGGGGCGGCGCTGGAGCTCCGATGGCCGGCGCTCGCCGCCGCCGTGCCCGCCCTGCTGGTGGCCGGCGTGATCCTGGTCGCGCTGGCGGGGGAGGGGCGGGCCGGGGGACCGGGCGATCCCGACCCCGGCCGGGAGGCCGACGGGGAAGGGAAAGAAGGGGAATAGGAGGGGCGCGCTCGGTCGCGGTCTTCGAGAGCGGGGAGGGGGACCCGGCCCCGGGCCGCGAGGGTCGGGGCGTGTGCTCGGGGCGGGGATGTCGCATGCTGGTGGTGATGGCACGTTCCCTGGCCGTCGCGCTCCTGGCTCCGGTCCTGGCGGCCGCGGTCGCGTGCACCCCTTTCTCGGCCCCCGGCCGCCCCTCGTCGCCGCTGGCCCGCTTCTACCAGCAGCGGCTGTCGTGGCACGCCTGCTCGGGCGGCGAGTGCGCCAGCCTGACCGTCCCCCTCGACTACGGACGGCCGTCCGGGCGCACGATCTCGGTGGCGGTGATCAGGATCCCGGCCACCGACCGGCGCGCCCGGCTGGGGGCGCTGGTGCTCAACCCGGGCGGCCCCGGGGCCTCCGGCATCGAGTACGCCCGGGAGGCGGCCCAGGTGTTCCCGTCCTCCCTCCGGGCCCGCTTCGACCTGGTGGGGTTCGACCCGCGGGGGGTGGGCCAGAGCGCACCCGTCGACTGCGTCGGCGACGCCCAGCTGGACGCCCTGACCGGGGAGCCCGCCTACCCGGTCAACGCCCAGCAGGAGTCGCAGCTCGTCTCCCGGGCGCAGGCGCTGGCCCGGGCGTGCGGCCGCCGCAACGGCTCCCTGCTCGATCACGTCAGCTCGGCCGACGTGGCCCGTGACATGGACGTCCTGCGTGCCGCGCTCGGCGAGCAGCGGCTGACCTACTACGGCGCCTCCTACGGCACCTTCCTGGGCACCCTCTACGAGGAGCTGTTCCCGGGCCGGATCCGAGCCATGGTCCTGGACAGTGCCCTGGATCCCCGGCTCAGCTCCGGGCAGGAGGACCTCCAGCAGGCGCAGTCGTTCGATCACCTCCTGGGGCGCTTCCTGGCCTGGTGCGTGGCCCGGCCCGCCTGTGCCCTGGGGGACACCGAGGCCACGGCCCGGGCCCGTCTCGGCGCGCTGATCCAGCAGGTCGCCCAGCAGCCGCTGCCCGGGCGGGGTGGCCGCCTCGTGGGCACGGGTCCGCTCCTGACCGCGCTGGCGGCGGCGATGTACTCGCCGACGGACGGGTTCCCGGTGCTGAACGCGGCCCTGCGGCTGGGGCTGGCCGGGGACGGCGGGTTGCTGCTGGCCCTCGCCGACGACCTGAACGGTCGCAATCCCAACGGCCACTACTCGAACCTGATCGAGGCCAACTACGCCGTGAACTGCGTCGACCGACCCCATCCGACCAGCGTGCAGGCGCTGGCGGCGGAGGCCGGTCAGGCGCCGGCGGTCGCCCCGCTCTTCGGTGCCGCCATCGTGTGGAGCGACCTGCCCTGCGTGTTCTGGCCGGTCAGGCCGGAGCTGAAGCCACGTCCGGCTCCTCCGAGCCGGACCCCCATCCTGGTGGTCGCCACCCGGGACGACCCGGCCACGCCCTACCAGTGGGGAGCGAGCCTGGCCCAGGAGCTCGGCGACGCGAGGCTCCTCACCTTCGCCGGCGAGGGCCACGTCGCCTTCGGGCGCGGCGATCCCTGCGTGGACGCCGCCGTCACCGCCTACCTCACCACGGCGGCCCTTCCCGCCCCGGGCGCCACCTGCCCGGCCTGACCCCGGCGCCGGACCGGGGCGTGGACCTGGCCGGGGTCGGCCCGGGGCGGGAAGGGAGACCGGGGCAGGTTCGCCGGAGCCGGGCCGAGTTGGAGCGGGACGCCTCGCCGGGGCGGGCGTAGGATGGTCACGGATCGTCGTGGAGCCGCCCTGCGTCGAAGGGATCCGGGGTCCCATCGCCCGGTCGTACGTGCAGTGGTCGTCGGTGTGGGCGGCGTCTCCGTCGGCGGAGAGAGGAGGACGCCATGTACCGAGCTCCGGACGGGACCAGCTACTACGTGGTGGACGGCCACGTCCACTTCTGGGACGGCAGCCCCGCCAACCAGAGAAACGTCTACGGCAAGGGCTTCATCGAGTGCTTCTACGCCTATCACCGGAACCTGAGCCCGCCGGAGTGGGTCTGGCCGGAGGACAAGTTCCAGAAATACGACGAGGCCACCCTCATTCGTGACCTCTTCGAGGAGGGGTACGTCGACCGGGCCATCTTCCTCCCCACGTACCTCAAGGACTTCTTCGTCCACGGCTTCAACACCACCGAGCAGGACGCGGTCCTGAAGGCCAGGTACCCGGACCGGTTCATCCTCAACGGGTCCTTCGATCCCCGCGACGGGGACGGCGCGCTCGAGTACCTGGAGCACCTCGTCGCCACCTACCACATCCAAGGGGTCAAGCTGTACACGGCGGAGTGGCGCGGCTCCTCGCGGGGGTGGAAGCTGACCGATCCCGAGGCCAAGCGCTGCCTGGCCAGGTGCCAGGAGCTCGGGGTCCGGAACATCCACGTCCACAAGGGACCGACCATCTGGCCGCTCAACCGGGACGCCTTCGACGTGGCCGACGTCGACGACGCGGCCACCTCGTTCCCCGAGCTGAACTTCATCGTCGAGCACTGCGGGCTGCCGCGGCTGGAGGACTTCTGCTGGATCGCCACCCAGGAGCCGAACGTGTACGCCGGCCTGGCGGTGGCGATCCCGTTCATCTACCGCCGCCCTCGCTACTTCGCGGAGGTCCTCTCGGAGCTGCTCTTCTGGGTGGGCGAGGATCGGATCCTCTTCGCCAGCGACTACGCCATCTGGAGCCCGAAGTGGATCATCGAGCGCTTCGTCGACTTCCAGCTGCCCGAGGACATCCGGCAGGAGACCGGCGTCGACCTGACCCCCGAGGCCAAGAAGAAGATCCTGGGGCTCAACGCCGCCCGCCTCTACGGGCTGGAGGTGCCGGAGGAGCGGCGCCCGGCGTCCGCGACCGCCTAGCCGTGGAGGCGACACACGACGGGGGGCTCGAGGCCGCGGTGCGGGCGGCGCTGGGCACGGTCGTGGATCCCGAGCTCGACCGTTCGCTGGTCGAGCTGGGGTTCGCACGGGCCGAGGTCCTGGACGCCGGCCGGGTCCGGATCGAGCTCAGGTTGCCCACGTACTGGTGCGCCCCCAACTTCGCCTACCTGATGGCGGCGGACGCCAGGGAGGCGGTGAGCGCTGTGCCGGGCGTGCGCGAGGTCGAGTTTCGCCTCCTCGACCACTTTGCCGGGGAGGAGGTGAGCCGGGGGATCGAGGATGGCCGCTCCTTCGACGAGAGCTTCGGCGAGCTGGCCGACGGCGGAGGCCTGGAGGAGCTGCGACGGCTCTTCCGGGTGAAGGCCTTCACCATGCGGCAGGAGCGCCTGCTGCGGGCGCTGGCGGCCCGGGGCGCGACCGTCGAGGCCCTGGCGGCGGCCCGACTGGGGGAGGTGCCGGAGTGCGAGGAGCTTCGACGGTACCTGCTCCACCGGCGCCGCCTGGGCCTGTCGGTCGAGCCGGAGGCCCCGTTGGCCGTGATGCCGAACGGCCGTCCGATCACGCCGGCGGAGCTGGGGGGCTATCTACGACGAGCCCGCTCCGCCCGGGTGGCCATGGACTTCAACGCCTCCCTGTGCCAGGGGCTGTTCGAGGCCCGATACGGCGGCCTCGCGGACGGGCATGGCTGAGCGGGACGGGGTTTCGGCCTGGACGGGGATGCCGATGGAGCGTCGGTCAATGCTTGCGATAATGACCGTTTACCTTATCAATGCCCAGCGCCGAGGGAGGAGCCACGGCGGCAGCCCAGGAGGAACTCGCCGTCGGGCGGATCGTGACCGAGGTTGGCTCGGCCCTGAACGGGAAGCGTCGGCAGCTCCTGGCCTTGCTGCGTGACCCGACCGTGACCACCAT
>JAJPKS010000130.1 GCA_021323605.1 Bacillota bacterium | reverse complement strand
GGCTGGGCCTCGAAGGCCGCGACCAGGGCCTCGTCGAGGTCGTCGCGGAGCACGACCGCCTCCTTGGTCGGGAAGTAGCGGAAGAAGGTGCTCTCCGAGACCTCGGCCGCGGCGGCGATCTGGCCCACGGTGGTCGCCTCGTAGCCCTGCTCCCGGAAGAGCCGGAGCGCCTGGCGCTGGATCTCGGCCCGCGTCCTGGCCTTCTTCCGTTCGCGCAGCCCTAACGCCGGCTGGTCAGCGTTCGACACGGACTCTCCTCACCCCTATTCTCCGGCAACCGCCTCCGCGCCGGCCCGCCGGGGAGGAAGGCCAGGGCAAGCAGCATCCCCGCCCCCGCGACCGCGGCCGAGACCAGGAGTGCCGTGTCCACCCCGTGGACGAAGGCCAGACGCACCGACGCCGCCAGCTCGGCCGAGCCCAGCCGGTGCGCCACCGCCAGCCCACCGAAGACGCCCTGCCGGATCGCCGCGACCTCGGCCGCCGGGAGCGCGACCGGAGGCAGGTCGGTCCGGTAGGTGGAGGTCAGCACGCTGCCCAGGACCGCCGAGCCGAATGGCGCCCCCACGTTCTTCAGGGCCTGTAGCGCGGCCGATCCCACCCCGCTCCGCTCCGCCGACAGCTCGGAGAGCGCCACCGAGGCGGCGGTGGCGAACAGGAGTCCCAGCCCGGCCCCGGCGCCGGTCATCCAGGCGGCGACGAAGACCCCGCTCGACCCCACCCCGGTGTCGGAGCCGGCGAGCAGCCCGGCGCCCAGCACGCCGAAGCCGAGCGCCACCGTGAGCTTCGAGCCCAGCCACCGGGCAATAGAGGCGGCCGGGAGGAGGCCGGCCACGAACCCGGCGACCAGGGGCAGCAGCCTCAGGCCGGAGCCCATGGCGTCCCTCCCCTCCACCGCCTGGAAGTACTGCGGCATCGCGAACAGCACCCCGACCAGGACCAGCGTGCCGATGGTCACCAGGACCACGCCCCAGGTGAATGCGGCCGAGCCGAACAGCCCCGGGTCGATCAACGGCCGGCCGCCGGGGACCCGGGCGAGCCGTCGCTCCCAGAGGAGGAAGCCGAGCAGCACCACGACCCCTCCGGCCATGGGCGCGACCGCGACGGCGCTCCCCCAGCCGTTCCGGCCCGCCTCGATCAGTCCGTAGGTGACGCCTGCCAGGCCGGCACCGGAGGCGGCCACCCCCACCGGGTCCAGCCCCGGGCGCTCCGCGGCCCGCGACTCCGGCACCAGCGCCAGCCCCACCACCAGGCCCAGCAGGGCGATGGGCACGTTGATCAGGAAGACCCATCCCCACCAGGCGTGGCTCAACAGCCAGCCGCCCAGGATGGGGCCGATGGGCAGGGCCAGCCCGTTGGCGGCCCCCCAGATCGCCACCGCCCGCGGCCGCTCCTCAGGATCGAAGAGCACGACCAGGGCGGAGACGGCCATCACGACGACACCGGCGCCGGCGAGCCCCAGCACCAGCCGGGCGAGGAGAAAGGCGCCCGCCGAAGGTGCCGTGGCGCAGGCCGCCGAGCCCGCCCCGAAGAGGGCCAGGGCGGCGAGCATCACCTTCTTGCGGCCGTAGCGGTCGCCGAGCAGCCCCGCCGGCAGCATCGCCGCCGCCAGCACGAGCGCGTAGCCGGAGGAGAACCACTGGAGGTCCGTCTCCGAGGCGTGAAGCGCGACCGCGAGCGTGGGCAGCGCCACGCTGAGGACGGTGAGGTCGAGGCCCACCGCCAGCACGGCCAGCTGCACCCCTCCCAGCGCCCACCACCTGCGAGTCCCTTTCATGAGTGCCTCCTTCTTTTGAGAGAAACTCTCATTTAGTAGAAACACTCATATTATCCCCGCGGCGGACCCGCACGGGGCGGTCACGTCGCCCCGTGTGCCGGCCCGGCGATCCCCCGCCGGGTCGGCGCGACCCGGGCACTCCCCTGGGGTGCTGCCCGGTCCCCGTCCCCGGGCCTAACATTCCCCCTCGTGCCGGCCACCGCAGTCCTCCTCGACGAGCTTCGTGAACTCGCCCTCGACCTCACCTGGACCTGGGAGCCGGCGATCCAGGACTGCTTCGCCGCCCTCGACCCCGAGGCCTGGGAGGAGACGGGCCACAACCCGGTGTTGCTCCTGCTCCGACTGGGCGTCGAGGGGGTGGAACGGGCCCTGGCCCGGCCCGAGGTCGTCGAGGCGCTGGAGCGGGCTCGGGCCGCGTCCTCCGCGTACCGGACGCGCGTCCCCCGCCCCCTGGACGCCCGCGCCCGCTGCTGGTCGGCTACTTCTCCCTGGAGTTCGGCCTCGCCGAGGCCCTCCCCATCTACTCGGGCGGCCTGGGGGTACTGGCCGGCGACCATCTCAAGGCGGCAAGCGACCTGGGCCTGCCCCTGGTCGGGGTCGGTCTGCTCTACCGCCAGGGCTTCGGCCGCCAGCGCATCGACGACCAGGGCGGCCAGTACGAGGTCTACCCGGAGAACGTGTTCGAGGAATTGCCCCTGCGCCGGGTCACGGGCAGCTCGGGACCGCTCGAGGTCGGCTGCCCGCTGGGCTCCGACCAGGTACGGGTCGGAGTCTGGCGCGCCCAGGTGGGCAGGGTCTCCCTCTTCCTGCTGGACACCGACCTGGAGGGCAACCCCTCCGAGCTGCGCTCCATCACCGACCGGCTCTACGTCCCCGAGCCGGCCCGGCGGCTACGGCAGGAGATCGTGCTCGGGATCGGTGGCATGCGGGCGCTGCGGGCCATGGGCGTGGGGGCGACCGTGTTCCACATGAACGAGGGCCACGGCTTCCTGCTCGCCATCGAGCGCATGCGGGAGCTGCGACAGAGCCGCCAGATGACCCTGGAGGAGGCACGCCTCGTCGCCCGGGCCGGGTTCGTCTTCACCACCCATACCCCGGTCGCGGCGGGCAGCGACTACTTCGAGCCAGGGCTGGTCTACGAGCTGCTGGGCCCCTACCTGCACGAGGTCGGCCTCAGCTTCGAGCGCTTCATGGACCTGGGGCGCCGGCAGCCGGGCGATCCCCGGGAGCCGCTCTGCACGACCTACGTCGGCCTGCGCATGGCCGATCACGCGGTCGGGGTGAGCCGGCTCCACGGCGCCGTCTCCCGCCACCTCTGGAAAGACGCCTGGCCCGGGCTCCCGGAGTCGCAGGTCCCGATCTACTCCGTGACCAACGGCGTGCACATGCCGACCTGGGTGGCTCCGGAGATCGCCGCCCTGCTGCGACGGTTCGTGGACCCCGAATGGTGGGACCTGGACCCCGACGACCCCCGCTGGGCGGGCATCGACCGCATCCCCGACCACGAGCTGTGGGCCTGTCACCTCGAGCTGAAACGTCAGCTGGCCGAACTCGCCCGGCGACGGGCCCGGGCACCGCTCGACCCCGAGATCCTGACCATCGGCTTCAGCCGTCGCTTCGCGCCCTACAAGCGGGCCAACCTGCTGCTCCGGGACCGGGGACGGCTGCTGCGCCTGCTCCACCACCGGGAGCGCCCGACGCAGTTCGTGTTCGCCGGCAAGGCGCACCCGGCCGATGAGGGCGGCAAGGCCATCCTCCGCGACGTCGTCCGGTTGGCCCGAGCGGAGCCCCGGGTCCTGTTCCTGGAGGACTACGACATGGCCGTGGCCCGGGCCCTGGTGCGGGGCAGCGACGTCTGGTTGAACAACCCCCGTCGCTTCCTGGAGGCGAGCGGGACCTCGGGCATGAAGGCGGGCGCCAACGGGGGCCTCAACCTGAGCGTGCTGGACGGCTGGTGGGACGAGGGCTACCGCCCGGACGCCGGCTGGGCCATCCCCTCGGGGGCGACCATCGACCACCCGGAGGCCGACGACGACGCCGAGGCGGAGGCGCTCTACCGCCTGCTGGAGCGGGAGGTGGTACCCAGCTTCTACGAGCGCGACGAGCGCGGATTGCCGGTCCGCTGGCTGGCCATGATGCGCGCCTCCATTCGCCACACCGTCACCCGGTTCTCGGCCCGACGCATGCTGCTCGACTACTTCGCCGACTGCTACGCCCCGGCCGCGCGCCGGGTGGAGCAGCTCCGCCTGCTCCCCGACTGGGGCGGCTGAGCCGCATCATCGCCCCGCACCTCCGGCCGGCGGCGACGGGGCCCCGCCGATGAGATCGCGAAGGCGATCCCAGCGCCGCTGGTAGCGCAGCCCGAAGCGCCTTTGGGCCCGGGCCAGCCTGGTCGAGCCCTCGGGGTAGCGCCAGCGAGCCCAGGGCGAGGTGGGCTTGGCCAGTCGAATCGCCCCGACCAAGGCCAGGACCGGCACCACCAGGCTCAGGACGGCGAGGATGGGCTTCCCCTTGAGCGCGACGATCGTGCTGAGCAGCAGGTTCACGACCAGGATGGCGGCGGCGACGCCCAGGGCCGCCCCGGCCGCCCCGGAGACGTCCAGCGGGTTGAGGCCCAGGAGCAGGAGCCCGGTGACGGCGGCGGCCACGAAGACGGCGTCGATGGAACGCCGACCCTCCGGCGACCAGTAGACGTCGTCCAGGTGGAGCCAGAGCGCGAACTCGTCGAGGGTCATGCCCATGCCGATCCCGAAGCTCCCACCCAGCGCCTCGACCCAGGGCGGGGGAGGGTGATAGGCGAACTTGAGCACGCCGCTGATCAGCACGAGGAGGATGCCGAACACCTGGTGATGGACGTGGACGCCGCCGAGCTCCCAGTTCTTGAGCCCGGCCGAGCCGGCGCGGATCCGGCGCGTCACCAGACGGGTGACGGCGAAGCTGAGCAGGAGCCCGATCAGCAGCCACAGGAGTGGCCCCCGGCCGGTCCCCCCGACCATGCCCTGATAGAACTCGACCATCGGCTCTCGCGGCGGCGCGACGTCCGCCGCCCAGGGCGAGTCTACGAGCCCGGCGCCGCCGGCCCCCCGGCCCGAGGTGGGATGCGGGCATCCGCCCGGGCCGCCGTCTCCGCGATCGCGTCCACGATCGGGGTCCAGTAGACCCGGGGCAGGTCGTGACCCATGGTCGGCAGGAGCAGGAGACGCGCCCCGGGAATGGCGGCGGCCGTCCGCCGCCCGTTCTCCGCCGGCAGCAGCGGATCGGCCTCGCCGTGGACGACCAGGGCCGGTATGCGCAGCCGGCCCAAGGCCTCGACCCGGGAGGAGGCGGCGGCGATCGCCGCCAGCTGACGCTGCGTCCCCTCCACGTGCACCGCCCGGTCGACCGCGCGCGTATGGCGACGCCTGGCCTCCTCCTCGTCGAAGTGGACGCCCCACAAGACCCGGCTGACCCGCACCCCGTGCTCGATCATGCCCTCCCGGTCGGAGGGCGGCCGCTGGGTGAGGACGGCGGTGGCCTCCGGGGTGCCGTGGACGTTGTCCCGCATCCCACCCGGCCCGGACATGATCGAGGTCAGGCTGAGGACCCGGTCGGGGTGCCGGATGGCCATGACCTGGGCGATGAACCCTCCCATGGAGGCGCCGACCACGTGCGCGGCCGGCACCCCCAGCGCCTCCAGCACGCCGGCCGCGTCGGCGGCCATGTCCTCCAGCGTGTAGGGCGGCCGGGCCTCGCCGGCCATCACCGCCAGGGGGTCCGGGGTGGATAGGTGGTCGAGCGCGCTGGAGAGCCCGCAGTCGCGGTTGTCGAAGCGGATGACGTGGAAGCCCCGCCCGGCCAGGAGTTCGCAGAACTCCTCGTCCCAGGCGATCATCTGGGCGCCCAGGCCCATGATCAGCAGGAGCGGGGCCGCCGTCGGGTCGCCGAAGGTGTCGTACTCGAACTCGAGGCCGTTCGCCCTGACGCGTGCCATGGCTGGATGGTAGGCCGTGGCGCAGGTCGACGGCGGCAGGGCCGTCCTGGAAGGACGGCCGATGTCATCCCATCCCTATCCGGAGTTCTCCAGGCCTCGGATGGCGGTGAGGGCGCCGCTGTCCGGCCGCGGCACCATGCCACGACGATGTCGGTGGAGGTCCGCAGGAATCCCACCAGGCCCCTGGCGTCGGCCATCGGCCAGGCCTCGGTCCCCACACCCGACCTGGCCGCATGCCGGCTGCGGCACCAGCCTCCGGAGGATGGCCTCCTCGACCGCCCCCTCCACGAGCAGGTCGACCACGTTCACCCCGCGAAGCTGGGGAGCTGGATCACGTTCTCCGGCTGGGTCTCCGCCAGCACCACCTCGGGCATGGGGACCCCGGCCTCGAGGAGCTGTCGCACCCGCTCGATGGAGGCTCCCGACTGGACCTCGGTCCCGCGGTCCGAGGGGATGAAGAGCAGCACCTCGTCGGGCGCGATGTCCTCGTCCTGGAGGAGGTCGGCGCTGTGGGTGCTGACCAGCAGCTGCCGGGGATTGGTCTCCTGGAGCCGAGCCATCAGCTGCGGGATGTGACGCACCACCGCGGGATGCAGGGAGAGCTCCGGTTCCTCCAGGAGCAGCGGCCCGGCGTCGTCCAGGAGCGACCAGAGCAGGCCCAGGAGACGGAGCGTCCCGTCGCTGAACTGCGACTCGGTCTGCCACTTGCCGTGTGGCCGCCAGTGCTGGTAGCGGCCGCGCAGGTGGGCGATGCCGCGGCTGTCGCGCTCGGCCACCAGCTGGGAGAGCTGGGGCACGGCTGCGGTCAGGGGTGCCCCACGAAGCCAGCTTCGTGGGGGCCCCGTCAGGGCTTTCTGGATGCGCCGTAGCCGCGCCGTCCGGGTCCGGAGGGGCACCTCCAGCACCCGCTCGATGAAGTCGCCGCCGTAGGGGTCGACCTCGGGCGACTCCCAGCGCTCCGACCCCCGGACCAGTTGGGGGACGATGTGGTAGTAGCGAATCGAGCGGAAGAACTCGGCGATCGGCCGGAACTCCCGATTGGCGGTGACCTGCTCGAGGTGGGTCTGGCGCAGTCGCTCCTGGTCCCCCTGGTCCTGCTCGTCGGGCCGGCGGAGCACCTCCCGGCCGCCCCGGTGGACCACCTCCTCCTTGACCTGGAGGAGGTGGCGGACCGGGTCCTGTCCGAAGACCAGCCGGTACCTCCAGGGCTCCTCGGCGTCACCCCCGATCTCGACCTCGATCCCGATGTTGGGGTTGGCTTTGGCGGCGAGACACCGGATCTCCGAGACCCCTCCGCGCCTGGCCACGGCGTGGCCGAGGCCACCGCTCACCGCGACCAGGTCGCCCAGGAAGCGGAAGACGTCGAGGAAGTTCGACTTGCCGGAGGCGTTGGGACCGACCAGGAAGTTCCGCTCCTGGAGCGGGAGGTCGACCCGGCTGAAGTTGCGCCAGTTCTGGAGGCGAACGTGGGTGAAGCGGCGGGTGGAGCGGGCGGCCGACGACCTCCGGGCACTCATCTGCGTTCACCATGGTGCCGCAACTTCAGCTCGGCCGGCGTCCCGGGCCGCGACTCCGGCGCGGCCCGGGGTGCCCGCAACGACGAGACGAGGGAGGGCACCAACCGAAGCGTCTACGCCGTCGGCTCCGGCCGGTAGATGGCCGCGCCCCCGCGCAGGAACTCGGCCGAGCGATCCGCCATCCCGGCCTCGATCGTGGCCCGCAGGTCCTGGGTGATGCGCATGCTGCAGTACTTCGGGCCGCACATGGAGCAGAAGTGGGCACGCTTGGCCGGCGCCGCCGGCAACGTCTGGTCGTGCATGGAGCGGGCGGTGACGGGATCGAGGCTGAGGTTGAACTGGTCTTCCCAGCGGAACTCGAACCGGGCCCGGGAGAGGGCGTCGTCCCACTCCCTGGCCCGGGGATGGTCCTTGGCCAGGTCGGCGGCGTGGGCGGCGATCCGGTAGGCGAT
>JAJPKS010000462.1 GCA_021323605.1 Bacillota bacterium | reverse complement strand
CGGGGCAGGTGCCGGCTCCGCACCGCCTCCCACAGCTCCGGCGGCGACCCGCCTCGATCGGGCATCGCCTCACCACCACCCGTGCGGCCGCCGCCTGCGATCTCCGGGTACGCGCCCGGCTCGCCGCCGGCGCGGTGGCGGCGAGCCGGTGGGAGGGCTGGAGACTGCTGGCCATCGAGTGAGTATGAGTGTGGTAAGGGGACCCACGAGGCCGGCCTCATGGGGACCCCATATGAGGGGGTTCCGATGGGGGAACCCGCGAGGGCAACCCCGTGAGGGGTGCCGCTTGATGACTACTGATCACTCAGCGGCAACGGATCGAGAGATCCTCCAGGGGCGCCGGCCCGGCGCCCGCGCCGATGCGCCTGAGCCCCGGGCCGCACCTGTCTCCCCCTCCACCAGGGCACCGCGGGTGGCGTCCATCAGGCGGAGATCGTGCCCTGCCTCCGGCGACCGGGCCTCCAGTACCGACTCGAACGTGGCCGGTAGCGCAGCGCCCGGTGTGACCCGGCGATCGCCATCTCGGCTCCATCGTGTCGGTGCCTGCGAGGTGGCGAGCCCCTCAGCTCTCGCTGAGCGCGTAGGCGATGAACGACGCCGGGACGGCCCACACCGGGCTGTCCTGCGTCACGTCCAGTACGTCTCGCGTGGCGAGGATGCCACGCCCCAGGGGCGAGTTACGGATGCCGAGTGCCTGGCGCCGCCACGAATCGGACACGTACTTCCCGTCGATGGGCGTCATCCGGGAGAGCGTGTCCGGGCAGCGACCCGCGAAGTCGATCTCTCCTGACGAGCCCCGGTCGTGTGCGATCCACTCATCGGAGCGAACGGAGCCACGTCGCACCGTCTCACACCACTGGAGGAGAGCCACGCCGACCTGCTGCTCGTTGAGCTTCGTGATCTCGATGTGGGGACGGCCGTACACGAACTCGGGCAGGCGCGCGACCAGCGGATCGAGGAAGTAGAGCTTGCGCTGCTTGCGCCGATCCACGTGGCCGGTCGCGTCGGCCCGTGGGCAGGGCCAGACCAGGAAGCCGGCGATGAGGGCGCCGAGCCGGGCCTGTAACGCGTCCCGGCCCATGCCGACCTCGCCCGCCAGGCCGTCGAGCGAGACGAGGCTGGTCAATCGATCGGCGACACCCTGCAAGATGGCGCCGAGCACGGACTCGCCGATCCCGCTCGTGATCGCATCCCCCCGCGCCACGTCCCAGAGGGCGCGCCAGGTGTGGATTTCAACGGTGTTGGAGCGGCGCCAATCGGCGACGGCGCTCGGATAGCCGCCGACCTCGAGGTATGCCTGCCATGCGGCGGACAGATCGTCCGTGTGCGGGGCGAGGCCCAGCCAGACGTCGCGGGCCCGGCGGGACATGAGTTCGTCGGCCCGCAGCGCGGTGACCGATGGGACGGATGCGCCGACGCTCCGGCAAAAGGATCCGAAGCTCATGGGAAGGAGCGCCCGGTCAGGATCGGGCACCGGGCCGCGGCGGCCGGCGAACGCCTTCATGGCCTGGCCCAGGTTGCCGTTGGACGAACCGGTCAGGACCACACAGTCGTCACGGAGCCCGGTGTGGTCGCGAAGGTTCTCGATCACCGTCCACCACTCACCCCGACAGGTCGTGATCTCGTCGATGAACCGGTACCTGGGACCCTGCCGGATGGAGCTGGTGAGGACACGCACCACGTACTCGTAGAGCTCCCGAGCCGGTTCGCCTGCCATCCGTCGACGCTCACGTGAACGACGCGCAGGGGTTCGACCCCTTTGTCGAGCAACCTCCGCACCGTGCGGCGAATCGACGCCGTCTTGCCGACCCGCCGGGGCCCGTCGAGCATGTGCAGGCCACCGGGCCAGAGGTCGCTCAGAGGATCGGGATCGCACTCGATACCCGCTGCGTCGGCGTCTCTCAGGTACGGATCCCGCGTGCTCCAGTCGCTGGCGCGCCACCAGGGACTGTCGCGGCGGACCGCCTCGCCAACCTGCCCTCATTGACGACCATACGGCTGTCGTAGATTAGCCGCGGGTTTTTTCAGAAAGATCCCAAAAAACCCGCGGGTTTTTTGGATCCATCGTGTCGGGGCGGGCGAGGATGGCGACCCCAGACCGAAGGTGGCCCACCGGTCGTGGCCACCCCCGCGCCGGCCAGCGGCCCGCCGCGGCCAACCGGTCGGCGGCCTCGCCTCCGAGGTTCGCCCTCACGGCGGTCGAGGGGAGGGCGGCGGTGGGCCTCCCCCGGCTTCCCCTCGGCCCGAGCCGCCCGAACGCGATCTGACACCGCCTCCGCCGCCTCCATGGCCGGGACGGCCGGAAGGTGCCGCGGCTGGAGCGGCGGCGATGCGGCGCCCGGCCGGCGTCCGACGTGGTTCCGCACCTGGCGGTGTCCCGTCGTGGACGGGGACGGTTCCAGGTCACCCGGCTGGCGGGGCGCCCATGGCTCCGATGTACCGCCGGCCGAGTTCCGAGGTGGTGCTCAGCCGGCGGCGCGGGGTGGGAGGGGAAAGCCGGGGGGCGGTTGCATCTGGTTGACTTGGAAGGCGAGCGCCGGTGCGATCAGCACGTCGTCGATGGCCACCTCCACTCGGCCCGGTCCCGGACCTCGGACCCCGAAGTTGACGTTCATCAGGAGGTTCAGGTACGACTTCTGGTCCGGGGAGGGTGGTTCCTTGAACGCGATCGGGATCTCCTGCCACGAGCCTTCCACCGTCTGATGGGTAACCCGCATGCGAAGCCGGTAGAGTTGTCGGCTCTCCTCGGCGTCGGCCTCGAACCTGAGCACCACGTAGACGTGCAGCAGGGCCGGAAAGGTCAGGACCCCGAAGTTGTCGACGCCGCCTCGCCACACCATGAAGGTGCCATCGGAGTTCTGTATCGCCTCTTGCGCGAGGAACGCGGCACGCAGGTTCATTGGTGATGCCCGGCCTCCTTGGGGTCGATCCCAGCCTGACGAAGGATCGACCGGACGGTTCCCTCCGGCAGGTCTCCGCGATGTCGAGGGACGCTCACCGGTCGAGACGCTCCCGGGAGTCTGTAGATGTCGTGCTTGGCCCCATGCCGTTGGAGCACGCCCCCATGGTTCAGCAGGAGTCGCACGACGTCATCCGTGGTCCAGGGCATGGGAAGCCGGGCTCGCGATGCCGGTCAGCTGACGTAGAACTGGCGCACGAAGTAGGGCGCCTGGCTGCTCACCAGGAAACGCCGGAGTTCTGCCGGCGGTACCGGTTGCCCGGGATCGATGCCTTCGTCCTCGGCGAACCGGACGGCTTCGATGACGGCCTGTACGAGGTTGTCGATCGCCTCCTCGGCCGTGCTGCCCACGGACGCGATGTCCAGTTCAGGGCACAGCGAGGACCATTGCCGGCCGTCGAAGCTCGCGATCCCGACGTACGGTCCTCTGAGGTGGGAATGGTCGTCCTCCCTGGGCCCCGAGGGCGATTGCTCCACCTCGATCCGACCGGCCAGCGCTACGGCCATGCCATTCACCCGGATGCTACCGTGCTGAGCACGCGACCGCAGCTTACCACGCCGGAGGCAAACGGACGCTTCCCTCCGGCGACCTCGACACCTGCCCTTCTCTCGGGCGTCGCCTGCCCCCGTGCCCACGGGAGTGGGGCGACATCGTGCGGTGAGAGGTCGCCGTAGGGTCACCACCGGACGGCGACGACGCCGGAGCCACCGGCGAAGGGATAGGCGGGCGCCCGTGACGTCCGGCCACCCGGCGGTGAGGCCCGGCTCGCGCCGCGACCGCTCAGGCCGGTGCGAAGGCCGCGCGCAGGGCCGCCCTCGCCTCGGCCGCGGTGGCGGCGTCGAGGGCGGCGGCGGCCGCCTCCCGGCAACCGTCCCGGCCGGCCCCGGCCAGGGCCTCCGCCACCGTCTCCATCGCCCTCAGCCCCATGCTCAGCGAGCCCACTCCCACCCCGACCAGGAAGACCGCGCCCTCGGGCGTCCCCGCCATCTCGCCGCAGGCACCCACCTCCATCT
>JAJPKS010000301.1 GCA_021323605.1 Bacillota bacterium | reverse complement strand
GGGTGGTCGCCGGCGTCCCCGTGGGTCGAAGACGGCCGGGGGCGTCCGTAGACGTCTGGGGACATCCCTTTCCGGTTGATGGCGAACCAGCGGCTTCGGGAGGCCATCGTGGCTGCCGGACTCACCCACGCCGAGATCGCGAAACGATTGAGGGTGGATGTCAAGACCGTCGACCGCTGGATCAGCCCGGGACGGCTTCCGCGGAGAGAGTACCGGCGGAAGCTGGCCGAGCTGCTGGATAGGGGCGAGGAGGCGCTGTGGGACCTGTCGTCGATCTCCGGGTCGGGTCGGCTCTCGGCCCTGGAGTCGGAGCTGGCCGAGGCGCGACGTCGGCTCGAGGACGCCGAGCGCGAGCGGCTGCGGTACGCGGCTGCACTGTGGCGCGTCGTCGAGCACGGGGCGATTCCCCTCCACGTGAGCAGTCACACGATTCAGTACGACATCGGTGACGTTCCTGAGCGGGACTGCACGCTGGAGCGATGGCTGGTGGAGTCGGTCGATGGGCAGACCTTCCTCTGGTGGCTGATCGCGATCGGCCCCTCTGGGGAGCTGGTGCCGTACAAGGCCACCATCCAGCAGCTCGAACGACTGGAGGCATACCAGGTCCTCGACGGCGGGGAAAGGCGTCGACTCCATCCCCTGTACCTCGGGCAGCGTTCGGGCAAGATGTGGGCGATGCTTCTCTTCGACCGAGAACTCCCCCGTGTCTCGATCGAGGTCACCTGGTCGTGGGTGGGCGTCTGGAACATGCTTCGGTCGACCCATCGCGACGAGACGAGCTTGGATCTCGACCACCTGGAGAACGTGGACTGGGGGTCCATCGCCGTGATCTTCCGGTTCCCACCGGGGATGCGCGATCCGGAGGTGAGGACCAGTCCCCCCGTCCCCGCCCTTCAGCCCACGGTCGTCGAAGACGACGACGGACGGGTCACCTACACGTTTCACCTGGATCGACCTGGCCATCGCGCCTACAGCTGGGAGTTGCAGATCCAATCGCTCGACCCTTGATCTTCGCGCCGGAGGCCCCGGGACCACGGCCCAGCGGTCGGCGTCCGGCCCGGGTCGGTCGATCCAGCTCGCACGTCCGGGATCGGCGCAGCGCTGCCGGTCCGAATCCCGGCAGGTGAGCGCAGGAAGTGAGTCAGACGTGAGGAGGGCGGGGAGAGGCTGGATGGCCTTGGCCGATCCCCGCTCTCCTCGTCGTCCTTACCACCTGGGTCGGCCGAGGTGTATGCCTGTGACCACCCCGATCAGCAGTGACGACAAAACGATCACCAGCTCAGCCATCAAGCTGATGTGGATCATCATGTCACCTACTCCTCGCTCGCGATCCCTCCCAGATCGCTGATTCGATCCCTTCTCATCGCCTTCTCTCCGTTCAAGCCGCCCTCTGCCACGATTGAGCGTGGCTGCCTCCAACGACGTTGTCAACCCGCACGATGGAGACGTCTCTGGACGTCCGGTATGTCAGGTGGCGTTCGGGACGTCCCGACCTCTCCCGAGGGCCACCGCCGCCGCGTCGGCCGCGGGCAGCGGTGATGAGAGTCCGTCGCACGTCGGTGAAACGGTGCGGGATGATCGGCGTGCCGGCGGGGATGGCCCGGCGCGTCTCAGCCCGGACCGATGACCTCGTCCGCGGGCCGGAAGGGCCGGGGGCCCGGCGCCAGCCATCGGGCGCCCGCCACGGTGGCGGCCAGGGCCGCGGCGCCGGCGAGGACGGGGACGGAGAAGGCGAGGTGAGGACCCAGCCGGTCCACCGCCAAACCCCCGGCGGCGTTGCCGGCGGCGGCGCCCAGGGCGAGCGCGGTCGTGGTCCAGGCGATGCCCTCGGTCAGGGCGCCGGGCGGGACCGCGGCCTCGACCAGACCCACCTGGGTGATCAGGGTGGGTGCGATGGAGAGCCCGCAGATGAACAGGGCCAGCGTCAACCCCGCCACCGAGGTGGGGAGCAGGAGCAAGAACGAGATCAGCCAGGCCGCCGTGACGCAGGCCAGGAAGCGGCGGCGGAGCGAGCCGCGCACCGGCAGCGCTCCGTACCCCAGGCCGGCGAGGGCGCTGCCCAGGGCCCAGCAGGCCAGAACCGCCCCCGCCAGCTCGCGGTGGCCCGCCTGCGACACGAAGCCGACCGTGATCACCTCGGTCGAGGCCAGGGCCGTGCCCAGGGCCACCATGACCGCGACCAGCACCGCGATGGTGGGCAGGCGCAGGACGGAGCGGACCCGCCCGTCGTTCCGGCCGGGCTCGGGCTGGGTGGCACGCAGGGCCGCCAGCCAGAGCAGACCGGCCACCGCGATCGCCAGCACCACCAACAACCCCGCCACGGCGTCGACCCGGGTGACGAGGACGGTGACGACGATGGGGCCGGCGATGAAGACCAGCTCGTCGATCACGGCCTCGAGCGAGTAGGCGGTGTGGAGCAGAGGGCTGCCCCGGTAGAGCCGGGTCCAGCGCGCCCGCACCAGCGCGCCGACGGAGGCGTTGCCGCCGCCGGCGACGATGGCTGCGAGGAACAGCGTCCAGGCCGGCGCCCCCCACGCCGCGCAGCCCACCAGGGCGAGCACGCCGACGGCGAGCAACGCGGTGCTGAAGGGGAGAACCCGGGCCTGGCCGTGGCGGTCGGCCAGCCTGGCGGCCCGGGATGCGGCCAGCGCCCCCGTCAGGGCGTAGGCGGCGGCCACGCTGCCGGCCAGGGTGTAGCCGCCGCGGAGCCCGGAGACGACCAGCACGATGCCGAGCCCGACCGTGGACATGGTGATCCGGGCCAGGAAGCCGGCGAGGCAGAAGGAGGCGGCCCCCGGGGCGTCGAAGAGCGTGCGGTAGGGTCCCAGCATGGGTGGGGACGTTCCAATCTACCGTCGGCGTCCCCTGCCGGCCACGTCCATCGCCGACCTCGTGGCCGTCCTTCACCCCTGGCTCGGGCGATGGCTCGCGATCGCGGCCCCGACGACGGGACGGACTTCGCCTGCTGATATGTTGACCGATGTCACAATCGACGTTACAACTGCTATCAGATCCTCTTGGAGGGCCGCTCCGGGGACGGTGCCGGCGTCGGCCGTGCCGTGAGGAAAGGTGCCGGAGGCGTGTGGCCATCCTCGGTGGCCAGGGGCGCCCGCGCGACCGGCACCGCGGGTTGGAAGGCGGATCGGAAGCGAGTTGGAGGTCAATCGTGGCAACCGAGGTGAGCCCGGCGACCGTCCCGGGCGTCAGCACGCGACAGGTCGTCTACGTGTCGATCGTGGCGTTCCTGGCCTGGATGCTCTCGGTCTACGACTACATCCTGTTCGGGACGCTGCTGCCGCTGATCGCCAAGGACTTCGGCTGGTCGACGGCCTTCAGCACCTTCGTCGCCACCTGGGTGGCGGTGGGAACCTTCTTCGTCTCCCTGACCGTGGGGCCGATGACCGACTACCTGGGTCGCCGGCTGGCCCTGGTGCTGACCACGGCCGGCGCCGCCCTCAGCTCGGGCCTCGCCGCCCTGACCTTCAATCCCGTCTATCTGGTGGTGGTGCGGGCTCTCTCCGGCTTCGGGTATTCGGAGCAAGCGGTGAACACCACCTACCTCTCGGAGCTGTACGGGGCCGAGCGACGAGGCTTCCTCTACAGCTTCGTCCAGGGTGGCTGGCCGATCGGGGTCCTCTTCGCCTCCGGGGTGGCCGCGCTCCTGTTGCCGGTCATCGGCTGGCGGGGCACCTTCGCGGTGGCGACCTTCCCCATCATCCTCATCGCCATCCTCGCCACCAGGCTTCCCGAGTCCCCGCGCTTTCGGGCTGCGCAGCGGGTCCGGCGGCTGCTCAGGGAAGGAAGGACGGAGGAGGCGCGCGTCTTCGGCACGGCCCACGGCGTCGACACCGACAAGGCCAAGCACTTCAGCTACGTCCAGCTCTTCCAGGCGGACGAGCGCTGGCACACGGTGTGGCTGGGGCTCTCGTTCCTGCTCAACTGGATCGGGATCCAGATCTTCGTGGTTCTGGCCACCACCGTGCTCACCCAGGGCAAGCACATCAGCATGGAGAACGCCCTGCTCTTCCTGGTGCTCTCCAACGCCCTCTCCTACGTGGGCTACATCGTCCACGGCTACGTCGGGGACATCATCGGACGGCGCGAGACCATCGCCATCGGCTGGATCCTGGCCGGGCTGGCCTACACCGCCATGCTCTTCTGGGCCCAGGGCAACGTCCCCGTCCTGGTCGCCTACATGATCGGGCTGTTCTTCATCATCGGTCCCTACTCGGCGCTCTTCGGCTACATGGGGGAGTCCTATCCCACCCGGGCCCGGGGCACGGGGGCCGCCTTCATCAACGCCATGGGGCCGATCGGGGCCATCATCGGGGCGGCGCTCCTGACCGGGCTGCTGGGGGCGGGCCTCTCCCTCCCCGTGGCCGCCGGCCTGGGCGGGGCCCTGCCGGTCGTGCTCTCCGGGCTCACCCTGTTCGGCGCCCGTCGTATCCGGCCCGGCCAGACGCTGGAGGGCATCGCCGTCTAGCCGGGACGAGAATCGTCTGGAGGAGGTGCGGGAATGGCCAAGGAGATCCTGTGCTCGTTCGGGGTGGACATCGACGCGGTCGCCGGCTGGCTGGGCTCCTACGGCGGTGAGGACTCCCCCAACGACATCCAGCGGGGCATGTTCGCGGGCGAGGTGGGCACACCGCGCCTGCTCGAGCTGTTCGAGCGCTACGGCATCAGGGCCAGCTGGTTCATCCCCGGCCACTCGATCGAGACCTTCCCGGAGCAGGTGAAGATGATCGTGGAGGCGGGGCACGAGATCGGCGCCCACGGGTACTCCCACGAGAACCCGGTGGCGATGACGCCCAAGCAGGAGGAGGACGTCCTCCGGCGCTGCGTCGACCTCATCGAGGAGGTGTCGGGTCGGAGGCCCCGGGGCTACGTCGCCCCCTGGTGGGAGATGTCGAACGTCACCGCCGAGCTCCTGCTCAAGTACGGCTTTCGCTACGACCACAGCCAGTCCTACCACGACTTCGAGCCCTTCTACGCCCGCGTCGGCGACACCTGGACCAAGATCGACTACTCGAAAGAGGCGGCGGAGTGGATGAAGCCACTGGTCCGGGGCCACGAGATCGATCTGGTCGAGATCGGGGCCAACTGGTACCTCGACGACCTTCCCCCGATGATGTTCATCAAGAAGTCCCCCAACAGCCACGGCTTCGTCAACCCCCGCCACCTGGAGGAGATGTGGCGGGACGAGTTCGACTGGGTGTACCGCGAGTACGACTACGCCGTCTTCCCGATCACCATCCATCCCGACGTCTCGGGTCGCCCCCAGGTGCTGCTGATGCTGGAGCGGCTCATCGACTACATCAACGCCAGGGAGGGAACCCGCTGGATGACGATGGAGGAGATCGCCGAGGACTTCCGGGCCCGGAGGCCGCTGGCCCAGGCCGCGACCGGCGCCCGCTGAGCCGCCGTGTGCGTGCTCTGCGGCTACCTGGTCACCGACCTGCACTGGACCGAGGCGCGCTTCGACCAGGACGGGGTCGGCAGCGCGGCCAACGAGACGCCGCGACGCCGGCAGCGCCTGGCCCGCATCCGGCTCGTCGACCGCGTGCTGGGCCACTACGGCCTGGGCGTCCACGACGACTGGGGAGCGACCAGCTACGTGGTCTCCAACCGCAAGGGGGCGAGCCAGCTGGTCGAGCACCTGGGTCAGCTGTGGCCGGCGGCGGAGCGGCTGGCGGGCCGGCCGCTCGATCCGCTGGACGAGGAGCTGCTGGAGGACCTGGCCGGTGGCTGAGCGCCGCCCGGTGACGGTGGTCAGCGGCTTCCTCGGCTCGGGCAAGACCACGCTGCTCCGCCGGCTGCTGGGCGCCGGC
>JAJPKS010000413.1 GCA_021323605.1 Bacillota bacterium | reverse complement strand
TAGTTGAAGTAGCTGTTGAGGCCGGACTCGGTCTGGGGCGAGGTGCCCTCGAAGTCGACCAGCAGCCGGTCGCCCTCGACCGTGACCGCGACCGCGATCTCGAGCGGGGGCGTTCCCGTCCCGTAGTCGTCCATGTGGTCCCGGAAGCGGTAGACGCCGTCCGGCATCTCGGCGATGCGGGAGCGGACCCGGCGTTCGCTCTGGTCGAGCAGCTCCTCGATGCAGGCGTCCACCACCTCGGGGCCGAAGCGCTCGTAGAGCCCGGCGATGCGCTGCTCGCCCAGGGCCACCGAGGCCCGCTGGGATCGCAGGTCGCCGAGCACGTTGCGGGGCGTGCGCGAGTTGGCGGCGATGATGGCCAGGGCGGCCGCGTTCTCCTCCCCTGCCTCGACGAGCTTGATCGGGGGGATGCGCAGCCCCTCCTGGTGGTAGTCGAAGATCCCCTCCACCGCCTGGCTGCCGGGCCGGGAGCCGCCCACGTCGGTGTGGTGGACGAGGTTGACCGCGAAGCCGACCAGCCGGTCGCGCCAGAAGCAGGGGCGGGTGAGGAGGAAGTCGGGGAAGTGACCGGAGCCGAGCATGGGGTCGTTGAGGAGGATGACGTCGCCCGGCCGCATGCTCTCGGCCGGGAAGGCCTCGAGCACGTTGCGGATGGCGAAGTTCATGGCCCCCATGTGGCCGGGCGAGTAGGGGCCCTGGGCGGTCATGCGTCCCGCCGCGTCGAAGACGGCGACCGAGAAGTCCTGACCCTCGCGGGCCTGGATGGAGTAGGCCGTCCGCTGCACCGAGGAGCCGATCTCGACCGCAATCGACTGCAACGCCCCCCAGACCACGCCCAGGGTGATGGGGTCGACCCGGCGCCGGCTCACCGCCCGCCCCCCTCCGCGCGCCGGGCGATCAGGTTGCCCAGGCGGTCGACGGTGGCGGAGAAGCCCGGCGGCAGGACGGTGGTCGACTCCCGCTCCCCCACGATCGCCGGCCCGCACAGCTCGGTGCCGGCGGTGAGCCGCTCGCGCCGGTAGACGGCGGTGTCGGTCCAGCCCTCGTGCTCGGGGAAGTAGGCCCGCCGGTAGGTGGGCCGGGGCGCCGGGCCGGGCGCGAAGGCGGGCAACTCGACCGGGGGCCGCCGGCCGATCGCGGTCAGGCGCCAGGTGGTGGCCTCCACCGGCTCGCCCGGGCTGGCCATGCCGTAGCGGCGGGCGTACACCTCCTCGAAGGTGGCGCGCACCGTGTCCAGGGAGGCGAAGGGCACGGTCAGCTCGTAGCCCTGGCCGACGTAGCGCAGGTCGACCTCCCGGACCAGGCGGACCGGCTCCCGTCCGGTCGAGTCCCGGATCACCGCCGCCGCCTCCTCCGCCATCTCGGCGAAGACCGCCTCCACCGCCGCCGGCTCCAGGGCGTCGAGGCGGCCGAGCAGGGTGCGGGAGACGTCGAACTTGATCTCCGCCACCAGCAGCCCGATGGCGCTGGCCACGCCCGAGGCGGCGGGCAGGATGGCGGTCTCGATCCCCAGGGCCTGGACCAGGCGGCAGCCGTGGACCGGGCCCGAGCCGCCGGTGGCGACCAGGGCCAGGCGGCGGGGGTCGAAGCCGCGTTCGATCGAGACCACCCGGGTGGCCAGCTCCATGTTCAGGTTGACCATGGCGTGGATGCCCCAGGCCGCCTCCTCCAGGCTCAGGCCGAGTGGCCGCGCCACCTTCTCCTCGATGGCGCGCCGCGCCGCCTCGGGGTCGAGGCGCATGGTGCCGCCGGCGAAGTGGTCGGGGTTGAGGTAGCCCAGGACCAGGTTGGCGTCGGTGACGGTGGGCTCGGTGCCGCCCCGGCCGTAGCAGGCCGGCCCCGGGTGGGAGCCGGCGCTGTCCGGCCCCACCTGGATCGTGCCCAGCTGGGGGCGGGCGATGGAGCCGCCGCCGGCCCCGATCTCGACCAGGTCCAAGGAGCGGACGTTCATGGGGATGCCCGAGCCGGGGGCGAGGCGGATGCGGTGGAGCTCGAAGGTGTCGACCATCTGGGGCTCCCCGTCCAGGATCAGGCTCAGCTTGGCGGTGGTCCCGCCCATGTCGAAGGCGATCAGGTCGGGGTGGCCGACCAGCCGGCCGTAGCGGGCCGCCACCAGCGCCCCCGCCGCCGGCCCCGACTCGATCATGCGCACCGGGAGACGGGCCATGGCCTCGGCGGTGGCGATGCCGCCCCCGGACTGCATGACGAAGAGGCGGCCCCGGTAGCCGCGCCCGACCAGGTGACCGGCGATCCGGTCCAGGTAGTCGCGCACGGCCCGCATCAGGTAGGCGTTGACCACCGTGGTCGAGGTGCGCTCGTACTCCCGGAACTGGGGCGAGACCTCGCAGGAGAGGCTGACCTCGATCTCCGGGGCCAGCTTCTGGACCAGCCGCCCGAAGCGGCGCTCGTGGTCGGGGTTGACGTAGCTGTGGAGGAAGACCACCGCCACCGAGCGGACCCGGTGCCGTTGCAGCTCCCCGATCACCCGGGCGGCGTCGGCCTCGTCCAGGGGGGTGCGCACGATGCCGTCGGCGAGCACCCGCTCCGTCACCTCCCAGATCCGGTCGCGCTCGATCAGCGGCGCCGGCTTCTCGATCTGGAGGTCGTAGAGCTGGTAGCGCTTCTGACGGCCGATCAGGAGGACG
This sequence comes from Bacillota bacterium, assembly GCA_021323605.1. Lineage (GTDB taxonomy): Bacteria > Chloroflexota > Dormibacteria > Dormibacterales > Dormibacteraceae > CADDZO01. The sequence continues at coordinate 1,174 of JAJPKS010000413.1, read as the reverse complement.
TCGCGGAAGCCGCGGGTGGTGACCAGGGCCACGCCCGTGGCCTTGCGCTCGACCACCAGGTTGGAGCCCAGGGTGGTGCCGTGGACCGCCCGGGCCAGGTCCGGCCAGGGTACGCCGGCCCGGGCCACCAGCTCGTCCAGGCCCTCCAGGCAGGCCCGGGCCGGGTCGGGGTAGGTGGTCAGGCGCTTCAGGGTGTGGAGGCGGCCGTCCGCGTCCTGGAGGACGAAGTCGGTGAAGGTGCCCCCCACGTCGAAGGCCACCTGCACCGGGCCGCCGCCCGGGCGGTCGCCGCCCCTCTCCCCGCCGGTCATCCCGCCAGCGCCCCCAGGATCTCCTGGTTGTGCTGGCCCAGGGCCGGGGCCGGGCTGAAGGCGTCGGGGGCCCCGGTCTTGATCGGGTTGCCGACCAGGTTGCGCCGGCCGTCGCTCACCACCATGCCCCGGTGGAGCACGTGGGGATCGGACAGCACCCGGTCCACGGTGTTGACCGGCCCGCCCGGCACCCCCGCCGCCCACAGCTCCCGCACCCAGTCGTCGGTGGGGCGGCGGCGGAAGCGCTCCTCCAGGAGCGGCACCAGCACCTCGCGGGCGGCCACCCGGTCGGCGTTGCTCGGGTAGCGCTCGATCAGCTCCTCCAACCCCAGCACCCGGCAGAGGGGGGCCCAGAAGTTCTCCACGAAGACCGCCACCACCACGTGGCCGTCGGCGGTGGCGAAGGCCTGGTAGGGGACCACCGACTGGTGGGCGGAGCCGATCGGCTGCGGCACCCGGCCGTCGGTCCAGAAGTACTGGGCCACGTAGGTGAGCAGGGAGACCTGCACGTCGAGCAGGGAGAGGTCGATGTGCTGGCCCTGGCCGGTGCGCTGGCGGCGGACCAGGGCGGCGCAGACGGCCAGGGCGGCGAAGATCCCGCCGCCCAGGTCGCCGATCGGGATCCCGGCCCGGGTGGGGCGCCCGCCCGGCTCGCCGGTGATCGACATCCCCCCGCCCATGGCCTGGAGGATGAGGTCGAAGGCGGGCAGGTCGCGGTAGGGGCCGCTCTCGCCGAAGGCGGTGATGGAGCAGGTCACGATGTCGGGCTTGACCGCGGCCAGCTCGGCGTGGGTCAGGCGCAGCCGCTCCATCACCCCGGCCCGGAAGTTGTCGACCACGGCGTCGGCGGTGGCCACCAGGCG
>JAJPKS010000203.1 GCA_021323605.1 Bacillota bacterium | reverse complement strand
GGCTGAGCCGGCACCCACGCGGCCTCACGTGCTGCGCGGCCGGCCCGCGGGCCGGAAATGCAACCGGCCGAAAGGCACCAAACGCTCTCGGTAACCATTGCGGCCGTGCTCGGTGCGGGTGCGGCGATCCCAAGGACCGATCGTTCGCGCCCGAGCGTGCCCGTCGAGCCCGGCCAGCCCGAGACGAGGAGGGCGCGGCCTCGTCATCCCGGACCGCATGGGAGATCGAGGTCGGCCGCGACCACGGGGCGCACCCGGGATCGGGGTGGCGGCCGAACGACGTGGCCCCTGCCGGCTCAGCCGGCCGCGACCGCCGCACCGGCGGGGGCGTCCACCGGCCCCAGGTACCGCGCGAACCAGCCCGTCAGCCGGCGCAGCCGCTCCACCCGCCGGTCCGGCCGTCCGCTCCGCGACAGCTCGTGCGACTCCCCGGGAAAGCGCACCAGCTCCACCTCCCGCCCCAGCAGCCGCAGGGCGGCGAACAGCTCCTCCGCCTGCGAGATCGGGCAGCGCAGGTCCTGCTCCCCGTGCAGGAGCAGGAGCGGGGTCCGGATCTCACGCGCGTAGCGCAGCGGCGAGCGTCGCCAGAGTTCCTCCGCGTCCGGCCAGGGCGGCGGTCCCATCTCGACCGTGTTCCAGAGCACGATGTCGTCCTGTCCGTAGTCGCTGACGAGGTTGGACAACGACCGCATCGCCACCGCGGCCGCGAAACGGTCGGTGTGGCCCACGATCCAGTTGGTCATGAACCCCCCGTAGGATCCCCCGGCCACCCCCAGCCGGGAGGTGTCGACGAACCCGGTCCGCTCGATCAGCTGGTCCAGGGCGGTCATCAGGTCCTGATAGTCGGCCCCGCCCCAGTCACCCACCACCGCCCGTTTGAAGGCTTCGCCGTAGCCGTCGGAGCCCCGGGGGTTGACGTAGAAGACCAGGAAGCCCATGCCGGCCAGGACCTGGAACTCGTGGAAGAAGGTCCAGCCGTACTGGCCGTGCGGACCGCCGTGGATCTCCATGACCAGGGGATGGCGGCGCCCGGGGTCGAACCCGGGAGGTCGGAGCAGCCAGCCCTCGATCCGAAGACCGTCGGAGGCGGTGAACAGGTGCCGCTCCGGCAGAGCCAGGTAGCGGTCCCGCAACCAGGGGTTGGCGTCGGTGAGCCGCCGTTCCTCGCCATCCCGGGCCAGCACCACCTCGCCCGGCGAGCTGGGATCGGCGACACAGGCCACGACCAGGCCCCCGCCGAGGTCGAAGTCGTACACCACCCGCCGCGAGGCGGGCAGCTCCACCCGCCAGCGGCCCTCCAGGTCGACCGAGCACAGCTCGGCCACCCCCGGGCCGGTGGCCAGGAAGAAGATCCGATCGCCGGCCTCCGACCAGGCCAGGCGCGACCCGTGCCCGGCCCGCATGTCGGTGAAGGGAGGAGAGCCGCCCGCCGCCCGGTCCAGGTCCGCGGTCAGGCACCGGGGCTCTCCCCCTCCGGCGGGCACCACCCAGATCCGCTCGTGGCGACCGCCGCTCTCGTCCAGCGGCGCCACGAAGGCGATCAGGTCGCCGCGCGGCGACCAGGCGGGGGAGGAGAGCATCAGGCCGGCGCAGATCTCCCGGGGGTCCCGGCCGCCGCCGTCCCCGGCGGAGACGTCGATCACGTAGAGCCGGCGCGTGCGGCGCAGGTCGGCGTCCGGCTCGGCGTCGCCGGCGACCACGATCGCCCGCCCGTCCGGGGCCCAGTCGAAGCCCTCCACCGACCAGGCCCCGGCGGTGAGCCGACGGGGCTCGCCACCCGAGGCCGGCACCAGGAAGAGATGGGGATGGCGGCCGTCCACGAACCCCGACCCGTCGTGTTTGTAGTCGAGCCGGCGCACCACCCGGGCCACGGGCGGCCGCCTCGCCTGCTCCTCGTCCTCGGCCGGGCGCGGGTCCTCCACCACCGCCTGTGGGTCGGCCAGGGTCCTGGCCAGGATGGCGATGTGGTTCCCGTCCGGGGACCAGCGGGCGGCCTGGACGCCGTCCGGCAGCTCCGTCAGTCGACGGCTGCGGCCGCTCGCCAGCTCGGCCACGAACAGCTGGTCCCGGGCCCCCTTCCGCCCCAGAAAGGCGATGCGGGTGCCGTCCGGCGACCACTCCGGCGAGTGATCGCGGGCCGAGCCGGCCTCCAGCTCCCGGAGCGGCCCCCCCTCGAGGTCGACCACGACCACCCGCCCCCGGTTGCGACGGGCCTCGAGGTCGGCCCAGCCGACCTGGTACGCGACCCGATCGCCGCCGGGGCCGAGGCGCACGTGGTCGACCCAGCGGAAGCGGACCAGGTCCTCCGGCGTCAGCGGTGGCGGCACGAAGGCCTATTCAATCACGAGCGCGGGCCCGCCGGCAGCCGCCGCGCAGTAGGCTCTTGGCATGACCCGGGCTGCGCTCGCCGGGCTGGTGGGGGGCATCGTCGGGATCGCGGTCATGGAGCTCGCGGCCCTGGCCGGGCTGCAACCGCTCCCGGCGCTGGTCCAGGAGCCGCTGCTCTCGCACCTCCCCGGGCCGCTCTTCGGCTTTTTGATCGACACCCTCCAGCACGCCGGCAAGGTCCTGGAGGAGATCGGGCTCCTGCTGGCCATGCTGGCCGTCCTCACCGCCCTGGGCGCGGTCGCGGAGCCGGTCGCCCGCCGTTCCTCGGCCGGGGCGGCGACGCTGGCCCTGGCCGCCGTCCCCTGGCTTCTGATCTGCCTGGTCCTGCTGCCGCTGACCGGCCAGGGTTTCTTCGGGCTGCGCGGAGGGGGGGTGCTCACCCCGGTCGCCTGGGCCCTGGTGTTCGTCGTCGACGCGGCCACCTGGCGGGCCGTGCGCGAGGAGGTGGACCCCACGGCCACGGTGGACCCGGGACGCCGCCGGCTGCTCCGGCTCCTGCCCGCCGGTGTCGCCGCCGGGGGCTTGGTGCTCATCGGGGCGATCCGGGCGCCGGACTGGCTACGACAGGCGTTCGCCCCGCCGGAGTCGGGGCTGAGCGGCCCGGTGCCGGCGATCACCCCGGTCCGGGACTTCTACCAGGTGACCAAGAACTTCCAGGATCCGGTCGTCCCCGTCTCGGGTTGGGCCCTCAGGGTGACCGGCCTGGTCGGGCGGCCGCTTCACCTGACCTACGCCGATCTGACCGCCATCCCACCGGTCACCGAGGCGGTCACCCTGGAGTGCATCAGCAACGACGTGGGCGGCCCGCTGATGAGCACGGGGCGCTTCACCGGCGTGCCCTTGAGGGACCTGCTGGCGATGGCGGAGCCGGGCACGGGGGCACGGGCGGTCAACTTCCGGGCCCGGGACGGGTACACGGAGACCCTCCCCCTGGCCACGGCCCTGGCCGAGCCCTCCATCCTGGTGGCCTACCGGCTGGACGGTCAGCCCCTGCTCCCCGCCCACGGCTTCCCGGCCCGCATGGTGATCCCGGGTCGCTACGGCATGAAAGGCCCCAAGTGGCTGGACCAGATCGAGGTGGCGGCCACACCCCTGGAGGGCTTCTGGGAAGAGCAGGGGTGGGACCCCCAGGCCGTGGTCAGGACCACCTCCCGGATCGACTCGCCCCGGAACGGGGCCATCCTGCGTCCCGGCTCCGTTCCCCTGGCCGGGGTCGCCTTCGCCGGGACCAGGGGGATCCAGGCGGTGGAGTGGAGCGCCGACGGCGGCCGCTCGTGGTCCCCGGCCGAGCTGGCAACGCCCCTGTCACCGCTCACCTGGGTGCTCTGGCGGGCGACGTGGATCCCCGGCCGGCCGGGGGAGTACAGGCTCATGGTCCGCGCCCGTGACGGCCACGGCCAGCTCCAGACGCGCGACCCGGCGCCCACCTTCCCCGGCGGCGCCACCGGCTACCACGCCATCAGCGTCAGCGTCACCTGAGGGCGCCGCTCAGCGGTGGAGGGGCCGCGCCAGCGTCCAGCCCGCCTTGAGGGTGTCCCACAGCATCCGCACCCCGCCCTCTTTGCGGAGCATGCGGAAGATCTTCGACTGCTTGTCCCACTTGGAGACACCGTCGACGCGGAAGAACTCGTCCAGGGCCCGGTCCAGCAGCCCGGGATAGGTCCCCAGCATCCGGGGGTTGTGCTCCAGCAGGGGCACCGCCCGATCGTACTTGCGCATGTCGGCCATGATCCAGCTCCGGTCGAGGCGCATCTTGTACTCCCGGAGCGACCGGGCGCTGAAGTCGCCCTTCTCCTTGGCGTGGATCACCACCTCCCCGGCGATCCGCCCGCTCTCCATGGCCAGGTTGGAGCCCTCGCGATGGACCGGATTGGAGAGGCCGGCGGCATCGCCGCAGACCAGGTAGCCGTCGCCATAGAGCCGGGGGATGCCGCGGTACCCCCCCTCGGGGATCATCTTGGCCAGGTACTCCACGGTTTCGCCGCCCTGGAGCAGGGGACGAATGGCGGGATGGCTCTTGAAGTGGTTGAGGATGGAATTGGGGGTCCGTCGCGCCAGCTCCTCGCGGGAGAGCCGGGTGTCGCAGAGTTCGCTCAAGAGGGCCCCCCCGCCGACCGAGATCGTGTCCCGGTTGGTGTAGATGAACATGAATCCGGACAGCCCCATCGTGGCCGAGCCGTAGCATTCGATGGAGGCGCCCTCGCCCGGCTCGCAGTTGAACCGCGACTCGATCACCGCCGGGTCCAGGGCGATCACCTCCTTCACCGCCATGGCCGCCTGGTTGGGCTTGAGCGGGGGCTTGAGGCCGGCCTTCTCGAGCAGCCGGCTGCCCAGGCCGATGCCCTCGCAGACCACCACCACGTCGGCGTAGAGGTCGCCCTCGCGCCCGGTCCTGACCCCGATCACCCGTCCGTCGCGCAGGATCAGCTCCTCGACCACGGTCTCGGGGATGAGCAGGGCGCCGACCTCCTCCGCCTTGCCCGCGAACCAGGCGTCGAACCGGGCCCGGAGCACCGAGAAGGAGTGCGGATGCTCGCGGTTGCGCAGGTTCTTGTAGCCCAAAAGCCTGATGGCCGCCTGATCCGTCATCATCCAGCGCTGCTCCTCGATGATCGGGCGCTCCAGCGGCGCCTCACGCCAGGCGTCGCCCACCACCAGCTCCAGGTAGTGCGGGTAGAAGATGCCGCCCATCACGTTCTTGGAGCCGGGCTTCACGCCCCGCTCGATCAGCGCCACCTGCAGGCCGGCCCTGGCCATGGTGTAGGCGGCGGCCGTTCCCGCCGGCCCCGCCCCCACCACGATCGCGTCCAGTTTCTCCTCGTCTGCCACTGCGGCAACATCCTAAAGCGTGACCACGACTCGGTACCAGACAGTACCGCCATCGGGGCCCCCACCGTGAAGCTGGTGGGCCTGACCGGCGGCATCGGCACCGGCAAGAGCACGGTCGCGGCCATGCTGCGCGCGAAGGGCGTCTGCGTGGTGGACGCGGACGAGGCGACCCGGGCCGTCCAGGTTCCCGGCTCGGAGGGGCTCGACCGGATCGTGGAGGCCTTCGGGCCGGACCTGCTCACGCCCTCGGGGGAGCTCGATCGGGCCCGGCTGGCGAGCATCGTTTTCAAGGACCCCCGGGCCCGGCAGCGCCTGAACGCGATCGTGCACCCCCTGGTCCGGGCCTGGATGGCGGAGCGAGTCCGCGAGGCGGCCGGGCGGGGCGAGCCGGTGGTCGTGCTCGACATCCCCCTCCTCTACGAGAGCCGCGGCGAGGAGGGCCTGGACGCGGTGATCGTCGTCTACGCCCCGCCCGAACTCCAGCTCCGGCGGCTGGTGGAGCTCCGGGGGATGAGCGAGGCCGAGGCCCGGGAGCGGATCGCGGCCCAGATGCCGATCGACGAGAAACGGCGCCGGGCCCGGTACGTGATCGTCAACACCGGGGACCTGGACCAGCTCCGGGCCGAGGTCGAGCGGGTCTGGGGCCAGGTCACCGCCGGTCCGCCAGCGGCGGACGACCCCTTTTCGGCCCGGCCGGAGGATCGCGGCTAAACCACGCCCGCCGCCCGCAGCCGGTCGAGCCGGTCCCCGTCCACGCCCACCGCGGCCAGGATCTCGGCCGTGTGCTCCCCGAGCCGGGGCGGAGGCAGGCGCCGCCAGTCCGCCCGCAGGCGCACGGGGGGCGCCACCTCGAGCCCGGTGGGCTGCTCCAGGATCAGCCCCCGCGCCCGCACCTGGGGATGGTGGGCCACCTCGTCCAGCTCCAGCACCGGCTCCACGCACGCCTCCGGGCCGGCCAACCGCTCCACCCACTCATCCCTCGTCCGGTCGGCGAAGACGGAGGCCAGCTCGCCCCGCAGCCACTCCTGGCGCCCATCCTCCAGATACTGCTCGTCGATCAGGTCGGGCCGGCCGAGGGCCTCGCAGAGCGCCCGCCAGAACTTGGGCTCCAGCGCTCCCACGGCCAGGTAGCGGCCGTCCCGGCAGCGGTATACGTCATAGCAGGCGTAGCGGCCGGTGAGGCGGTGCCGGCCCCTGGCCGGGACCTGACCCTCGGCGTGCGCCTGAGCCAGCGCCGGCGCCAGCCAGGAGACGACCACGTCGGTCATGGAAACGTCGAGGAAACGGCCCTCGCCACCCCGCTCCACCGCCACCAGGGCACCCAGGATCGCCACCGCCGCCGCCTGCCCGCCCCCGCCCAGGTCGGCGACCTGCACCGCCAGCGGATGCGGCGGCTCGCCCGCGCGGGCGTTCATGGAAAGGGCCCCGGCGACGGCCATGTAGTCGATGTCGTGTCCGGCCCGTGCCGCCCACGGCCCCTCCTGGCCATAGCCGGTGATGGAGCAGACCACCAGTCGGGGGTTGAGCTCGTGGAGCACCGGCCAGCCGAGGCCGAGGCGATCCATGACGCCGGGTCGGTTGCCCTCGAGGACCACGTCGGCCGTGCGCGCCAGGGCACAGAACAGCTCCCGTCCCTCCCCCGTCTTCAGGTTCAGGGTCAGGCTCCGCTTGTTGCGGTTCAGGGCGTTGAAGAGCACGCTCTGGCCCTCCACCAGGGGTGGGTACCAGCGCATGTAGTCGCCACCGCCCGGTTCCTCCACCTTGACCACGTCGGCCCCCATGTCGGCCAGGAGCAGCGAGCAGTAGGCACCCGGCAACAGGCGGGTGAGATCCAGCACGCGAATGCCCTCCAGAGCCACCGACCCTAATTGTCGCGGTTCCTGGCCGGCCTCGAGGCGGATCACGTCCTCCCCGGCCGAAACGACCACCGCCCGGCGCGCCCACCCCGGCCTCGTCCCGTCCGGGCCGGCCCCGCCCCGACTTGGCAGCCGACCCGGCGCGTGGTAAGTAAGCCGTGGACGGATTCGAGGCGTGCTTCCCCCTCAGCATCTGGCCGAGATCACGATCAAGGTCCCCGGTCCCTTCGCCGGGGTGGCGGACCTCGGCTTCAGCGCTCGCTACCCGGAGCAGGTGCCGTTCGCCCCGCTGCGCGACGTCCCGCTCTGGATCGAGGGACCGGCGCGGCCCATGCAGCGGCTGGCCGCCCGACTGCGCCTGCTGGCGGAGGCGAGTCGCTCCGCGCACGGCTGGACTCAGCCCATCGTCCTCAGCGACGAGCTCGTGGTCATGGCCTTCCAGGACCGTTCGGGCCGTCTCCAGGGGCACGGGCAGCGGTGCCACACCCTGGAATACGTCCGCAACCTGGCGGGCTACGTGCTGAACCTGGTCCGGCCGGTGGTCTTCCCCTTCCTGCAGGACTGCGCGGAGATCGCCAACCTCAGGTTGACCGAGCAGATCGAGATGGACGTTCGCCAGGCCGAGCGGCAGATCGCCACCCTGACCCTGGATCGGGGCCAGATCGCGCCCAGCAACGGGGAGGACCTGCTGGCCTGAGGCGAGCCGCCCCTCAGCGCGGGGTCGGCGAGGGGGCCGGAGTCGGAGTTTGGCCGGCGGGGGTGGGAGAGGACGCGGGCGCCGGCGAGGCGGCAGGGGAGGAGGCGCTGATCGGGGCCGGGGTGGCCGGCACCGGGGCGTTGGCCAGAGGTGCCGCCGACTGGTGGCCCAGGATGAGGGCGATGGGGACGGCGATGATCCCCACCAGCACGGTCAGCACGAACGTGATCGCGCCCCACTCACGGCGCAAGAAGGACCAGTTCACCGCGGCCGTGATTCTAGGTCAGCCACCGCCACGGCCGCCGGACGCGTCCGCCTCAGCTCCCCGGCTCGTTCCGGGTGGCAGGCTCCCCCTCCCTGCGCCGCTGGTTCAGCAGGCGCACGAAATCCTGGGCTCTCGCCATCGCCTTCCAGCGCTCGGGGAAGAAGTCCTGGGCGAGGATGGACCTGTCTGGCAGCTGGTAGACGGTGACGCACCACTTGTTGAGGGTCCGTGTCACCTCCACCTCGAAATCCTTCTC
>JAJPKS010000467.1 GCA_021323605.1 Bacillota bacterium | reverse complement strand
GGTCGAGTCGGCCAGCGTCGAGCCCCGGCCCGATCCACCCCTCGACCTCTGGCTGGGCGGCAGCGCCCCCGCCGCCCTGCGCCGGGTCGGCCGCCTGGCCGACGGCTGGCTGGGCAGCTTCCTCACTCCGCCCGAGGCCCGCCGGGCCCGGGAGCTGGTCGAGGCCGCGGCGGCCGAGGCCGGACGCGCCATCGAGCCCGACCACTACGGGATCAGCCTGACCGTGGCCACGGACGGCATCCCGCCGGAGCTGGCGGCGCTGGCCCGGACCCGGCGGCCTGACCTCGACCCCGCCCGGCTGATCGCGGACGGCTGGCCCGCCCTGCACCGCCTCCTGGACGGCTACCTGGAGGCGGGGCTGACCAAGTTCGTGGTCCGGCCCGCCGGGGCGCGGGCCTTCGACCGCTTCCTGGATCGCTTCGTGGCCGAGCTGCTCCCGCGGCAGAGCTGAGACGGAGCGCTCAGAGCACGGTGTCCAGGAGCCCCCACCGGAGCCCGACCGCGCTCAGCTCGGCGTCCAGGGTCGGCAGCTCCCGGGCCCGATGGCGTTCGGCCACGGCCAGGAGGAGCGCGTCGACGATGACCTGGCCCTGAGACCGGCCGCGTTCGCCGGCCAGCTCCCGGAGGCGGGCGTCGATCTCCGGCGGCAGGGTGATCCGAGGCCCTCCGGTCGCGAGGTGGGTAGCGACGTATCGACGATGAGGCCTCCCCGACCTGGCCAGGCCACCGATGGCCCGGCCGCCGGCGTCGAGGGCGGGGAGCCGTTCCCGTGACCGCGCTCGCCTCCCGAGCCCCCGACCGGGGCGGACGTCCGGCACCATGCCCCGCCTCCCCGGGCTCAGGGCAGGTACGGGAGCACCTCCTCGGCGAAGCGTTCGAGCTGGGCGACCTGGTCGCGGGCGGCGAAGCGCACGATGAAGTGCTCGACGCCACCCACGGCGCGGTACTCCGCGAACCATTCCCGGACCTCGGCGGCGGTTCCGTACGGCCCCCAGGAGGCGGGCAGGGAGGCGGCTCCCCATTCCGGGTAGTAGGCGGCGACGTACTCGCGCAGGCCCCGCTCGGCCTCGCCGCGGCTGCCGGCGAGGTGGAGCGTCACCTGGTAGGCGACCTCCAGCGGGCGATCCCGGCCGGCGCGGATCCGCTCCAGGTGCTCGCGCACCAGGTGCGGCGACTCCGCGCAGCAGCTCAGCCATCCGTCCGCCAGCTCGGCCACGCGCCTCGCCGCCCGCTCCGCGAAACCGGCACGGCCGAGCCAGGGGTTGGAGACGATCCAGACCGGCACCCGTTCCTGGGCGGGGAGCAGGGGCGCCCGCTCGGTGCCGGAATGCCAGGCCACGCCCCGGAAACGGAGGTGGCGTCCCTCGAAGTCGACGCTCCCCGTGGACCACGCCTGCCGCAGGACCTGGATGGCTTCCTCCAGCAGCTCGAAGCGGCCGGCGTAGGGCAACCCGAGGGCCGCGAACTCGGCCCTGACCCGTGCCTCGGCGTTGCCGGCACAGGCCCCGAGCACGGTCCGCCCTCCGGAGAGGGCGTCGAGCGTCGCCCACTGCTGCGCCAGGTGGAGGGGATGGCGCTGGGAGACCACCAGGCAGGCCGTTCCCAGCCGGACGCGGCGGGTGGCCACGGCCACGGCCGACAACAGGACGATCGGGTCCCACCGCGGCTTGGAGAAGAGGCTGTCGCCGACCCAGACCGAGTCGAAGCCGCAGGCCTCGGCCCGGACGGCCAGGTCGAGCAGCTGGGGCAGGCCGTACTCGGCCGCGATCAGCGCCTCGCTGTTGTTGAGGTTGACCCCGACCGTCACCGGCTCATGGTGACGGCTCTGGGCGAGAATGTGGGAGATGCGGGTGCTGCGCACGCCCGAGGAGCGGTTCGCCGGCCTGCCCGGGTGGGACGACGAGCCGCGCTACGTCGACGTGGGCGGCCTGCGGGTCGCGTACGCCGAGAGCGGCCCGGCCGGGGCGCCGGCGGTCCTGCTGCTCCACGGCGAGCCCACCTGGGCCTACCTCTGGCGCAAGGTCATGGCCGTGCTCGTCGACGCGGGCCTGCGGGCCATCGCCCCCGACCTGGTCGGGTTCGGCCGCTCCGACAAGCCGGCCGACCCCGCCGACCACGCCTACGACCGTCACGTGGCCTGGATGCGGACCTTCGTCGAGTCCCTCGACCTGCGCCAGGCGACCCTGGTCGGCCACGACTGGGGCGGCCTCATCGGGCTCCGGCTGGTGGCCGAGGCCGGTGAGCGGTTCGCGCGCGTGGTCGCCACCAACACCGGTCTACCCACCGGCGACCAGCACCTGAGCGACGCCTTCTTCAACTGGCAGCGTTTCTCCCAGGAGGCCCCCGAGCTGCCGGTCGGCCGCATCGTCGCCGGCGGCTGCCGGGAGCCGCTGCCGCCCGAGGTCGTCGCCGCCTACGACGCGCCCTTCCCGGACGAGACCTACAAGGCCGGCCCCCGCCGCCTCCCGCTGCTCGTCCCCACCTCGCCCTCCGACCCCGCGGCCGCCGCCAACCGCCGCGCCTGGCAGGCGCTGCAGCGCTGGGAGAAGCCCTTCCTCTGCGTCTTCAGCGACGGCGATCCCATCACCCGCGGCGCCGACGAACCGATGCGCCGGCTCGTCCCCGGAGCACGACACGACCGGCACGTGACCATCGCCGGGGCCGGCCACTTCCTCCAGGAGGACCGGGGCGAGGAGCTGGGCGAGGCCATCGTCCGCTTCGTGCGCTCCTGAGCCGGGCGCCGCCGTGGAGGACCCGGTCGACCCTGCCCGCCCACGGCCGCTCGCCGCCACCCTCGAGGGTGAAGCGGCCGCTCAGGCGCTGGTCGCCGGCTCGGCCGCGGTCCCGGCTCCGGCCCGGAAGCGCTCCAGGCGCTCCGCGGCCAGGCGCCGGGCGGCCTCGGCGTTGGCCAGCTTGATGCCCTCGTAGCCGCGGATGCGGTCGGGGACGGAGGCGACCTCCACCGCCAGGCCGTGGTTGGCCGCGGTCAGCCCCGCCCGCAGCTCGGCCAGCAGGCCCCGGTACCAGTCGATCAGATCCCGCTCCAGGCGGCGCACCTGGGTCCGGCCGAAGGGGTCCCAGCGCGTCCCCCGCAGCCGCCGCATCCGGACCAGGGCTCGCAGCGCCGGCCGGAACCAGGGGCCCAGCTCGAGCTTGCGCTTCAGACCCCGCTCCCGGAGCAACGGCGGGTGCAGGTTGAAGCTCACCTTCGGGTCCACGAAGGTCTCGCGTACCCGTTCCGCCCACTCCTCCTTGAGCAGGAGCCGGGCCACCTCGTACTCGTCCTTGTAGGCGAGCAACTTGTACAGGTAGCGCGCCACGGCCCGGGTCAGCTCCTCGTGACCGGGCGCCACCGCCCGCTCTCGCTCCCAGGTCGCCACCACCTCGTCCACGTAGCCGGCGGCATAGGCCGCGTCCTGGTACTGGATCAGCTCGCCGATCCGTAGCGCCAGCAGGCGGTGGGTCTCCTCCGACATGCCGGCGCAGCGGTCGAGCAGCTCCCGGTAGCGGGGGCCCTGGCCGTCGAGCCGGGCCAGTTGCCGCCGCCGCACCTCCTCCAGGGTCGGGGTGGGACGCCCGATCAAGCGCCGCACGCGCTCGGCGTCGTGCCGGTAGAGACGCCCGTAGCGGAAGGCCTGTAGGTTGGCCTCGACCGCCACCCCGTTGAGCCGGATGGCGGCCTCGATCGAGCTCGCCGACACCGGTAGCAGGCCTGCCTGGTAGGCGGCCCCGGCCAGGAAGACGTTGGCCATGGCCTGATCGCCGAAGAGCGCCTCGGCCACCTCGCCCGCCTCGACGTACATGTTCTCGTCGGCGCGGCTGTACCGGTCGGCGGCCCTGCGCAGCACGCTCGCCCCCGGCATGAGGAAGTCCACGTGGCGGATCGCCTCCGCGGTGGGCGCGAGCGTGGTGTTGGCCACCACCACCGTGCGCACCGGCGACATGCGGTCGGCGTTGACCTCGGCCACCACCCCCAACAGGTCCAGCCCCAGCACCAGGTCGGCCTTGCCCAGGCCCACCTTGTTGGCCAGGTGGGGGTTCTCCTCGCCCTCGTACACGAGCAGCGAGGAGAGCACCGCACCGCCCTTCTGGGCCAGACCGGTCTGGTCGAGGACGTGGACCTGCTTGCCCTCGATCAGGGCCGCGTAGGCCAGCACCTGGTTGGTGGTCACCACCCCGGTGCCGCCGATGCCGGGCATGTAGACCCGGTAGCCGTGGCCGGCGCCGACCCGGTGGGCCGGCTCCGGCACCTCGCCGGCGGCGACGGTCGGCACCTGGCGCCGAACCAGACCCCCGGAGGTGGTCACGGTGAGGAAGGCGGGGCAGTCGCCCCGGAGGCAGGAGTAGTCCTGGTTGCACGAGGCCTGGTGGACCTGGGTCTTGCGGCCGAACTCGGTCTCCACCGGCTGCACCGACATGCAGTTGGAGACGTCACCGCAGTCGCCGCAGCCCTCGCAGACCTCCTCGTTGATGAAGACGTAGCGCGCGGGCCGGGGCAGCTTGCCCCGCTTGCGGGCCCGGCGCTTCTCGGCCGCGCACTCCTGGTCGAAGATCAGCACCGTCACCCCCGGCACCCGGCGCAGCTCGCGCACCGCCTCCTCGTACCGGGAGCGGTCGACCACCCGAGCGTTGTCCGCCAGCCGGGCCCGGGCGTAGGTCGAGGGGTCCTCGCTGACCACGATGGTCCGCGCCACCCCCTCCGACTTCAGGTAGCGGGTCAGGGTGGCGACGTCCGACTCCCCCTCCGGGTGCTGCCCTCCGGTCATGGAGACGTGGCGGTTGTAGAGCAGCTTGAAGGTGATGTTGACGCGGGCCGCGACGCAGGCCCGGAGCGACTGCGAGGCGGAGTGGAAGAAGGTGCCGTCGCCGACGTTCTGCACCATGTGGTCGAGGTCGGCGAAGGGCGCCGCGCCGATCCAGGGCGCGCCCTCGGCGCCCATCGGGGTGGCGAAGGCGAGCCCCCGCTCCGCCTGCGTCATGAGCGCCCCCATGCCGTGGCAGCCGATGCCGCCGCCGATGACCTCGCCCTCGACCGCGACCGTGGAGCGGTTGTGGGGGCAGCCGGAGCAGTAGTTGGGCAGCCGTCGGGCGAAGACCGTGTACCGCCGCCCCCGGATCTCCTCGATCTCCCGCAGCCGCCGGCCCACCGACTCCGGCGCCCGGCCGAGCCGGAGCAGCCGCGGCCCCAGCCGCTCGGCGATCAGGTCCTGGTCCAGCTCGCCGTGCCAGGGGAAGAGGGGCCGGCCCTGCTCGTCGGCCTTCCCCACGATCGTCGGCCGGTGGGGGCCGGAGTAGAGGATGGCCCGCAGCTGGCCCTCGATCAGGTCGCGCTTCTCCTCCACGACCACGATCTCCTCCAGCCCCTCGGCGAACTCGCGCACGATCTGGGGCTCGATCGGGTAGAGGAGGCCGAGCGTGAGCACCCGGACCCCCAGCTCGGCCAGCTCGGCCTCGCCCAGCCCCAGGTCGAGCAGGGCCTGACGGAGGTCGGTGGCGGTCTTGCCGGCCGCGACCAGGCCCACCCGGTCGCGCGGTCCCCGGCACACGATCCGGTCCAGCCGGTTGGCCCGGGCGTAGGCGTGGACGGCCGGGAAGCGCCGCTCGAAGATGTGCTGCTCCAGGTCGAGGGAGACGGGGGCCAGGAGGGAGAAGGCCCGGGGCTTCTCGAAGTCGCCCAGATCGGGGAGCACGATGTCGGGCCGGTCGGGCGCCACCTCCACGCTGGCCCCGCCGTCGCAGAGGTTGGTGACGCACTTGAGCGCGGTCCAGAGGCCGACCAGCCGGGAGAGAGCGATGCCGTGCAGGCCCAGGGTGAGGAACTCGCCCACCGTGCCCGGGTAGAGGACGGGCATGGCGCAGGCCACGAAGTCCCACTCGCTGGCGTTGGGCAGGGTGGAGCTCTTGGCGTTGGGATCGTCGCCGGCCAGGGCCAGCAGGCCCGAGTTGGGCGGGCCGCCGCCGAAGTTGGCGTGGCGGAGGACGTCGAGGGTGCGGTCGACGCCCGGCGACTTGCCGTACCAGATGCCGGTCACCCCGTCGAAGCTGGAGCGGCCGAACAGCTCGACCATCTGGCTGCCCCAGACGCTGGCCGCGGCCAGCTCCTCGTTGAGCCCGGGCACGTGGTGGACGTCGAGCGGGACGAGAAAGCGCCGGGCCCGGGCCAGCTCCAGGTCGTAGCCACCCAGCGGCGAGCCCGGGTAGCCGGAGATCAGGGTGCCGGTCCTGAGCCCCGCCGCCCGGTCACGGCGCGCCTGCTCGATGGGCAGCCGAACCAGGGCCTGGACGCCGGTCATGAAGACCGTCCCCCGTTCCAGGGTGTACTTGTCCTCGAGCCGAACTTCCCGCCCCTGGGCCGTGGCCACCGCAGCCGATTCTACGGGTTCCGGCGGAGGCTCCAGGGGCCATGGCCCGGTCGGCACGGGTGGGCGGGTCGCCCGGGATCGTCAGCCCTCGTCCAGCCTGGGGAAACCCCCGGCCGCGGTCCGCGCCTGCGCCGCCAGCCAGCCCGCGCTCGGGTAGCCCGAGGACTCCAGGTCGCGCAGGTGGCGCTCCACGTCGTAAGCCACCCGTCG
>JAJPKS010000443.1 GCA_021323605.1 Bacillota bacterium | reverse complement strand
GGGCCCTGGCTCCCGGGCGGGAGGTGGCGAGGACGCCGGGGCGATGGTCGGCCCGGGCGACGAGCACAATGGGCCCGTGGTGACCATCGATCTCCGCTCCGACACCGTGACCATGCCCACGCCCGAGATGCGGCGGGCCATGGCCGAGGCCGAACTCGGCGACGACGTCTTCGGCGAGGACCCGACCGTGAACCGGCTCCAGGAACGGGCCGCGGCGCTGATGGGGAAGGAGGCGGCGCTGTTCGTGCCCAGCGGCACCATGGGCAACCTGCTCGGCGTCCTGGCCCTGGCCCGCTCGGGCCAGGAGGTCATCGCCGAGGCTCACTCCCACGTCTTCCTCAACGAGGGTGGAGGCGCCGCCGCCCTGGGCGGGATCCAGATCCGCCAGGTACCGGGCACGGCCGGAGTGATGACAGCGGAGCAGGTCCGGGAGGCCATCCGTCCCCTCGACGACGTCCACCAGCCCCCGACCGCGGCCGTCTGCGTGGAGAACACGCACAACCAGGCGGGCGGCGTGGTCTGGCCCCTGGAGTCCCTGCGCGCGGTGCGGGCGGTGGCCGACGAGCACGGGCTGGCGATCCACATGGACGGCGCCCGCATCTTCAACGCCGCCGTCGCCCTGGGGGTCCCCGCCCAGGAGATCGCCGGCCACGCCGACACGGTCACCTTCTGCCTCTCCAAGGGCCTGGGGGCTCCGGTGGGCAGCGTGCTCTGCGGCTCCGAGGAGGCCATCGCCCGGGCGCACCGCTGGCGCAAGGCGCTGGGCGGCGGCTGGCGGGAGGCCGGCGTCCTGGCCGCGGCCGGACTCTGGGCGCTCGATCACCTGGTCGACCGCCTGGCCGAGGATCACGCCAACGCCCGCACCCTGGCCGAGGGGCTGGCCGAGCTGCCCGGGGTCGAGATCGACCTGGAACGCGTCCAGACCAACATCGTCCGCTTCCGGCTCCGGACCATGGCCGCGCCCGTCTTCGTCGAGGCCTGCCGCGGGCTGGGGGTCCTGGGCGGGGCCAGCGGTCACGGGGTCCGGTTCGTGACCCACCTCGGCATCGAGCCGGCGGACGTGCAGCGGGCGCTGGCGGTCTGCGCCCGGGTCCTGGGCGGGCGGTGCTGAGTCCACCCGCGCCGGGGTGCCGGCCCCTCCCCGGACGGGGCCGTTGCGCTCGGCGGTCAGGATCGAGTACACGGGGGTCCGGGGCCGGTGCCCCGGCGGGGATCGGGCCGGTCGGGATCCGCCGGCCGGGAAGAGAAGGCAGGAGGAGGCCATGAGGATCATCGCGGTCGAGGAGCACTACGGCAGCCCCCGGATCGTCGAGGCCATCGGCGTCCCGGTCCGGGCCGCGGCCGAGGTGGAGGGGAAGCTCACCGACCTGGGGGAGGGTCGGATCGCGGACATGGACGCGGCCGGGATCGACCTCCAGCTCATCTCCCTGAACACCCCGGGTGCGCAGGCCCTCACCTCGGCCGAGGCGGTGCCGCTGGTGCGCGAGGAAAACGACCGCCTGGCCGAGGCGGTGCGGGCGCGTCCCGACCGGCTGGCGGCGCTGGCCTCGCTGCCCACGGCCGACCCGGAGGCGGCCGCCGACGAGCTGGAGCGCGCCGTCCGCGAGCTGGGCTTCCGGGGCGGGATCGTCAACGGTCACACCGGTGGTCGCTTCCTCGACGACCGCGCTTTCTGGCCCCTCCTGGAGCGGGCCCAGGCCCTGGAGGTCCCCATCTACCTGCACCCGGCCCCACCCCCGCCGGCGGCGGTCGACGTCTACTATCGAGGGCTCGACCCCGAGGTGGGCGGGGCGCTGGCCACCAGCGGCTGGGGCTGGCACGTCGAGACCGCGCTCCAGGTCCTGCGCCTGATCCTGGCCGGGGCCTTCGATCGTTTCCCCCGGCTGCAGCTGGTGATCGGCCACATGGGCGAGGCCCTCCCCTTCATGCTGGCCAGGATCGAGGATCGCCTCGCCCCCGGGCTGACCCGGCTGGAGCGGCCGGTCTCGGCCTACGTGCGCGAGAACCTCCACCTCACCACCAGCGGCTTCTTCACCTTCCCTCCCCTGCTCAACGCCCTGCTCGAGGTGGGGGCGGAGCGCATCCTCTTCGCCGTCGACTACCCCTTCAGCCCCAACCAGCGAGGCCGGGCCTTCCTCGACGCCATGCCGGTGAGCCCGGCCGACCGGGAGAAGATCGCCCACCTCAACGCCGAGCGCCTCTTCCGGCTCTGAAGATCGCGGCCCGGGGTCGGGGCGTGCCCGGCCCCGGTCGCCCTCCGGGGCGTGCCGCAGGGGTGCCGTCAGCCCTCGCCGGCGGCGTACCGCGCCTCCAGCTCCCGTACCTCGGCCAGCCCCACCAGCTCGGTGAACTCCTGGAAGCGCGGCAGCCCGGCCAGGGCGGCCCGCGGGGTGCCGTCGGCGCGAATGCCGGCCAGCACCTCCCGGACCGCCCGGGTCGCGGCCAGCAGGGCGCTGATGGGGAAGATGATCAGCTTGAAGCCGAGGCGCCGCAGGCGCTCGTAGTCCATGGGCGGCGTCCGGCCGCCCTCGGCCCAGTTGAAGAGGAGGGGCACGTCGGGGAAGGCGGCGGCCACCGCCTCCACCTCCGCCTCGCTCTGCGGTGCCTCGACGAAGAGCACGTCGGCGCCCGCCTCCCGGTACCGCCGGGCGCGCTCCAGGGCCGACTCCAGCCCCTCCACCGCCCGGGCGTCGGTGCGGGCGATGAGCACGAAATCGGCCGAGGTGCGGGCGTCGGCGGCGGCGCGCAGCTTGGCCACCATCTCCTCCACCGGGACGACCTGTTTCCCCTCCAGGTGCCCGCAGCGCTTGGGCGCCACCTGGTCCTCCAGGTGGATGGCCGCCACGCCCGCCCGCTCGTACTCCTGGACGGTGCGCACGACGTTGATCGGGTTCCCGTAGCCGGTGTCGGCGTCGGCGATCACCGGCACCTCCACCGCAGCCGCGATGCGACGCGCATTGTCGACCATCTCGGTCATGCCCAGCAGGCCGACGTCGGGCCGTCCCAGCAGCGAGGCGGCGGTGCCGAACCCGGTCATGTACACGCAGGAGAAGCCGGCCTCCTCCACCAGCCGGGCGGAGAGGGCGTCGTAGGCGCCCGGCGCCAGCACCGGGTCGGGACCCTCGAGCAGCTCCCGCAGGCGCACGCCCGGGTCGCCCCGCGGCCTCAGGAGCCGTCCCATCGCTCGACCCACCTCCTCGAACCCGCCCTGGGCTGGACCATCGCCGTGGGCAGCTTACCAGCAGCGCCGTCGGCCCCGGCCCGGCGTCCCCCGGGCCCGGGTTCCGGCCCGCGACGGGCGTAAACTGCTGTCCCGGCGATGAGGCCCGCCTGAGCTGGCTCGTCCAGATGATGGCTTCTACCCCGGAGGCGCATCGGAAGGTGAGCGAGCAGTCTCGGCGGACCGGCGATCGACCAGGAGGCGGCGGGGTGGGCGAAGGGCGACCGGCTGCACCCCGGCCCGGGGCCCCGGCGTGGCCCTCCCACTCCACCGAGGCGGGGACGGCCGCCCTCGCCGGCGACCTCTCGTTCTCGATGGTGGAGGCCAGGCAGCTGTGGTCGTTCCTGGACGGGGCGATCATGGACGTGCACGTCCGGCACCAGCTCTGGCGAACGTGGGGGCTCTGCCCCCGTCACGCCTGGGGCTATGCCATCGCCGAGATCGAGGTCCGGGGCGGCCGGCCCTTCAGCACCGCCATCCTCTACGAGGACCTGGTCGGGCGCGCCGCCGGGCTGGCCGGGAGCCGGGCCCTCCCCTGGCGGCTGGCGCTGGCGCGGCTGCGGACGCGCGGGGTCTGCTTCACCTGCGACTACGTCGCCCTCGCCCGCTCCCACACCGACACCGGGCTGGGGGACGTGCTGG
>JAJPKS010000410.1 GCA_021323605.1 Bacillota bacterium | reverse complement strand
TCGGGGTTGGTGTAGAAGCGCACCAGGATGTGGGGCAGGCCCAGGGTCCCGCAGAGGATGGCCACGATCAGGGAGTAGGTGAAGAGCAGGGGCTGGCCGCTGGCGCCGGCCAGGGGGCCGAAGGGCCGGAGCCAGGCGGCGTTGGAGCTGGGCGGGGTCCCGGCGCCGTAGGGGGCGGCCGAGCCGGCCGGGATCTCGACCCTGGTCGGCTGCTCCCACCGGACCCGTCCGGGGGGCAGGGTGGCCGAGGGCGTGAGCAGGACCTCCCGCCTCCCGCCAGGAGGCTGCGTCTCGGGCGTCCCCACGTCGACCGGGGCCGGCCCGGGGCCGGACGAGAGCAGCCGGACCCGGGTCGGGTGGTCGAGGTGGACGTGGAGGGTCTCGACCACCTGCCACTCGTCGCCCGGGTTCACCTTCACCGTCAGCGGCTGCGAGAGGCGGGGGACCGCGTCGGAGTGGAGGTGGGCGAAGATCCCGGCTGGAGCTCCGAAGTGGATCAGGAGGACGAAGCTGGGGGTGGTGATGGCGAACAGCTTGACCGTGAACTGCATGGCCTGGACGATGGTCACCCCGCGCATGCCGCCCGCCATCACGATCGTGATCACCACCGCGGCCATGAGCAGTACCCCGGCCCCGTAGGGGATGCCCACCGCGCTGGCCACGGTGATGCCGGCCGCCTTCATCTGGGGAAGGGTGTAGAAGAGACCGATCACGATCACCAGGCCGACCGCCAGGCGTCGCAGGCGTGGACTGGCGAAGCGACCCTCGGCGAAGTCGGGGATGGTGTAGGCGCCGAAGCGCCGGAGCGGTCCGGCGATGAAGATCAGGAGCACCAGGTACCCGGCGGCGTAGTCGACCGGGTACCAGAGCACGTCGAAGCCGTACTTCATCACCAGGCCGGCGATGCCCAGGAAGGAGGCGGCGCTCAGGTACTCCCCGCTGATCGCGGCCGCGTTGGCCGCCGGCCGCACCGCCCGGGCGGCGACCAGGAAGTCGGAGGTGGTGCGCGCGAAGCGGCGGGCGAAGATCCCCACCGTGACCGTGGCGGCGAGCATGGCCAGCAGGCCGACGATGGCGGCGGGGGAAGTCATCGCCGCATCAGGTCGCTGAACTCGTCGTCCACCCGCTCGGCGTGGCGCACGTAGTAGGCGCCGAGCGCGATCAGCACCGGGTACGATCCCACCCCCAGCACCAGCCAGGGCAGGGGGATGGAGAGGACGTCCGTGCTGGCGTAGGCGGGGACCAGCCAGGCCACCAGCGGCTGCAGGCCGAGCATCACCAGCAGGGTGACCGCCACCCGGAGGCTCAGCGACAGCTGGCGGCGGAGGAGGGCGGAGAGGAAGATCTCGCCCACCTGCGTCTGCTCCTCGAGCTCGCGGAGGTCGGCGGTGAGGGGCGGCGGCTGCGGCCGGCTCTCGCGATTCCCGCTCGACTCCTCCATGCCCCGCCCCACCACACTAGAGGCGGACCGCCGCCTTCAAGTCGGCCGCGTGCCGGCGGGAAACCGGCACGTTCAGGTCGGTCAGCCCGTCCAGCTTGAGCAGGTAGGTGCCGTTGAAGAAGCTCTCGATGCTGGACACGTGGTTCAGGTTGACCAGGTAGGCTCGGTGCACGCGCAGGAAGCCGTGGCCGTGCAGGCGCTCCTCGAGGTCGTTCAGGCTCCAGCGCACGTGGTAGCGGGCCCGGGGCGTGAGCACCGTCGAGCCCTCCCCCTGCGCGATCGCCACCCGGATCTCCGGGATGGGGACGAGCAAGAACTGCCCGCCGCTGGCCCGGACCGCGATGCGGTCGCCCACCGGAGGACCGGGGGGCGGCGAGGGGCCGCCGGCCGCCCGCGCCCGGAGCAGCCTGGAGATGGTCATGCTGAGCCGCTCCGGCCGCACCGGCTTCAGGAGGTAGTCGACGGCGTCGATCCCGAAGGCCTCCACCGCGTGCTCCTCATAGGCGGTCACGAAGACCACCTGGGGGGGCCGGGCCAGGTGGGCGATCAGGCGGCCGAGGGTGAGCCCGTCCAGGCGGGGCATGCGGATGTCCAGGAAGACGGCGTCGAACGCCTCCCGGGACAGCAGCTGCAGGCACAGCTCGGCATCCGCCGCCTGAGCGATGCTCCCGATCGCCTCCTGCTGCCGGAGCAGGAAGGCGAGCTCGTCCCGGGCCGGGGCCTCGTCGTCCACCACCAGCACGTCCAGGCGGTCTCCGAGGGGCGGGCTCACGAGGCACGCACCCCCGGACGGTACTTCGGCACCCGGACCTGCACGGTCGTCCCGTGGCCGGGCCGAGACTGGATCTCGAGCCGGTAGCCAGGGCCGAACACCTGGCGCAGGCGGCCGTCGATGTTGGCCAGCGCGCCGCCGTTGTCGGCCCGGGTCGGCTCGAAGCCGACGCCGTTGTCCTTGACCACGATCAGGCACTCGTCGTCCTGGTCCTCGGCCCGGATCTCGACCGTACCCCCACCGTGGCTGGCCTCGATGCCATGCTTGATCGCGTTCTCGACCAGGGGCTGGACCATCAAGGTGGGCACGGTGGCGTTGAGCACCTCGGGGTCGACGTGAAGGCGGAGCTGCAGGCGGTCGCCCAGCCGGGCCTGCTCGAGCTGCAGGTACTGGCGGACGTAGATCAGCTCGTCGGCCAGGGTGGTGAACTCGCCCTGGGTCCGGAAGGCGCGTCGGGTGAAGTCGGCGAACTCCTGCACCAGCTCGCGGGCCCGGTCGGGGTCGGTGCGGATGAAGGAGGCGATGGTGGTGAGGGTGTTGTAGATGAAGTGAGGTGAGATCTGCGCCCGCAGGGCCCGGAGCTCGCTCCGGGCCAGGGCCACGCGCTGCTGGTCCGCGGCCTGCAGGCGGAGCTGGGTCGCCAGCAGCTCGGCCAGATCGGAGGCGATGCGCAGTGCGGCCGGCCCCGGCGTCTGGAGGTGGTAGGTGACGAGGGCCGCGACCGGCCGCTCGAGAACGATGAGGGGAGCGACGACCCCGTAGCGCAGCTCGCACGTCTCCCCGTCCGGGGGGTGGAGGTCGACCAGTTTCAGCCGCCCCGTCGCCAGCGCGTCGAGCACGGCCGGCTGCTCCGTCCCCACGTGGAGCCGATGGGCCTCCGCCGGCCCGGTGGAGCGAGGATGGAAGCCCAGGAGCCCCTCGTGCCCGTAGAGCGCGACGCCCTCGGCGGCGGCCTGCTCCGCCACCGCGGGCAGGACCTGGCCGGCGCTGGCGCGCGTGAGCCCGCTGCGGAGCGCCCGCAGGGTCGAGGTGGCGAAGGCCAGCGTGCGGAGCATGGCCCGCTCCTCGAGCGTGCCGAAACCCCGCCGCTGACGTCGCAGCAGCAGGTAGACGAACGCCGCCGCGAACCCGGTCAGGACGGCCTGCGCGCCGAGCGCGGCCTCCCAGCTCATCTGGCCCTCGCTCTTGATGATCGTGGAGGTGCGGGGGGGAGGGCAAGCGGCCGGGACGGTCGCGGCCGCCGGCCGCCGCTCACGGCCCCGAAGGTGCCGTTCGGCAGCCGATAACGACCGCTCGGCGCGGGTCGCTGTACGCCGGGACCGAACCGTCCTATGAATGGCCTCAGTGGGCCCTTCGGGCCGCCGTCGCGATCGCGGGATGACGTGGAGCGTCCCCGCCACCGGGCTGCGGTGAGCCGGGCCTTGAAACGAGGAGTCACGGAGGAATAGCGATGGCAGAGGAACGAGGTGCTCCACAGGTCGCGGATCCGGCCGCGCTGGGGCTGGCGGCGTTCGCTCTCACCACTTTCCTTTTGAGCCTGACCAATGCCTTCGGCGAGTCGGTGACACCGCTCCTGACCTTCTTCGGCTTCGCCGCCTTCTACGGTGGCACCGTACAGCTGCTGGCGGGCATGTGGGAGTTCAGGAACCGCAACACCTTCGGTGCCACGGCGTTCTCGACCTATGGCGGCTTCTGGCTCGGCCTGGCCGTCTTCGTCGGGCTGGTGGTGGCGGGCAAGGTGCCGGCCAAAGAGGTCACGCTCTCCGTGGCCTGGATTCTGGTCGCCTTCGCCATCTTCAACACCTACATGCTCTTCTGGAGCACGCGTGTCAACATGGCGGTCTTCGGGGTCTTTCTGACCCTCGAGGCGACCGAGATCGTGCTCTTCATCGGCAACTTCATGGGCCAGGCCGGCGGGGTGGGGGTGACCGCCATCGGTGGCTACCTCGGCATCCTGACCGCGCTGGTGGCCTGGTACACGTCAGCGGCCATCGTCGTCAACAGCCTGTCCGATCGGCCGGTCTTGCCCCTGGGCTCACCGCTGTGGCGTCCGCGGCCACTGGCCCCCGGGACCCGGGCGCCGTCGCCGGCGACGGGCGAGTAGCCTAGCTGGAGGAGCGCCGATATCGAGACAGAGCACAGAGCACAAGGGAGGACGCCGATGTCGATCGAGGACGCTGCCGCCGGGCATGCGATCGAGACGCTGTTCCAGGAGGGCCGCCGGTACCCACCGGATCCCGGCTTTGCCGCCCAGGCCAACGCCCGGCCCGAGCTCTACGAGCGGGCGGAGCGCGACTTCGAAGGCTTCTGGCGCGACGAGGCACTCCAGCGCGTGACCTGGTTCAGACCCTTCGACCGGGTCTTGGAGTGGGAGCTTCCCTACGCCCGCTGGTACCTGGGCGGCACCCTCAACGTCTGCTACAACTGCGTCGACCGTCACGTGGAGGCCGGGCGCGGGAACAGAGTCGCCTACTACTGGGAGGGGGAGCCGGTCGGTGAGCGCAGGGTCATCACCTTCGCCGACCTGCAGCGCGAGGTGGTGCGGTTCGCGAACGGGCTGAAGAAGCTCGGGGTCAAGAAGGGGACGCCGGTCGGGATCTACATGGGCATGGTCCCGGAACTGCCGATTGCGATGCTGGCCTGCACCCGCCTGGGAGCGCCGCACACGGTCGTGTTCGGCGGCTTCAGCGCCGACTCGCTGGTGGGCCGTCTCAACGACATGGAGTGCGAGGTCCTGATCACCCAGGACGAGGGTCAACGGCGGGGTCGTCCGGTGCCCCTGAAGCGCACCTCGGACGAGGCTCTGGCCCAGAGCCCATCGGTCCGGCACTGCGTCGTCTTCCGTCGCACCGGGGCCGACGTGCCCATGCAGGAGGGCCGGGATGTCTACTGGCACGACCTGCTCGCGGACGTCAGCGACGATCCCGCCTCCTGTCCGTGCGAGGCGATGGACTCGGAGGACCTGCTCTATCTCCTCTATTCGAGCGGGACCACGGCCAAGCCCAAGGCCATCGTGCACACCACCGGCGGCTACCTGGTCGGCGTCGCCAGCACCCACTACTACATCTTCGACGTGAAGCCCGATTCGATCTACTGGTGCGCCGCGGACATCGGCTGGGTGACCGGCCACAGCTACATCGTCTACGGCCCGCTCTGTAACGGCACCACCGGCGTCATCTACGAGGGCACCCCCGACTACCCGGACAAGGACCGCTGGTGGGACATCGTCGAGCGCTACAAGGTCGACATCCTGTACACGTCGCCGACCGCGATCCGGAGCTGCATGAAGTGGGGTCCGGAGTACCCGCGCCGGCACGACCTCAGCTCGCTGCGCCTGCTGGGCACGGTGGGCGAGCCGATCAACCCCGAGGCCTGGATCTGGTACCGGGAGCACATCGGCGGCAATCGGACGCCGGTGGTCGACACCTGGTGGCAGACCGAGACGGGCATGATCATGATCACCCCGCTGCCGGGCATCACCACGCTCAAGCCCGGCTCGGCGACCAAACCCTTCCCCGGCGTCGAGGCCGCGGTCCTCAACGATCGCGGGGAGGAGGTCGGACCGGGAGGGGCGGGCTACCTGGTGCTGCGCCGGCCCTGGCCGGCCATGCTGCGTGGCCTCTTCAAGGACGACGAGCGCTACCGGCAGACCTACTGGAGCCGCTTCCCGGGCCTGTACTTCGCCGGCGACGGCGCCCGGGTCGACGAGGACGGTGATTTCTGGCTGATGGGCCGGGTGGACGACGTCATGAACGTCTCCGGCCACCGCATCTCCACCATCGAGGTGGAGTCGGCCCTGGTCGACCACCCCAGGGTCGCCGAGGCGGCCGTCTGCGGCCGTAAGGACGAGGTGACCGGCCAGGCCATCGTCGCCTTCGTGACCCTCAAGGGCGGTGAGGAGGGCTCGCCCGAGATGCTGGCCGAGCTGCGCGAGCACGTCGGCCGCAAGATCGGCCGCTTCGCCGCCCCGGCCAACATCGTCTTCACCCCCGAGCTGCCCAAGACCCGCTCGGGCAAGATCATGCGCCGGCTGCTGCGCGACATCTCGGACAACCGGGAGCTGGGCGACACCACCACCCTGGCCGACCCGACCGTGGTCGAGGAGATCGCTCGTCGCGGGAAGGAGCTGGCGGCCGCCGGCGAGGAGGGCTGACACCCGAGCTGAGTGGGGGAGGGGTCACCACCCTCCCCCTCGGCCGGTGGCGCGGGGCCCGTCGGCGATCCCCGCCTCGACTCACCTCTCGAGCGCCGGCTGGCCGCCGTCGTCCAGACGGGAGCCCCAGTCGAGACGCCGGGCCCGATGGAGCCACAGCAGCCCGAGCCCGGCCGCCGCGCACGCGACCACCAGCTCCATCGGATCCTGGCCGTTGACCGACGCCAGATAGCCCTGGGCCTGCAGGTGGATCAGCGAGTGGCTGTAGGGCGGATTCGTGTTGCCCAGGCCGAAGAGGTACGTCTGTGTGCCGTCGAATGCCCAGTGGAGGCCGATCGCGAACCAGATGGCGCCGGTCAGCAGACGGGTGACGGCGAGCAGCACGCCGACCGCGACGGCGATCGCGACCAGGAAAGGGGTGAGCTGGTTGAAATGGACCGCGATCGCGAACAGGAGGCTGCTCAGCGGCACCGCCGCCCAGAGCGGGAATCGCCGTCCCAGGTTCTGAAACACGTAGCCGCGGTAGCCGATCTCCTCGAGGAAACCGGCCCCCGAGTTCGCCGCCAGCCCGACCAGCACGAAGCCGACCGCCGGCAACAGGCCGCTCGTCGCCGGCTCGTCGCCGGCGAACCGGACCCAACCCAGGGCGGAGTCCAGGAGGAGCCACGCCGCCACCATGACGGATCCGGCCAGGAACCCGGCACCGAGCTGGGGAAGCCCGGCCGAGGGGCTGGTCAGGCCGATGCCTGCCCAGGGGCGGCGGTCGATCCAACGGCGGAAGACGTACGTCCAGCCGATCAGGAAGGGGATGGCGAACACGACGAACACGGCGTTCTCGTACCGTGCCGGCCAGCGCAGGAGGGTGGCCAGAACCGCCGCCGGGACGGCGCTGAGCAGGAAGACCACCCACCAGCTGAGCATGTAGCACGCGAGCCGCCAGACCAGGTTGAGCCGGCGGTCATCGGTGATGAAGAGGTCCCTGACACCGATCCTCGTCCTCATCGTCGCTCTCCTCTCCCGACGCCTCGATGTCGATCAGCCGCGGGGTCGCCCGGGATGTGCCCTTCGGGGACGATCCCGGCCATCGCAGGATCTCCGGCGATCCCGTCCGTGACCTCACCCGGGCGGCCGGAGGGCCGCGCCTCGAATCGGCCGGAACGACCATCGCGGTCACTCCCACCCGGGGGGCGGCTGGAAGCCGAAACCTGGCCGGGCCTCGAGCTGCTCGGCCAGGTCCAGGAGCGGCCACTCCCCCCAGGGGCGGCCGATCAGCTGGACGCCCACCGGCAGCCCCTCGTGCAGCCCGGCGGGAAGGCTGAGGGCGGGGAGACCGGCGAAGCTGACCGGGAGCACGAACTGGATGTACGCGGTCCACGCCTCCTCCAGGAAGGGCGGCACCTCGGGGATGGGCATGGGTGGGCGGCCCAGGGTGGGGGTGAGGATGGCGTCGTGGTCGTCGAGCAATCGGCGCAGGGCCCAGGCGGCGGTGGTGCCCGACTCCAGGGCGGCCAGGTAGTCCCGGGCGCCGATGGCCCGTCCGGCGGCGATGAGGCGGCCCGCCGCCGGACCGTAGTCGCCGGGTTCGCCGGGCACGATCGAGACGCTGGCCGGGCGCACCACCTGGTAGGCGCGGGTCACCGGCATCGGGTCCCAGCCGGCCGGCTCCACCTCGTGGCCGAGGTCCCGCAGGGCCTGAACCGCCCGCTCGCAGGCGGCGAGGCAGGCGGGATGGACGGACACCGGGCTTTTGGTCACGGCCGCGATGCGCAGCCGCCGGCCGGCGGCGCGTCCCTCAGGTGGGGCCTCGGCCGCGATCACGCTCAGCGCCAGGCGCAGATCGGCGACCGAGCGCGCCAGTGGTCCCCGGACGCTGAGGCCGGTGGGTTCGGCCAGCTCCATGGGCACCCGCCCCGGCGACGGGCGCAGGCCGACGATCCCGCAGCAGGCGGCGGGGATGCGGATCGAGCCCCCCATGTCGTCGCCGAGGGCGATGGTGCAGAGCCCGGCCGCGACCGCGGCTCCGCTGCCGCCGCTGGAGCCGCCGGGGGTGACGCCCTCTCGCCAGGGGTTGTGGGTGGGCGGGAAGAGCTCGTTGACGGTGCCGACCGCGGCCGCAAGCTCGGGGGTGTTGGTCTTGCCCAGCACGGCCGCCCCGGCCGCCCGGGCGCGGGCGACCGGGATCGCGTCCTGCTCCGCCACCCGGTCACGCCATTTCCGGGAGCCGTAGGTCCAGGGCATGCCCGCCACCGGCTGGGTGTCCTTGACCGCCAGGGTGACCCCGGCCAGGGGGCCGGTGCCGGGGCGGGCGGCGCCGTCCACGTGCACGTAGGCGCCCAGGCGCCGGTCCAGGCGGCGAATTCGATCCAGGTGGCAGGCGGTCACCGCCTCGGGCTCGAGTCGGCCGGAACGGACTCGTTCCTTGACCTCGGTCGCCGTCGACCAGGCGACGTCTTGCTCCATGTGGGTATTCTCCGCTGGTGCCCATCGCCTGGACCGGCCGTCCCGAGGCCGACCGGCTGCTGGAGCAGGAGCCGCTGGCGCTCCTCATCGGCCTGGTCCTGGACCAGCAGGTGCCGATGGAGCGGGCCTTCAGCGGCCCCTACGAGCTGAAGCAGCGGCTGGGACACCTGGACCCGGCCGCGATCGCCCCCATGCCTCCCGAGGAGCTGGACGAGGTCTTCCGGCGCCGGCCCGCCCTGCATCGCTTCCCGGGGGCCATGGCCCGCCGGGTCCAGGCCCTGTGCGAGGTGGTCGCCTCCGGCTACGGCGGGGACGCGGGGGCGATCTGGCGTGGGGTCGCCTCCGGCGAGGAGCTGTTCCGCCGGATCGCGGCCCTGCCCGGCTTCGGGGAGCGGAAGTCGAGGATCACGGTGGCGGTGCTGGGCAAGCGGTTCGGGGTGCGCCCGCCCGGTTGGGAGCGGTACGCCGCCGACTGGCACTCGATCGCCGACGTGGACTCGCCCGAGTCCATGGCCCGAGTGCGGGAGGCGAAGCGGCAGATGAGGACCCGGGGGAGGGCCTGACCCGCCTCCGGTCCCGGCGCCGGGGTGCCGGGGGGCGGGAGGCAAGCCCCGGCCTCGATCGCGGGCGGGGTGCGCGACCGCCCGCTGGTAGGCTGAGACTGGCCCGAGGTCGACCGGGCGGCGAGGAGCGGGCGATGGCGAGCCAGATTCCCGGTATCCATCACGTCACGGCCATCTGCGGCGATCCGCAGCGCAACCTGGACTTCTACCAGGGGGTCCTGGGCCTGCGCTTGGTCAAGCGGACCGTCAACTTCGACGACCCCGGCTCCTACCACCTCTACTACGGGGACGCGGTGGGATCCCCGGGGACGATCATGACCTTCTTCGCCTGGCCCGGCGCCCGGGCCGGGCGGCGAGGGACCGGCCAGCTGACGGTGACCTCCTTTGCCGTCCCCGAGCGCTCGCTGGGGTTCTGGGGCGAGCGCCTGGAGGCGTACGGCGTCGCCTTCGAGGGGCCGCTCCGGCGGTGGCAGGAGGAGTACCTCGCCCTCGAGGACCCGGACGGGCTGAGGCTGGAGCTGGTCGCATGGCAGGTCGGGGGTGGAGACCGGGCCTGGGCAGGGGGACCGGTTCCCCCCGAGCACGCCATCGGGGGCTTCTTCGGGGTCACCCTTTGCGAGCAGGACGAGGAGCCGACCGGGCGCTTTCTGGCTCGAACGTTGGGGTTCGTGCCCGGCGCCGGGGATGGGGATCGGTTCCGCTACCGGGCCCGGGAGGACGAGAAGGGGAGTGTCGTCGACGTCCTGCGCCGGGTGGAAGGGCGGCGGGGGGAGGTCGCGGTCGGGACCGTACACCACGTCGCCTGGCGGGCCCGGGACGACGACGAGCAGCGCCGGTGGCGCTCCGAGCTGGTCGACCTGGGCCTCGACGTCACCCCCGTCATCGACCGTCGCTACTTCCGCTCCATCTATTTCCGGGAGCCGGGCGGGGTGCTGTTCGAGATCGCGACCGAGCCGCCCGGCTTCACCGTCGACGAGCCGGAGCCGGAGCTGGGCGGCCGTCTCCAGCTGCCCCCCTGGCTGGAGCCGTTGCGAGGACGGATCGAGCCGCGCCTGCCCCCGATCGAGGTGCGGAGGGTGGAGCCGGGGCGGGCCGGGGGCGGTTCGCGGGAGGAGCGGTAGGCGTGGGCCGGCCGTCGGCAGCCGGTCGCTGGCCGGCTCGAGTTCGGCCGTCGGCCACGACGAGCACGACCACCGATATGGCGATGAGCGCTGAGGATGGAGGCGACGATGAGGGTGACCATCATCGGTGCGGGCCGGATGGGGCGGGGGATCGGGACGAGGATGGTCGTGGGCGGCAACCAGGTCGAGCTGATCGACACCGATCCTGCGGAGGCCCGGGCCCTGGCCGACGAGCTGAACCGGCAGGGTGGCGGGAAGGCGAGCGCCGGCGGGCGGGGCGGTGCCATCGGTGGGGAGGTCGTCGTCCTCGCCATCCCTTATGGCGCCGTCGCCGACGTGGTGGCGGAGTACCGTGACCAGCTCGCCGGCCGAGTCGTGGTCGACATCACCAACCCGGTCGACTTTGCCACCTTCGAGGGCCTCGTGACCTCGCCCGAGCGCTCGGCGGGGGAAGAGGTCGCCGGCTTGCTCCCACCGGGCACGCCGGTGGTGAAGGCGTTCAACACCACCTTCGCGCGCACGCTCGTCGCCGGGGAGGTCGCGGGTCAGAAGCTGGACGTGTTGATCGCCGGCGACGATCAGGCCGCCAAGGACAAGGTCGCGGCGCTGGTCGAGGCCGGCGGGCTGAGGGCCATCGACGTGGGGCCGCTGCGCCGCGCCCGTCAGCTCGAGCAGCTCGGCTTCCTCCACATGAGCCTGCAGGACCGTCTCGGCACCAACTACGGAAGCGCGATCAAGTTGCTCTGGTAGGCCGGCCGCGGTCGACGACCTCGACCGGTATCCGCCGGCGAGCGAGCGGCGGGCGCGGTGGCGGCCGGGGGCGCCCGCCCTCGAGCCGCTGTCTGCCCGGGAGCGGGTTCGGGCGGCCGAAGCCGGATCCCCGCGGCGGGGGGTCGCCTACCCGGGTCCGAGCAGGAAGCCCGGCCCCAGCGGATCGTCGGGCTCCAGGATGAACTCATGGCGGCCGGTGAGGTGGGCCGCCCCCTCGATCTCGGTGATGACCGCGGGCAGGCCGGCGACGTGGGTCTCCCCGACCACCCGACCCGTGAACTCGGTGCCGATGATGCTCTGGTGCCGGAACGCCTGCCCCCGGGCGAGAGCGCCCTCGGCGTGGAGCAGGGCGAGGCGGGCGGAGGTGCCGCTGCCGCAGGGAGAGCGGTCGACCTGCCCCTCGGCGAAGACGGTGAGGTTGCGACGGCCCTCGGTCCAGATCACGCCGTAGAGACCGCGCAGCTCGGGCTCCAGGGGATGGACGATGTCCGCGGAGCGGCGCAGTGCCTCGGCCACCGCCCGCCCTCGGGCCACCAGCTCGGGCAGGTGCTCCGGGGTCAGGGGTGCCGGGGCCGGGGCCAGGGCGTAGAAGGCGCCCCCGAAGGCCAGGTCCACGGCACAGCCCTCGACCTCGACCCCGCGCCGGAGGACGAAGGCGGGCACGTTACGGAAGCGCACCCCGGTCACGTTGCCGTCCCTGACCGTGGCCCGCGTCCGCAGGCGACCGGAGGGCACGTCCACCACCACCTCGGTCTCGCCCTGGCGCGCGGGCAGGCGGCCGCTCTCCAGAGCCCAGGTGACGAGCGCGATGGTGCCGTGGCCGCAGGCGGTGGAGTAGCCGGAGCCGTGGAAGAAGACCACTCCCAGGTCTGCCCCGGCATCGTCGGGCGGGGTGACGAAGCCCCCGTACATGCCGGCGTGACCGCGTGGCTCGGAGACCAGGAGCCGGCGCACGTGGTCCAGGTGGCGGGCGGCCCACCGGCGGCGCTCGAGGACCGTGCGCCCCTCGAGGCGGGGCTCGGTGACGATCCGGAACGGCTCCCCGGCCGTGTGGTAGTCGACCGCCGAGATCCTGATAGACTCGGGCTCCAACCTGGGCCTCCAGGTGACAGAGCGTAGACCAGACGAGACGAGTCGAGGTAGAGAGCCATGCTGAGCACCGCCTCCTGCGCGGTTCCTTCCGCGGACCAGATCCGGACCCTGGCCGACGAGCACGACCTGATCCCGGTGCACCGCGTGCTGGCGGCCGACCTCCTGACCCCGGTCGCGGCCTACTTGCTGCTGTGCCCGGCGGACGGCCCCGGCTTCCTGCTCGAGAGCGTGGTGGGCGGGGAGCACCTGGGCCGCTACTCCTTCATCGGCCACCGGCCCCGGCCCCTCGAGCTGGGCGAAGGAGACCCCCTGCCCGCCCTGGCCCGGGTGGCGGCCCAGCGCCCGGCCCCGATCCCCGGCCTCCCCCAGTTCGTGGGCGGCGCGGTGGGCTTCCTCGGCTACGAGGTCGCCCGCCACTTCGAGCGATTGCCGGTCTCCCCGGGCCCGGCACCGCCGCTTCCGGAGTGCGCTTTCCTCCTGGTCGAGGACCTGGTCGTCTTCGATCACGTGACCCAGCGCCTGCTCCTGATCACTCTCCATCGCCCCCGGACGGAGCCCTATCGGGCCGCCCTGGCCCGGCTGGACGAGATGGAGGAGCGTCTGCACGCCCTCCTCCCCCCGGCGCCGCCCCGGCCCGTCCCCGGCCCCGGCGGCTGGCGCTCCAACGTCACCCGAGCCGGGTACGAGGCCATGGTGGAAGCCGCCCGGGAGCACATCCTGGCCGGCGATGCCTTCCAGGTGGTGCCCTCCCAGCGCTTCCGAAAACGGCTGGGCGCACGGCCCTTCGACGTCTACCGGCGCCTGCGCGGCATCAACCCGTCGCCCTACATGTACCACCTCGCCCTGGGGGAGGGCCGCTACGTCGTCGGCACCTCGCCCGAGCTGCTGGTCAGGGTGGAGGGGGACCGGGTGGCGGTGCGTCCCCTGGCCGGCACCCGTCCCCGGGGGGCTGGAGCGGCCCAGGACGCCGAGCTGGAGCGCGAGCTGCTCGCCGACGAGAAGGAGCGGGCCGAGCACGTGATGCTGGTGGACCTGGGTCGGAACGACGTGGGCCGGGTGGCGATCCCGGGCAGCGTTCGGGTCGAGCGGCTGATGGAGATCGAGCGCTACTCCCACGTCATGCACATCAGCTCGACCGTGAGCGGCCGCCTGGCGCCCGGCCGGGACTCGCTGGAGGCCCTGCGGGCTGCCTTCCCCGCCGGCACCGTCTCGGGGGCGCCCAAGATCAGGGCGATGGAGATCATCGCCTCGCTGGAGCCTGAGCGCCGAGGGTGCTACGCCGGCGCCCTCGGATACGTCGCCTTCGGCGGCAACCTGGACATGGCCATCACCCTGCGCACCATCGTCATCGCCGAAGGTATGGCCTACGTGCAGGTCGGGGCCGGGGTGGTGGCGGACTCCGATCCGGGGCGCGAGTACGAGGAGACCATGGCCAAGGCGCGAGCGATGTTCGCGGCCGTGGAGCAGGCGGAGGCCGCTCCGTGAGGGCCGCCGAGGCCGCCCAGGTGGCCATCGTCGACAACTACGACTCCTTCACCTACAACCTGGTCCAGTACCTGGCGGAGCTGGGCGCCGAGCCACGTGCCTTTCGCAACGACGAGGTCGACCTGGAGACGCTGGCCGGGTACGACGCCCTGGTCGTCTCCCCGGGGCCGGGGGCGCCGGCCCAGGCCGGGATCTCGGTGGCCGCCATCCGTGCGCTCACGGGGAGGATGCCGATCCTCGGCGTCTGCCTCGGCCACCAGGCGCTGGGCGAAGCCCTCGGCGCCCGAGTGGTCCGCCACCGGCCGGTGCACGGGAAGACCTCCCCCATCCGTCACGACGGGGGGCCACCGTTCGTCGGGCTCCCCAACCCCTTCGAGGCCACCCGCTACCATTCGCTGGTCGTGCAGGCCGATTCCCTGCCCCCCGAGCTGGCCGTCTCCGCCTGGACGGAGGACGGGGTCGTGATGGGGCTGCGACACCGCTCTCATCCCACCTACGGGGTCCAGTTCCACCCCGAGTCGATCCTGACCGGAGAGGGGAAGCGGCTCCTGCGCAACTTCCTCGACGAGGTGGGAGCCGGGGGAAAGGGGGCGCGGTGATCGACTTCCTCTCCAGGCTGGCGCGCGGCGAGGGACTGAGCGAGGAGGAGGCGTCGCGGGCGATGGGGCTGATCATGCGCGGTGAGGCCACCCCCAGCCAGATCGCGGGGCTGATCATGGCCATGCGCGTCAAGGGCGAGAGCGCCGAGGAGATCGCCGGCCTGGCCAGGGCCGCCCGTGCGCTGGCGACGCCGATCGAGGTCCCCGATCCGGGCTCGCTGCTCGACGTGGTGGGCACCGGTGGCGATGGCTCGCGCAGCTTCAACATCTCCACCATCTCCGCCATCGTGGCCGCGGCCTGCGGCGCCCGCGTGGCCAAGCACGGCAACCGGGCGGCGTCCTCGGCCTGCGGCAGCGCCGACGTGCTCGAGGAACTCGGGGTGAGGATCGATCTGCCCCCGGAGGGCGTGGCCAGCTGCATCCGAGAGGTGGGGATCGGCTTTCTGTTCGCCCCCCGCTTCCATCCCTCCTTCCGCTTCGCCGCGGTACCCAGGCGCGAGCTCGGCGTGCGGACGGTCTTCAACCTCCTGGGGCCCCTCTGTAACCCGGCCGGGGCCGGGCGGTACGCCCTGGGCGTGCCCGAGCCCGGGCTGGCGCCGCTGGTGGCGGACGTGCTCATCCGCCTGGGGGCGCAGCGGGTGTTGGTCTTCTGCGCCGACGGGCTGGACGAGCTGAGCACGGCGGGCCCCTCGCTGGTGATCGAGGCGCTCGAGGGCCGCCGGCGCGAGTACCGGCTCGAACCGGGCGAGCTGGGGCTGCCCCGGGCCTCGCTGGACGAGCTGCGGGGCGGCTCGCCGGCCGACAACGCCGCCATCGCCCGGGCCGTGCTCGGGGGCGAGCGCGGGCCCCGCCGGGACGTGGTGCTCCTCAACGCCAGCGCCGCCCTCCGCGCGGCGGGCCTGGTCGACGACTGGCGCCAGGGCCTGGAGCTGGCCGCCGGCGCCATCGACAGCGGCCGGGCGGCGGAGGTGCTCGAGCGCTGGTCCTGTCACTCGCAGGCGGTCGGACGGTGAGCGACCTGCTGCGCCGGCTGGTCGACGAGTCCCTGGCCGAGGTCGAGCGCCGACGGGCGGGCATGCCCGAGCCAGAGCTGGAGCGACTCGCCGCTGCCCTGCCCCCACCCCGGGACCTGGCCACCGCTCTGCGACCGGCGGGCCTTCCGCCGGCGCGGTCGGGGAGGCTCGCCGTGATCGCCGAGATGAAGGCGCGGACACCGATCATGGGCGAGCTCAGCCGCGAGTACGTGCCCGCGCACCTGGCCTCGCGCTACGCTCGGGCGGGCGCTGCCGCGCTCTCGGTCCTGTGCCAGGAGACGAGCTTCGGAGGGCGGCCGGAGCACCTGGCCGAGGCCCGGGCCGCCACCGGCCTGCCCGTGCTCCGCAAGGACTTCGTGGTCACCGAGCACCAGGTGCTGGAGGGGCGGGTCTACGGCGCCGACGCCGTTCTCCTGATCGTGGCCGCGCTGGAAGCCGGGCGCCTGCGGGAGCTGTTGGCGCTCACCCGCCGTCTGGGCATGGAGGCGCTGGTCGAGGTCCACGACGAGCGGGAGACGGCCCTCGCCCTCGAGGTCGGGGCCCGGCTGGTGGGGATCAACCACCGCGACCTGACCAGCTTCGAGGTCGACTTGGGCCTCACCGAGCGCCTCCGGCCGCTGGTGCCGGCCGAGGTCGTGCTCGTCGCCGAGAGCGGCATCCGCGACGCCGCCGATGCCCGCCGGGTGCGAGAGGCGGGAGCGGACGCGATCTTGGTCGGGGAGGCCCTGATGCGGGCCACCGACCCGGAGGCCAAGCTGGAGGAGCTGGCGGCCGCATGACGCAGGTCAAGGTCTGTGGCATCTGCGACCTGGAGGCGGCCCGGGCGGCGACGCGCGCGGGCGTCGACCTGATCGGCTTCCACTTTTGTTCCAGCCGGCGCCGGGTGGAGCCGGAGCGGGCCCGGGCCATCGTCGAGGCCCTGGAGGCCAGGCCCGGGGTGGTGGGGGTCTTCATCGACCAGCCCGAAGACGAGGTGGAGCAGGTGGCCGCCTACGTCGGCCTGGACCTGGTTCAGCTCCATGGCTCCGAGCCGGTGGGGTTCCGATCCTCGCGGCCGATCCTGAAGGCGCTGAAGGTCCGCGGAGGGGAGCTGCCCGAGGTCGAGGGCTGGCCGGACCCGATCCTCCTCGACAGCTGGTCGCCCGATCAGCGGGGCGGCACCGGCCGGGCCTGGGACTGGGGGGCGGCCCGGGAGCTGCTGCGGCGGCGACGGGCCTTCATCGCCGGCGGACTCTCGCCGGAGAACGTGGGACAGGTGATCGCCACCCTCCGCCCCTATGGCGTCGACGTCTCCAGCGGGGTGGAGCGGGAGGTCCGGATCAAGGACCCGGACCGGATTCGCGCCTTCGTGCAAGCTGTACGACATGCAGATCGTGGCGCCGGCGAGCGGTAGGTTCGGGCCCTATGGGGGGCAGTACGTCCCCGAGACGCTGATGGCGGCCCTCGGGGAGCTGGAGGTCGCCTGGCGGGAGGCCCGGGCGGACCCGGTCTTCCAGCGGGAGCTGGAGGCCCAGCGCCGGACCTTCGTGGGCCGGCCCACGCCCCTCCACCTCGCCCGGCGCCTGACCGAGCACTTCGGCGGGGCTCGCATCTACCTGAAGCGGGAGGACCTGTGCCACACCGGCGCCCACAAGCTCAACAACGCCCTCGGCCAGGCGCTGCTCGCCCTTCGCATGGGCAAGCGCCGGATCATCGCCGAAACCGGCGCCGGCCAGCACGGCGTGGCCACGGCCACGGTCGGCGCGCGGTTCGGCCTCGCGTGCACCGTCTACATGGGGACGGAGGACATGCGCCGGCAGGCGATCAACGTTCGGCGCATGCGGCTCCTGGGAGCCGAGGTCCGCGAGGTGCGGGCGGGGACGGCGACGCTGAAGGACGCGACCTCCGAGGCCATCCGGGACTGGGTCACCAACGTGGACACCACCCACTACATCATCGGCTCGGCGGTCGGCCCCCACCCGTACCCGGAGATGGTCCGCGACCTGCAGCGCGTGATCGGCGACGAGGCCCGAGAGCAACACCTGGCGGTGGAGGGTCGTTTGCCCGATGTGGTGGTGGCCTGCGTGGGCGGGGGCTCCAACGCCATCGGCATCTTCACCGCTTTCCTGGACGACGAGCAGGTGCGACTGGTCGGCGCCGAGGCCGGTGGGGCCGGGCTCGAGACCGGCCGCCATGCCGCCTCCCTCACCGGGGGGCGGCCGGGCGTCCTCCACGGCGCCTACTCCTACCTCCTCCAGGACGACGAAGGGCAGGTACGGCCCACGCACTCCATCTCGGCGGGGCTCGACTACCCCGGGGTGGGGCCGGAGCACGCCTGGCTCCGCGACCTGGAGCGGGCGGAGTACGTGGCCGTCGACGACCCGGACGCGGTGGCCGCCTTCGAGCTCTGCAGCCGGCTGGAGGGAATCGTCCCCGCCCTGGAGCCCGCCCACGCCCTGCACGTGGCGGGCGTCCTGGCCCGGGAGCTGGGAGGGGAGGGCCGGGTGCTGGTCTGCCTGAGCGGCCGCGGCGACAAGGA
>JAJPKS010000045.1 GCA_021323605.1 Bacillota bacterium | reverse complement strand
TGGAAGCACGAGGCCTGGATGCCGACCAACAGCGACAGCACCGAGCTGGGTGCCGCGCTCTCGGGCAAGCAGATGAAGGGCACGGGCATCGGCACCTGGACGGGGCCCAACCTCTACACGTTCCCCAACGCCCTCGACGTGGCGCACGGGCTGCCCGAGCTGGCCGCCGCCGACTCCCCCTACGGGTTCGGGCTCCGGACCACCTACCTGCGTTCGCCCGGTCAGTACCAGATCACCTTCGCCCAGGAGTCCTTCATCGACGAGATCGCGGCCAGGGTCGGAAGCGATCCGCTGGACTTCCGGATCCGGCACCTCGCCGATCCCCGGGCGATCGCGGTGCTACGGGCGGCGGCGAAGGCGGCGGGCTGGAGCAGCCGCCCCTCGCCGCAGCCGGGGGCGAGCCCCCGGGCCGGGGGCAGGACCGGCCAGGGGACGGCGCTGGTGCTGCGCGACGGGACCTACGCCGCTGCCGTGGCCAGGGTCTCGGTCGATCCCGCGACCGGCAAGGTGAGCGTGCAGAGCGTCACCGTGGCCCAGGACGCCGGCCAGGTCATCAACCCCACCGCGGTGGAGCACCAGATCGAGTCGGCCGTGCTCCAGACCACCAGCCGGGCGCTGCTGGAGGAGGTCACCTTTGACGGGAGCAACGTCACCAGCGTCGACTGGTCGAAGTACCCCATCTTGACCATGGCCGACGCGCCCAGGGTGCAGGCGGTGCTGATCGACCATCCCGAGATCCCGCCCACCGGGGTCGGCGAGGCCAGCGTCAACGTGGTCGCGCCCGCCATCGCCAACGCCCTCTTCGACGCCACCGGGGTCCGGGTCCGCACGCTCCCCCTGCGGGCCGATCGGGTCAAGGCCGCGCTCCAGGCCAGCTCGTAGGAGC
Organism: Bacillota bacterium; assembly: GCA_021323605.1. Lineage (GTDB taxonomy): Bacteria > Chloroflexota > Dormibacteria > Dormibacterales > Dormibacteraceae > CADDZO01. The sequence continues at coordinate 7,617 of JAJPKS010000045.1, read as the reverse complement.
CCCGTCGGCCTCTCCGCCGCCGGCGCGGCGGACGTCGCCTGCCGCCATCGCCCATGATGTGAGAAGACGAGGTTGCAAGTGATCGAGATCGGAAGGAGACCGTGGACGTGGATCGTGCTGGTCAGCCTGGTCGTGCTGGGCGCGGTGGGGTGTGGCGGTTCCGGCGGCCCCGGTGGGTCCACCGGCGGTGTCGGCGGCTCGGCGGGCTCGACCGGCAGTTCCCACGGCATCCGGGTGGTCATGACCGAGTTCAAGTACTCGCCCAGCACCATCTCGGCCAGTGCCGGGACGGTCACCTTCGACCTCGTCAACCAGGGCCGCACCGCCCACGACATGGTGGTCGCCGACTCCTCGGGGAAGGTCCTGGGCAAGAGCAGCCTGGTCGGGGCAGGCCAGGAGGCCGAGTTCAGCGTCCAGATCCCCCAGCCCGGCACCTACCAGGTCTACTGCGACCTGCCCGGCCACCGGGAGGCGGGGATGACGGGCACGCTGGACGTCGGCTGATGGCCGGGAGGGGGCGCCTCCGGAGATGAGTCTCGGGAGGCCGAGAGACGGGGAGCGCCCCACGCCCTGGGCCGTCTGTCTCGTGGCCGGGGCGCTGGCGGCGCTGGGCGCCCAGTTCGCCCTGGAGGGCTGGGCCGAGGCCAGCGAGATCGGCCACTGGATCCAGCATGGGGTCATCTTCTGGTCGGGGGTGCTGGTCGGCCTGGGCATCCTCCGCCTCTACCAGCTGGGCGGGGGCCGGGCCTGATCGTGGGCCTGCCCCGGCCGCCGGTCCCCGCTCCGGCGGGCCGGACCGGCGGCCGGTCTTTCTCCACGACCGTCTCGGCTGGTGGCGGACGGCCTCGGTGCCGGGGCTCGGCCTGGCCCTGGTCGCGCTCGTGGCCGCGCTCTGGCTCACCGGCCTGCCCTACCTGGCGGTCCGGCTCGGCCTGCCGGCGCCGGTCCCGCTCGTGCGGGTCGACGGTCCCCACGCTTCGATCGGGATCGGGCTCGCGGTCGTGCTCGCGATCAAGACCGCGCGCCTGCGCCTGCGCGTCCCCGTGGCCGAGGTCCCGGACCTGCTCCCCTGGCAGCGCTGGCTGTCGTCGAGCCTGCTCTTCCTCTACGCCCTGGTCCTCCTCAGCGGCGCGGCGACCGCCCTCGCCTGGCCGGCCCCGGTACGGCGCGACCTGGTCGACCTCCACCTCCTGACCTCGGTCTGGGCCGGTCTCGCCACCCTCCTCCACCTACTGGCCCGCCGCCGGCTGCTGCCGGCGGTGGTGCGGTGGCGATCGGCGGCCGTGCTGGGCCTCCTCCTCGCCCCCGGGCCGGGCGCGGCCGCCGTGCCCGGCGCCGTGGCTCCGCTCACCCAGCTTGGCGAGGGCTCGACCTGGACCGCGATGGGAGCGCCGCGGTCGTCCTTCTACCGTCTGCTGCCGCTGTCCGAGCACCGTCTGCTGGCGGCCGGCGTCGGTCTCTGGCTCAGCCGCGACGACGGGCGGACCTGGAGGGCGGTGTCCGGGCCGGGAGGTGCGCTCCTCTTCTCCCTCTCCAGGGGGGCGGGGGGGAGCGTCTACGCGGCCGGGCCGGACGGGCTCTTCGTCGCCGACGACGCCGTCGGCCCCTACCGGAGGCTGGCCGTCCCCACCTCCGAGGTGGACGCGGTGCTCTGGGACGCCCGCACGGGCACGCTGTGGGTGGGCGGCCGGGGGGTGTGGCGGCGGTCGGCCCCAGGGACCTGGGTGCGGTCCGATGCCGGCCTGCCCGCGGGCACGGTGTGGGCACTCGGCGAGGACCGGGGCCGGCTCTACGCCGCCGCCTCGGACGGCGTCTACCGTTGGGAGGGAGGGGCCTGGGGGCGGTCGCTCCGCCTGCCGGCGGCGGTGATGGTGGAGGCCCGGGGAGGTCGGCTCTGGGCCGGCTCCATGGGCGGTGGTCTCTGGGTGCGGCGCGATGGGCGCTGGCAGGTCTCGGACGCGGGGATGGCGGCGCACGGGTCCTCGGGCATCCACGTCCCCGCCCTGGCCCTGGCCGGCCGGGAGCGGGCGTTCGCCGGCAGTATGGGGGAGGCGGTGTTCGCGAGCCTGGACGGTGGCGCCAGCTGGTACCCCTTCGGTCCCGGCTTCCAGCCGGGCGGGATCTGGTCGATCGTCGTCCTCCACGGCCGGATCCTGGTCGCCACCGACACCGGGCTCTTCGCCTATCGGTTGCCGTCCACGGCCCCTCCCGGGCCGGGATGGTGGCTGCTCCTGGCCGCCTCGGCCCCGGCGGCCGCCCTGCTCGCCCCGGCGCTCCGCCCCGCTTCGACAGCCGGCGACGGCCGTGGACCGCCCGGCTCCCGGCGATCGGGGCCCGGCGCGGGGGTCGGGTCGAGGCCGAGCCGGCACGATCGAGCCGGCCGCAGGGGCGACCGGGCCGGCTCGATGGGCTGGGTCGGCCCTCAGACGGGCACGATCAGTACCGCGCGGCCCGAGGCGGCGACCGGTGGTCCGGGCCGAACCCGGGCGGTCTCGGGCTTCCGGGTCCCGGATAATCGAAGCAGGGCGCGGACGGCGGGCGGCCCGCGCCATGGGTCCGGGTCCTGGTGGCCGAGCCGCGGCTCCGAGAGGAGGGTTCCAGTGGTCGAGGAGACATCTGGCGTGGATCGGGCGGGCCGGGCGGTGGCGGTGCCCCACCGGCCCATGTTGATCGGGGGCGAGTGGGTGGAGGCCGCCTCCGGCCGCACCCTCGAGGTCGAGAACCCGGCCCGGCGGGGCAGCGCGGTGGCCGCCGTCCCCCGGGGGGAGGCCGAGGACGTGGACCGCGCCTGCCGCGCCGCCGCGGCCGCCTTCGAGCGCTGGCGGCTCACGCCTCCGCGGGAGCGGGGGCTGGCCATGCTCCGGATCGCCGACGACCTGGAGGCCGAGGTGGAGGACCTGGCCCGGCTCATCGCCACCGAGACCGGCAACGCCATCCGGCCCCAGTCCCGCCCCGAGGTGCGGAGCACGATCGACATCTTCCGCTACTTCGGCGGCGTCGCCCAGGAGCTGAAAGGGGAGGTGGTCCCCATCTCCGAGCAGCTCCTCGTCTACCACCGCCGGGAGCCGATCGGAGTGGTGGGCGGCATCGTGCCCTGGAACTCCCCCCTCCAGCTCTCCGCGCTCAAGGTGGCGATGGCGGTCACGGCCGGCAACACGCTGGTGCTGAAGCCGGCCGAGGACGCTCCTCTTTGCGTGCTACGCCTGGCGGAGATCTGCGCCCGGCACCTGCCCCCCGGGGTCCTCAACGTGGTCACCGGCCTGGGCGAGGAGGCCGGGGCGGCGCTGGCCCGGCACCCGACCGTGCGCAAGCTCTCCTTCACCGGCTCCACCGAGGTGGGCAGGCTGATCATGCACGCCGCCGCCGACCGCATCGTGCACGTCTCCCTGGAGCTGGGGGGCAAGAGCCCGGCCCTGGTCTATCCGGACTCCGACGACGAGGCCACGGTCGAGGGGGTGATCGCCGGCATGCGCTTCACCCGCCAGGGCCAGTCCTGCACCGCCGGCTCGCGGCTCTTCCTGCACCGCTCCATCCACGACTCCTTCCTGGCCAGGCTGGTGGAGCGACTGTCCCGGCTGAAGATCGGGGACCCCCTCGACGAGGCCACCGACATGGGCTCGATCATCAACGCCCGGCAGTTCCAACGGGTCTGCTCGTACATCGAGGATGGGCTGGGGCAGGCGTCGGCCCGGGTGGCGATCGGCGGCCTGCCGCCCCGCGAGGGCCCGCTGGCGGAGGGCTACTTCGTCACCCCCACCGTGTTCACCGGGGTCGACCACGGCTGGCGGATCGCGCGCGAGGAGATCTTCGGACCGGTCCTGGTCGTCGTTCCCTGGGAGGACGAGGAGGAGGCGATCCGGATGGCCAATGACTCCCACTACGGGCTCGCCGCCTACGTCTGGTGCCGGGACCTGGGCCGGGCGTTGCGCGCGGCCCACCGCATCGAATCGGGCTGGGTGCAGGTGAACCGCGGGCTCGGTCAGCTGCCCGGGATGTCGTACGGCGGCTTCAAGGAGTCGGGGATCGGGCGCGAGTTCTCGCTGGAGGGGATGCTGGAGAGCTTCACCCAGCGCAAGGCGGTGGTGGTCGACCTCACCCGCTGAGCGGTCCGGCGGATGGGGTCGACCGGGTGCCGGCGCCGTCCGCTGTCCCTCGCCGCGGGCGGCGCCGATCTTCGCACCACGGCAGGAGGTCGACGGGATGTGTGGGAAGAGGTGGTCGATCGACGACGCGAGTCGCGCCCGCGCGCGTCTCCTGCCCAGCCTGGCCGAGATCCTGGCCCTGCCCGAGCTCGCCGCCGGGGAGCCCGAGGTGGTGGCCGGCCGCGACGGACTGGGCAACCCGGTGCGGTGGGTCCACGTCAGCGAGGTCCCCGACATCGCCCATCTCCTGGTGGGCGGCGAGCTGCTGCTCAGCACCGGCATCGCCCTGCCCGAGGACCCCGTCCTGCTGGAGCGATACGTGGCCGCTCTGGTCGGCGTCGGGGTGAGCGGGCTGGTGATCGAGCTGGGGCGTCGCTTTTCCGCGGCCCCGCCGGCCCTGGTCCAGGCGGCCGAGCGCCACCGGCTGCCGGTGATCGTCCTGCACCGGGAGGTGCGGTTCGTGAGGGTGACCGAGGCCGCCCATGCCCTGATCATCGACTCTCAGCTGGAGGAGCTGCGGGCCAGCCAGGAGATCCACGACACCTTCACCGACCTGGCCCTGGAGGGGGCCTCCGCCGCCACCATCGTGCGCCGCGCCGCGGCCATGATGGGCTGCCCGCTGCTGCTGGAGAACCTCAACCACCAGGTGCTGGTGTGGGCGCCCCCGGACCCCGACGTCGAGCGTCTGGTCGAGGTCTGGACGGCGTGTGCCCGGGACCTGACCTCCAACGGGCGAACCGAGCTGGCGACGGTCGGTGGGCGGGCCTGGCTGGTGACCGCGGTCGGGGCCCGGGGCGAGAGCTGGGGCCGGCTCGCCGCCTCCGTCCAGGAGCCGGTGCGGCCGCGCTGGTACACGGTCATGGACCGGGCCGCCGTGGCCATCGCCCTGGGCCGGCTCCTGGATCGGGATCGCCAGACCCTGGAGCGCCAGAGCCATCGCTCCCTGCTGGCCGACATCCTGGCCGGCACCCACGCCGCCCGGGAGCTGGAGGCGCGGGGCCGGGCCCTGGGCGTGCCCCTGACCGGTCGCACCCTGATCGGCTGCGTGGTCTCGCTCCGGGTGGCGGAGGACGAGGACACCATCGAGCGCGAGGTCCGCGACCGCGACCTGGGTGAGCGTCTGGCCGCCGCCGCCCGCCAGGCCCGGCTGGCGGTGCTGATCGGCCAGCCCAGGAAGGGGGCGGCCCCGGCCCTGCTCAGCCTGCCACCCGAGCAGGCGGTGCCGGCGGCGGTGGAACGGTTCGCCGCCGCCGTGCACGGGCTGGTGGTGGGGACCGAGTCCCGTCGGCTGGTGGTGGCGGTGGGCGCACCGGTGAGCTGGCTGCGCGACGCACGCCGCTCCCTGCGCGAGGCCGAGCAGGTGGCGGCGGCGATCACCGAGGCCGACCCCCCGAAGCTCTACTACCGGCTCCCGGACGTGCGTCTGCGCGGCCTGCTCCACGTGCTGCGGGACGACCCCCGTCTCCAGACCTTCTGCGAGCGGGAGCTGGGCCGGCTCCTGCACCACGACCGCCGCCACCGTCCTCCCCTGCTGCCGGTGCTGGCCGCCTACCTGCGCCAGGCCGGCAACAAGTCGGAGGCGGCGCGCCAGCTCGGTTTGAGCCGGCCCACCTTCTACGCCCGCCTGGAACGGATCGCCCGGATCCTCGACGTCGACCTCGAGTCGCCCGAGTCGCGCCTCTCCCTGCACGCCGCGCTCCTGGCCCTGGAGGAGAGCCAGCGCCTCCAGCCGGCCGGGTGAGGGATTTGACGGACCGTCAGGAAAAAGCGCCGATGCTGAACACACTGTCGCTTGACTCACCTCCGGGTGGGACCCAGGCTGGAGGCCAGATGCGCGGACACAGCGGTGAGGTGACCGGCGTCGACGCGGCGGAGGCCGTCGCCCGGCGGATCCGGGAGGACGAGCGTCGCTACGTCATCCACTCCTGGTCGGTGCAGGGCCGGGTCGACCCGCTGCCGGTCGAGCGGGGCGAGGGCTGCTGTTTCTTCGACTACCGAGGCAACCGCTACCTCGACTTCGCCTCCCAGCTCGTCAACCTCAACCTCGGGCACCAGCACCCGGCGGTGGTGCGGGCCATCCAGGAGCAGGCGGGCCGGCTCTGCTACATCGCCCCCGGCCTGGGCAACGACCGGCGTGCCGAGCTGGGACGCCTGCTCGCCGAGGTCACGCCCGGCGACCTGGTCATGTCCTTCTTCACCAACGGCGGCGCCGAGGCCAACGAGAACGCCGTCAAGCTGGCCCGCTGGTACACGGGCCGGCAGAAGATCATCGCCCGCTACCGCTCCTACCACGGGGCCACGGCCGGCGCCATCTCCCTGACCGGCGACCCGCGGCGCTGGGCGGCCGAGCCGGGCATCCCGGGCGTGGTCCGGATGTTCGATCCCTATCCCTACCGCTGCCCGGCCGGACACCCCGATCCGTGTCCGGTCTGCACCGGCGGGCCACACCTCGAGGAGATCCTCCAGTACGAGGACCCGAAGACCGTGGCGGCGGTGATCATGGAGACGGTCACCGGCACCAATGGCATCATCGTCCCTCCCCCCGGCTACCTCCAGAGCGTGCGGCGGGTCTGCCGGGAGCACGGCATCCTGCTGATCCTGGACGAGGTCATGGCCGGCTTCGGCCGCACGGGCCGGTGGTTCGCCTGCGAACACTGGGACGTGGTGCCGGACGTGATGACCGTGGCCAAGGGCATCAATTCCGGCTACGTGCCGCTGGGGGCGGTGGTGGTCTCGGAGCCGATCGCCGCCTGGCTGGCGGACCATGACTTCCAGGGGGGGCTCACCTACAGCGGGCACCCGCTGGCCTGTGCCGCCGCCGTGGCCACGATCGAGACCTACCGGCGGGAGGGGATCGTGGAGAACGCCGCCCGCCAGGGTCGCCACCTGGGCCGGCGGCTGGCCGAGCTGGCCGACCGGCACCCGAGCGTCGGGGAGGTGCGCGGCCTGGGCCTGTTCTGGGGCCTGGAGCTGGTGCGCGACCGTGCGACCCGCGAGCCCCTGGTCCCCTTCAACGCCAGCGGCGAGGCGGAGGCGCCCATGGCCCGGCTGCGGCGGGCGGCGCTGGAGCGCGGGCTCTACCTCATGACCCACTTCAACGTGGTGATGGTGGCACCTCCGCTGATCGTGAGCCGAGCCGAGCTGGAGGAGGGCCTGGAGGTGCTCGACGAGGTCTTGACCCTGGCCGACGAGGCGGCCTCGAGCTGAGGTGGTCTGTGCGCAGACAAGGAGGGACGGAAGTGGCGACGGCTGAGCCCTACGAGGGGCAGGTGCTCCTGCCGGACGGCCGGGTGGCGCTGGAGACCGACCGGGAGATCCGAGACAGCCCCCTGTACAACGCCGACCTGGCCCCGGTGCCGATCGAGCGGCGGACCTGGACCACCTACAACTACGCCGCGCTCTGGATCGGCATGGCCCACAACATCCCCAGCTACCTGCTGGCCTCGAGCCTGATCGCGCTGGGGATGGCCTGGTA
>JAJPKS010000012.1 GCA_021323605.1 Bacillota bacterium | reverse complement strand
GGTCAGCACCATGGCCGCGATCGAGGCCGCGTTCTGCAGGGCCGAGCGGGTCACCTTCGCCGGGTCGACGATGCCGGCGGCGACCATCTCGACCATCTTGCCGTTCAAGGCGTCGAAGCCGTGTCCCGCCTGAGCGTTGCGGACCTGCTCGACGATCACCGACCCCTCGAAGCCGGCGTTGGCCGCGATCTGCCGCACCGGCTCCTCCAGCGCGCGGCGGACGATGGCCACGCCCGTCGCCTGGTCGCCGGTCAGGCCCAGGTTGCCCTCCAGCACCTTCTGCGCCTGGAGCAGGACGGTGCCGCCACCCGCGACGATGCCCTCCTCCACGGCCGCCTTGGTCGCGCTGAGGGCGTCCTCGATACGGTGCTTCTTCTCCTTCTGCTCGACCTCGGTCGCAGCTCCGACCTTGATCACCGCCACGCCACCGGCCAGCTTGGCCAGGCGCTCCTGCAGCTTCTCGCGGTCGAAGTCCGAGGTCGTCTCCTCGATCTGGGCCTTGATGGCCTTGATTCGAGCCTGGATGTTCTCGGGCTTGCCGGCACCCTCGACGATCGTGGTGTCGTCCTTGGTCACGGTCACCCGGCGGGCCCGGCCGAGCTGCTCGATCCTGGTCTGATCGAGCTTGAGGCCGAGGTCCTCGCTGATCACCTGACCGCCGGTCAGGATGGCCATGTCCTCCAACATCGCCTTGCGGCGATCGCCGAAGCCGGGGGCCTTCACCGCGCAGGCCTGGAAGGTACCGCGCAGCTTGTTGACCACCAGGGTGGCCAGCGCCTCACCCTCGACGTCCTCGGGCACGATCAGCAGCGGCCGCCCCTGCTGGACGACTTTCTCGAGCACCGGGAGCAGGTCCTGGACGGCCGAGATCTTGCGGTCGGTGACGAGGACGAACGGCTCCTCGAGGGAGACCTCCATGCGGTCGGGGTTGGTCACGAAGTAGGGGGAGATGTACCCACGGTCGAACTGCATGCCCTCGACCGTCTCCAGCTCCGTGCCCACGCCCTGGCCGTCCTCGACGGTGATGACGCCGTCCTTGCCGACCTTGTCCATGGCGTCGGCGATGAGCCGACCGATCTCGTCGGACTGGGACGAAATCGCCGCCACGTGAGCCACGTCCTCGTGGCCCTTCACCGGCACCGCGACCCGCTTGATCTCGTCCACGACCGCCTGGACCGCCTTCTCGATGCCGATCTTGAGCTGCATCGGGTTGGCGCCCGCGGCCACGTTGCGGAAGCCCTCGTTGATCATGGTCTGGGCGAGGAGCGTGGCCGTGGTGGTGCCGTCGCCGGCCACGTCGTTGGTCTTGGTCGCCACCTCGCGCAGGAGCTGCGCGCCGGTGTTCTCGCCCGGGTCCTTCAGCTCGATCTCGCGTACGATCGTGACGCCGTCATTGGTCACGGTCGGCGCGCCGAACTTCTTCTCCAGGACGACGTTTCGTCCCTTGGGCCCGAGCGTGATGCGGACCGACTCCGCGACGATGTCGATGCCGCGCTTGAGAGCCTGGCGCGCATCCACGTCGAACGCAACTGTCTTTGCCATCTGTGGTTATCCGAACCTCCTCGCTGGTTGGTTCCTCGCTGCGGGAGCGAACGCTAGGCCTTGCCGTTGACGACGGCGAGGACGTCCTTCTCGCTGATGATCAGGTACTCGACGTCGTCGAGTTTGAACTCGTTCCCCGCGTACTTGGCGTACAGCACCCGGTCGCCGACCTTGAGCTCCATCGGGACCTTGGTCCCGTTGTCGAGGATGCGGCCGGTGCCGACCGCCTCAACGATACCCTCCTGGGGCTTCTCCTTGGCGGTGTCCGGGAGCACGATACCGCTCTTGGTCTTCTCCTCACGCTCGACCGGCTTCAGCACCACCCGGTCGCCCAACGGCCTCAGCTGCATGCTCGATCCTCCGCGGTGTGGTTGATCTGATGATGTGCCTGACATACGTCGGGCTCGGGCGTCTGGCGCTCGCCCGTGCCGAGCGCCAATTTTAGCACTCGGCGACCGCGAGTGCTAATCCTCGCCGGGGAAACGACGAGGCCGCCGCGGGGGCGACGGCAAGGCCGGATGCCGCCTCATCCCTCAGGCTCCGGGCCCGGCCGGGACAGCACCTCCCGGGCCAGGGACGCCTCCTCGACGGGGACGTACACCGCGCAGTCCTCCAGCACCGCCCCCGACCACCATCCCTGGGGGCTGAACCGCTGCAGGGTCGGGTGCAGGCCATGGGCCTCCAGGACCGTCTGGATCACGTCGGCCCGAACACACGGGCCACGGAAGACCTCCGCCCAGCCGTCGGGTGCGGTGGCCCCCACCTCTCACCATCCCAGCGAGGCATCGGCGCCCACCTCGGGCTCCTCCGGGGCATGGACGGCGGCGGCCGCGATCATGGCCGCGTTGTCCGTGCACAGGCCGAGGGGGGGAATCGTCAGCCGGGCCCCCTCCCCCACCACCTCCGCGGCCCGGCGCCGCAACAGGCTGTTGGCGGCCACACCGCCACAGACCACGACCTCGGAAACCGGCCACCGGCTCCAGGCCACACGGACCTTCTCCAGCAGGGACTCCACCACCGACCGCTCGAAGGCCGCCGCCAGGTCCGCCCGACTCCCCTCGTCGAGCGCCTCGACGCCGCCCAGGTCCCGGATGCGGTACAGGAGGGCGGTCTTCAAGCCGCTGAAGCTGTACTCCAGGCCGGGCAGGGAAGGGACCGGCAGCGGCTGCCGTGTCGGATCCCCGGTTCGCGCCAGTCGGTCCAGCGCCGGGCCACCGGGATAGCCGAGGCCGAGCATCCGGGCCGCCTTGTCGAACGCCTCGCCGGCCGCGTCGTCGCGGGTGCGACCCAGGACCTCGAACGTGCCGTGGGCCGGCATGCGCACCAGGTCCGAATGCGCACCGCTCACGACCAGGGCCAGCAGCGGCGGCTCCAGCTCGGGACGGGCGAGCATCGCGGCGTACACGTGGCCCCAGAGGTGGTTGACGCCCCGAAGCGGCTTCCCCCAACCCCTGGCCAGGCCCTGGGCGAGGCCGATGCCGACCAGCAGGCTGCCGATCAGTCCGGGGCCGCGGGTGACCCCGATCAGGTCGACGTCGGGGCCCCGAACCCCCACCCGGTCAAGGGCCGTCCGGACCAGGGCGGGCAGCTTGCGCAGATGGGCCCGTGCCGCCAGCTCGGGTACCACCCCGCCGAAGGGCGCGTGCGCGGCCTCCTGGGAGAACACCAGGTTGGCCAGCACGCGCCGGTCCTCCACCAGGGCGACCGAACTCTCGTCGCAGCTGGACTCAATGGCGAGGGTGAGCACGCCGGTCGACCTCGGGCGCCCGGTTCAGCGATCCCGGATCGGGCCCACCCCGCGGCGCAGCCCCTTCACCTCGGCCTCGATCCGCTCCAGGTTGGCCTCGTAGGCACGGCGGAACCTGGGGGCGTAGATCGAGTCCGACCACATCACGATGGCGTCCTCGCCGTTGTCCGTGTAGTAGCCCTTGCGGCGGCCGATGACTTTGAACCCGAAACTCTCGTACATCCGCATCGCGTTCTCGTTGGAGGTCCGGACCTCGAGCGTCACCCACCGGGCCCCCGTGTCATAGGCGGCCTGGAGCAGGGCCGCGAACACGATGCGTCCGTAGCCGCGATGCTGCAGGTCGTGGCGCACCCCGATCGTGGTCACGTGGGCCTCGTCGTACATGCGCCACATTCCGCCGTAGGCGATGATCTCGCTGTGCCCCCCTATCTCCCGCCTGAGGACGATGTAATAGGCGCTGTTGCGGCTCGAGAGCTCGCGATAGTACGCGTTACGCGGCCATGGCGTGGTGAAGATTCGACGTTCGATCTCCTGCACCACCGGCACGTCCGCCTCGCGCATGGGCTCGATCGCAAGCTGCTCGCGCACCTGCACCACTGTCCAGCTCCCGGTCCCTACACCCGCACCCGACCGACCGACTGCATGTACTCCAGCTCGACCGTATCATAGCCGAGCTCCCGGGCCCGCCCCAGGAGACGGGCCGCCGCCATCGCAAAGCCGTCCGCCTCCGGCTCGCACAGGAGTCGCAGCCCCATCCTCCGGAGCCGCTCCGCGGTGGGCGGCCGCAACCAGCCCACCACCGGGTGCTGGCGGGGCAGATCCTCCGGATCGCCGTGCCGAGGCGCCCCACCCGGCGCCGCCCAGTACACGCGCCCGCGGCCCGCCTCGACCACGGCCGTGGCCGGTCCCCGGGCCCGCGCCGCCTGCAGCTCCAGCGAGCCCAGGCCGAGCAGGGGGACGCCGAGCGCAAGGGCGAACCCCACCCCGAAGCTGACGCCGACGCGTAGGCCGGTGAAGGACCCGGGCCCCAGCGACACGCACACGGCCGCGGGGCAGCTCGAACCCACCAGCGCCGTCACCCGCCCAGGGAGGTCTCGCTCGCGCCCTCCTTCGCGCACGTCCTCCGCCAGCGGCTCGCCGGCCTCGACCAGGGCCAGGGCGGAACGGGTGGAGGAGGTATCGATCACCAGGACCACGACGGCGGTGCCTCCTCCAGCCGCAGCCGTCGACGGTCGTCCTCCAGCATCTCAAAGGAGACGCGAGCGGTGGCCGGGCCGTCCAGGCGCTCGCCCCACTCCACGACCGCGGCACCCTCCTCCAGGAGCTCGTCGAGCCCCAGGTCGCCCAACTCGTCGGGGTCGACGAGGCGGTAGAGATCGACGTGGGCCAGCTGCACCCGTCCAGGGTAGACCCGAACCAGCTGGAAGGTGGGGCTCATCACGTCCGCGGGCGAGCCCAATCCCCGGGCCAGCCCCCGCACGAAGGTGGTCTTGCCCGCACCGAGGTCACCCACCAGCAGCACCAGATCGCCGCGGCGCAGGTGACGCGCCAGTCGCTCCGCGGCCGCCTCGGTCCCGGCGGCGGAGACGGTCACCAGCTCACGCGAAGTGGTCGTAGCCACGATCCTCCACCTCGACCACCCGGCCCCGAGCGTCGACGACGATCACCTTTCCATCCTCCGTCAGATCCCCAACCGTGATCAGCCCGGCGGGCAACGGCCCCGGTCCGCAGCACACCAGCTCGACCTCCTCGCCGCTGGCCAGGGCCCGCCGGGGGTCGGTCACCCCCGGCGCCAGCGGTACCGCGTCGAGGCGGAGGCGCGCCCCCACACCGGCCGCGGCCGCGAACTTGTCCATCTCCCGCAGCAGGCCGTCGCTCACGTCGCCGCAGCAGAGCCCGGCCGCGGCGAGCCGCGCGCCCAGCTCGAGCCGCGGCTCGGGTCGTGCCCACTCAAGCGAGGCCCCCCCCAGGGGTCCCGTGACCCCCACCTCCCATCCCGGCCGGGCCGCCGAGCGGGGCACGGGCCGGACCCGCGTGGTCCCGAGCAGGGCGAGGGTGAGGGAGCCGTCGTGCGGGGCGGCGGTGGTGTCGCCCCCGATCAGACGCAGGCCCACCCGCCCCGCCAGCTGAGCCAGCCCCCGATAGACGCCCGGAGCGATCCCCGGCCCCCAGCGCCGCGGCACCGACAGCGAGACCAGCCCGTAGGTGGGGCGGGCTCCTTTGGCGGCCAGGTCGCCGAGCGCGAAACAGAGGGCCCGCCAGCCGACGTCCTCCGGCTGCTGCCGGGAGAGGTCGAAGTGCACCCCCTCGACCGAGGTGTCGCAGGTGGCCACGGTGAAGGAACCGTCGGGCTCGCGCCAGGCGGCCGCGTCGTCCTCGCCGGCGCCGATCACCAGGTCGCCGTCTGCCGCGGCGAGGTAGGGCAGGAGGGTGGCGACCAGCTCCAGCTCGTTCACCGGAGCGGTGACCCGTACAGCGCCCGGCGCCAGGCCCGCACCTCCGCCTCGGGGTCGGCGGCCTCGCTCAGGGCACGGATGGCACAGACCCGTCCCACCCCCGCCGACTGGAGCTCGGCCAGGCGCGATCGCTCGATGCCGCCGATGGCGAACACCGGGACCGTCACCGCCGCCGCCACCGCCGCCACACCGGCGGGGCCGATCACGGGCTTTCGGGTCTTGATCGGGGTGGCATAGGCGGGCCCGGAGCCGAGGTAGTCGGCCCCCTGGCGCACCGCCTCCCGCGCCTCCTCCGGCGTCGCCGCCGAGGCCCCCACCACCAGGTCGCCGGACACACGCCGCACCGCGGCCACGCTCAGGTCGTCGGGACCCACGTGGACCCCGGTGGCACCGCTGAGCAGGGCCACGTCCACCTGGTCGTCGACGATGAAGGGCACGCCCGCGGCCGCGCACGCCGGCGCCAGGCGGTCGGCCAGCCGCACCAGCTGCCCACGCGGGAGCCGCTTCAGCCGCAGCTGCACCACGTCCACGCCGCCACGCAGCCAGGCCGTCACCAGGGAAACGATTCGCTCGGGAGCGGCCTCGGGGGTGATGGCGTACAAGCGGGCGGTGCGGATGCGCTCCAGCGCCTGCCGTCGGGTCGGGCTCACCGAACCTATACTCCTCACCCGGTGCACCTGCCGTTTCACGCCAACCTGCTCGATCCGATCCTGATCGGCGGCACCGCCGCCCTCGTCGTCCACGCGGCACGACGTGGTTTCGTACCCTACCTCACCGAGCTGGTGGCGTTCGTGGCCGCCCTGGCCGTGGCCCTCCCCCTCGCCTGGCCCGCAGGGCAGTTCATCCACCGGCACGTCGGCATCCCTCAGAACGTGGCCGGGTTCGGGGCCTTCCTCGTCCCCCTGGCCATCGTGCACGCGCTGGTGCAGACTCCGATGGGAAAGCTCTGCGGCCGGCTTGCGGTCGCCGCCGGTGGCCTTCCCCCCCGTCCCCGGGCGGTGGCGAGCGCCATCCCCGCCCTCGGGGTGGCGGCCCTGGTCTCGACCCTGGGGCTCTCATCGCTCCTGGTCGTCCCCTTCAGCGGCGCCCAGCAACTGGTCCAGGGATCCCTCCTCGCGCCCGAGATCACCAACCTGGCCGCACCTCTGCAGGAGCCCCTCCAGCGCCTGCTGGTGCCGGGAGCGCCCTCCTCGGACCAGATCCTGGTCAGCGCCCCGCCCATGAACCCCGGCCAGGACGCCTTCTATCGCCTGAAGCTCCCGGCCGATCTCCAGGTCCAGCCCGCCCCGGCCGACGAGGAGGCCATGCTCCAGCAGATCAACCAGGCGCGCGCCCAGGCCGGCCTGGCGCCGCTGGTGATGAACCCGGTGCTCCGTGAGGCGGCGCGTCAGCACAGTCTGGACATGTATCGACGTCATTACTTCTCCCACCGCACCCCCACCGGGCAGACCCCCTACCAGCGGCTCCAGGCCCTGCACTTCCACTATGTCACCGCCGGAGAGAACATCGCCTTCGCCGAGAACCTGGACCAGGCGTGGAGCCTCCTCATGGCCAGCCCCGATCACCGCGCCAACATCCTGAACCCCGACTTCCGCTGCGTCGGCATCGGGGCCTATCGCGGCCTCGGCGGCTACGAGGAGATGTTCACCCAGGACTTCGCCGACTGCGCCTGAGGCGGTCGGACGCGCAACCGCCCGGCTCCGGCACGACTGCCGTCACCGTCGGCCCGGCCATCGCGCGGAGACCCATCGGATCGGGCGCGGTGCCGCACCGCGTCAGGGATTCGACTCGGTGATCTCGGTTGCGATCTGCTGGACTCGCTGAAGCTGTTCGGCCCGCTCCGCTCGCTCCACCGCCTCGTCCTCGGCCTCGTAGTCGGCCCGACGGGGATCCCGCAGCCTGAACAGCATCTCCTGCGCCCGGAACAGGACGTCCATCATCGGGACCACGCGATAACGGATGCGGATCCCGTCCGACTCGTCCCGGCGCGGCAGGGCCTCCAGGATGCGCCCGGCGCGCTGCCGTAGCGTCGCCGGCACCCGGTCCACGCCCTGCAGATTCAGGTCCTCGAGCTGGAACAGGAGATCGTCGATCGCCCGGACCACACGGTCCAGCTGCTCCTGGCGGATGCGCCTGCGGATGGCTTCACGGGTCAGTCGCTGAATGTCTCGGTTCGCGTCCTCGAGCATGGCTCTCCACAGCCTGCTCCCCTTCCCCACAACCACGTTACGAAGTGAGGCTCATTCTAGCCAAAAAATTTAGAATCTAAAAGACCCGCTCGAGCCACCGCTCGTCGGTCGGGCCACGCAGCAACCGGACCCGCTCCGGGGTTCAGAAGGCTCAGAAGAGGATCTGGCGCAGCTTCGCGCGGAGGTGCGCCGGCGCCCCGCCCTGGTCGCAGCAGACCTTGACCAGCCGCTTCAGGTGAACCTGCAGACGGAAGTGGTCCTCACAGGGCGGGCAGTCGACGAGGTGGCGCTTCACCTCCTCGATCTCGGCGTCGGTCAGCTCCCGGTCCACGTACCGGTCCAGCCGTTCCAGGCAGTCCTGGCAGTTCATCGGTCCCTATCCGCATGGACGATGCCGGATTCGCGGGCGTACTCGTAGAGCGCTTTCTGGAGCTGCCGTCGCGCCCGATGGAGACGGGACATCACGGTGCCGATGGGGACCCCCAGGACCTCCGCGGCGTCCTTGTAGGAGAACCCTTCGACGTCCACCAGCAGCACCACCTCCCGGTGGAGCTCCGGCAACCGCTCCACCGCCCGAACCACCTCGTCGGTGGCGATACGGTCCAGGACCTCGGCCTCGGGCATCGCCGTCTGATCCCGCAGCGTGTCGTACAAGGAGACCTCGCCGTCCCCATCGAGGCTCACGTCCTCCGGCCGGCCGCCCCGGAAACGGTCCCAGAAGAGGTTGCGCATGATGGCGAACAGCCAGGCCTTCATGTTGGTGCCAGCCTGATAGCTGTTCTGGTACCGCAGCGCACGGAGGTAGGTGTCCTGCACCAGGTCCTCGGCCTGGGCCGGATCACGGGTCAGCCGCAGCGCACCGCGGTAGAGCGTGTCCAGATGGCCGATCGCCTCCTCGGCGAAGCTCCGAGAGGACCCCTCATCTCGGCCCGACCGGCCCCGATCCGACCCTCCGGTGCCGTCGTCCGGTCGCACGGGATGGTCAGGGGTGGGCTCCGCAGCCGGTCCCCTGGTCTCAGCAGCGTCCTCTGCCACTTCGACCATGGTAGTCATTCCGTCCGCGGAACCGCGCCGGGAGAGCGCCTATTCCTCCTGACCCCGGGCGCGATCCCCGGTCGGCACGGTCCGCTCCGCGGTCTCCCGGTAGACCCGGGCCACCCGGTTCCCCAGCGAGGTCAGCACCTCGTAGGGGATGGTCCCGCTCCAGGCCGCGACCTCCTCGGCCGTGATCCCCCCGCCGATCAGGGTGACCGGGTCTCCCGGCTCCACGTCGGGGACGTCGCTGACGTCGACCGTGATCGAATCCATGCTCACCCGCCCGACCAGCGGGGCCCGAACGCCCCGGACCAGCACGTGGCCACGGTTGGAGCGGCTGCGCATGATCCCGTCCTCGTACCCGATCGCGACCGTGGCGATGCGCGCCGGACGGGGAGCGATCCAGGTCCGTCCGTAGCCCACCGAGTGCCCGCTGCGCACGTCTCGGACCTGGGTCACCAGCGCGTGCAGGGCGAGCGCGGGCCGGAGCTGCCCGGCGCAGCCGTAGAGCGCGATCCCGGGGCGGACGGCGTCCAGCGCCGCCTCCGGATGGCGCAGGATCGCCCAGGAGTTGGCCGCGTGTCGGATGCCGGGATCGACGTCGAACCGGGAGAGCGTTTCCAAGAAGCGCTCGAGCTGGAGGCGGGTGAAGCGGGGATCGCTGTCCGAGGAGGCGAAGTGGGTCATGGTCCCGGCCAGGCGCAGCCGCCCGGAGCCGGCGATCCTGCTCGCCAGCCGCGGCGCCTCTTCCTCCGCGCACCCCAGTCGGTGGAGGCCGGTGTCGATCTCGAGGTGCACCGGCAGCCGGCGTCCGGCCGGCACCACGGCCTCCAGGGCCTCGACCATCCAGGGAGCCGAGCACACCACGGCGCAGCCCACCCTGACCGCGGCCTCGCAGGACGACGGCGCCAGCCCCCCCATGATCAGGAGCCGCTCGCCCCCGCACAGGTCGACCAGCGACAGCGCCTCCTCGGGCGTGGAGACGGCCAGGCCCCAGGCGCCGGCCTCCAGCACCGCCCCCGCCACCGGCCGGGCGCCGTGCCCGTAGGCATCGGCCTTGACCACGGCGATGAGCCGGCAGCCGTCCGGCAGACGGCCGAGGAGCTGACGCACGTTCGCCCGGACGGCTCCGAGGTCGACCTCTGCCCACCGACCGGTGGCCGCGGCCGCCGCGACGGGGACGCTCACCCGGACTCCCTCATGGACTTCATCACCGGAGGGATCTCACCCAGCAGCTCCGAGGCCAGCAAACCGGCCGTCCCCAGGCGCGCCTGGAGACGTCGCCCTGCCTCGGCGTGGACGTAGACCCCGGTGACGGCGGCGGTGTAGGGGTCCAGCCCCTGGGCGATCAGGCCGGCGACCAGGCCCCCGAGCACGTCGCCGGTGCCTCCCGAGGCAAGGGCGGGCACCTCGTGGGGGTCCTCGGACAGCCGTCCGTCCGGGGCGGCGACCACGGTCCGCGCGCCCTTGAGCAGGACCACCGCTCCCCACTCCCGCGCGGCGGCGGCCGCGATCTCGTGGCGCGCCCCCTGGATCTCACGCGTCGACCGTCCGGTCAGGCGGGCCATCTCGCCAGGGTGGGGGGTGAGCACGGGAGGGACGCCGTCGAGCCGGTCGAGCCGGTCGTGGACCTCGCCCAGGGCGTTCAGGGCGTCGGCGTCCAGCACCAGCGGGCAGCCGACCCGGGGGACCAATCGCCGGACCAGCTCCCAGGTGGCCGGATGACGCCCCAGGCCCGGCCCCAGGAGCGCGGCCCGGGCCGCCCGCAGGTGCTCCTCCACCGCTTCCAGGGCGGTCGGCCCGAGCGCCCCCGGCGCGTCCTCGGGCAGCGGCGTGGCCATCGCCTCGGTGCACTTCACGGCCAGGATGGGGTAGATCCCCTCGGCGACCAGGAGACGCACCAGGCCCGCCCCGGCCCGGACGCCGGCGGTGGCGCTCAGGTACGCCGCTCCGGTCAGACCACGGCTGCCGGCCACGACGACCACGGTCCCGAACGTGCCCTTGTGGCCGTCGGGCGGCCGCTCCGGCAGCCGCACCGCTTCGGGGGGCGCCGGTGGCCGCTCCCCCGGCTCGGGCATCTCCAGCCAGGCGCTGGCGATGGCCAGGCCGGCGTCGTGGGTGATGGTCACCTGGACCCGGGCGCCCCGAGCGTCGCCGAGCAGGCGGACCTGCGGCTCCCCGCCCGGACCGCTCAGGACCTCGATCCGCCGGCGCGGGAAGCAGATGGGGGTGGCGGCGAAGCACTTGATCACCGCCTCCTTCGCCGCCCAGCGTCCGGCCAGCCTGGCCGCGACGCCGCCGCACTCCGCGACCTCGGCCGGCGTGAAGGCCCGGGCCAGGAAACCCGGCCCGGAGCGGTTCAGCGCCGTCTCCATGCGCGCGATCTCGAGCACGTCGATCCCGTGTCGATGCAGCACGGCCTCACCATCCATGCTAGGGAGCGGCCAGGACGCCTCCCGTCCACGAATCGGGTGGCCGCGGGCCGTCCACGCCCGGCACGCCTCCGTCCCCGGTCATTCCACCGTGACCGATTTGGCCAGGTTCCGGGGCCGATCGACGTCGCGGCCCAGCTCGACGGCGAGGTGGTAGGCGAAGAGCTGAAGGGCTACGCTGGCCAGCACCGCCGACGCCGCCTCCCCGGTGCGGGGGATCTCCAGCAGGTCGCTGGCCACCCCCTCCAGGCTCCGATCTCCCTCGCTCACCACGGCCAGCACCGGCGCTCCCCGGGCCACCACCTCGTGCACGTTGCCGACCGTCTTCTCCCTGACCGGGCTTGCCGTGCAGACCGCGACCACCGGGAACTCCGCGTCCAGGAGCGCGATCGGGCCGTGCTTGAGCTCGCCGCCGGAGGTGCCCTCGGCGTGGACGTAGCTGATCTCCTTCAGCTTGAGGGCGCCCTCCAGCGCCACCGGGTAGGCCAGGCCGCGGCCGACGTACATGAAGTTGCGGTAGCCAGCGTAGCGATGGGCCAGCCGGGCGATCTCCGGCTCCCCGGCCAGCAGGTGGCGAACGGCGTCGGGCAGCGAGCGCAACTCCGCGGCCAGCTCCTCGCACCGCTCCGGCGACATCCGGCGCCGAGCGGTGGCCAGGCGCAAGGCCAGCAGATAGAGGCTGACCAGGTGGGCGACGAACGTCTTGGTGGAGGCGACGCCGATCTCGGGTCCCGCCTGCAGGTAGATGGCCCCGTCCGCGTCCCGGGCCGCGGTGCTGCCCACGACGTTGGTGACCGCGACTCCCAGCGCCCCCGTCGCCCGGGCCGCCCGCAGGGCCACGATGGTGTCGGCCGTCTCGCCGGACTGGGTGATGGCCACCACCAGGGCGTTCCCGCCCAGCACCGGGCGACGGTACCGGAACTCCGACGAATCCTGTGCGCGCGCGGCCAGGCCGGCCCAATCCTCGATCACGTGCTCGCCCGCCAGGGCGGCGTGGAGCGAGGTGCCCATGCCCAGCAGACGGACCTCCTCCAGCGACCGCAGCCGCTCGTCGTCCATCTCGAACTCGGTGAACTCGACGTGACCCTGGCGGTCGAGCCGGCCCCGGAGGGCGTTGGCGGCGGCCTCGGGGGTCTCGTGGATCTCCTTCAGCATGAAATGCGGGTACCCCGACCGCTCCGCCTGGCTGACGTCCCAGTCCACGTGGAGCACCCGAGGCTCGACCGGGATGCCGTCCAGGGAGGTGACGACGGGGCCCAGGGAGGTCACGACGACCATCTCTCCCTCGCCGAGGACCAGGACCTTCTTGGTGTAGGCCACGATGGCGGCGATGTCGGAGGCGATGAAGTACTCGCCCTCGCCCAGCCCCACCACCAGCGGCGCGTTCAACCGGGCGCCCACCAGCAGCTCCGGCTCGTCGAGGCTGAACATGACCAGGGCGTAGGCTCCCCGCAAGCGCCCCAGGGCGTGCCGGGTCGCGGCCACGAAATCGCCCCGGTAGTGGTGCTCGATCAGGTGGGGCACGACCTCCGTGTCGGTGTCGGACAGGAACTCGTGGCCGGCCCCCTCCAGCTCCTCCCTCAGCTCACGGAAGTTCTCGATGATGCCGTTGTGAACGACGGTGATGCGGCGCCCGCAGTCGGTGTGGGGATGGGCGTTGAGCACCGTGGGCTTGCCGTGCGTGGCCCAGCGGGTGTGGCCGACGCCCAGGCTGCCGGCGGGCATGTCGGTTCGCAGCTGCTCGATCAGCTGCTCCACCCGGGCGGCGCACTTGACCACGCTGGCGACCTCGGCCCCGGGCGACACGACCGCGACCCCCGCGGAGTCGTAGCCACGATACTCCAGGCGCCGGAGCCCGTCCATCAACACGGGTGCCGCCTCTCTCGTTCCGAGGTAACCGATGATGCCGCACATGGTCGATCTCCTGGGACTCGCCGGCACAGGGAGGGGGGCCGCACCGGGCTCGCACGTTGAACGCGGGCCGGAGACCGGCGGTTACCTGGGCGGCGCCGGGGGTGGACGCCATCAGGGCGGGGAGGATGGACCGGCGCTGGGCGTGGACGAGGGCGAGGGCCGAGGGCCGGCCGCCCCCGGCGTGGGCGCCGCGCAGCTGAAGGCCGGCACCACGCTCACCACCACGCGGACCGAGGCCGGGCTGGCCGTGATCTGATCGGAGCCGGTGCGGACGGCACGGGTGAAGGACTGGGTCGAGGTGATGCCGCTGATGTCGACCGGGTCGAGGCCGATGCTGTCGCCCAACCGGGCCACCTGGCCGATGGGGCCGGTCACGGTGACGAAGCTGCCAGGCTGGACGTCCACCCCGGCCACGGCGTAGCCACAGGCCGGGACGCCGATCGGGCGCACGGTCAGGCCCACCGTCCGGGTGGTGGTGCCGCCGACGGTCGCCACCTGGACCGTCACCACGTTGGGGGTCCAGCTCGGGGGCGGGATGGTGTGCCAGCTCCTCAGGTCCACCGGATGCCCGCCCTTCTCGAAGAGGATGGTTTGGTCGGGGCTGGTCTGGACGTTGGCGGATTGAATGGCCACGTCGTAGTTCACGTAGGCGTGGAGGCCATCGACGAGCTCTGCCGGTCCGGTCACCGTCACCTGGCAGGGCACGTTGGCGTTCCCGCAGGTGGCGTAGGTCTGGCTCGGCACCACCGCGATCCCCGGTGCCTTCTTCGGCGTCCGAACCTCGACCCCCAGCATCACGGTTCGCAGCTCCTCGATCCGGAGGTGGAGGGGGATGACCGTGTCCTGGGGCGTCACCCCCTGCACGTCCACCCTGGGCTGGGCATCGTAGAGGTGGTCACCCACGGTCGCGTGCGACAGATCGATGGTGACTCCGGCCGCGCTCTGCCGGTACTGGCGCACGTCGTCCTGCAGGCCCACCACCCGCACGCCGACACTGCCGGGAGGATCGATCAGCACCAGGTTCGAGGGCAACCCCTGGTAGGTGATCTTGACCGGCACCGTGGCCATCTCCGGTGGGTTCTCGGAGAAGGCCACGGCGCCCAGGAGACCGACCGCGAGCACCAGCGCCAGCAGCTTCAGGCGCCAGTTGGTGACGATCCAGGCCAGGGGCGTGCTCATCCCGCGCATGGCCCTCACCTCATCTCATGGTTTGGGACCGGTGAGCCGCCAGCCCAGCAGGTGTTGACGCGCACCCCCCGCCGGGCGGGAGGGCTCCAGCCCGCCCGTCAACCGCCGGCGCAGCCCTTCGACGTCCAGGTTGCGGGTGATACGGCCGTTCTCGACCACGGAGATGCCCCCCGTCTCCTCGGACACGACCAGGACCAGGGCGTCGGAGGCCAGGGACAGCCCGATGGCCGCCCGGTGCCGGGTGCCCAGGCGGTCGCGAACGGTCGCCTCATCGGCGAGCGGCAGCAGGCACCCGGCCGCGAGGATCGTGCTGCCGCGGACGATCACGGCCCCGTCGTGCAGCGGGGAGTTGGGGAAGAAGATGCTCTGCAGGAACTCGGCCGAGACCTCGCCGTTGATGCGCACGCCGGTGGCGGCATAGTCCTCCAGGCCGACCTCCCGCTCGAAGGCGATCAGGGCGCCGACGTGGCGGGCCGCCAGCCGCTCCGCCGCCCTGATGGCCTCGGCGACCGCGCGGTTGAAGATCTGCGGGTTGGAGGCGAAGAGAGGCCGTCCCAGGTGGCCGATACGTCCCACCTGGTCCAGCATCCGCCGGAGCTCCGGCTGGAACAGCACGATGATGGCGATGACCACGAACGGGGCCGCGGTCTGGAACAGCCAGCTGAGCAGGATCAGGTGCAGCCAGCTGGCGGCCAGGCCCAGCATCCCCAGCAGGATCAGGCCGACGATGAGCTGCATCGCCTGGGTGCCGCGGACCAGCCGCAGCAGCTGATAGAGGATGAAGGCCACCACGACCACGTCGATGATCTCGACCGGCCCCACCCGGGCCAGCATGGCCAGCAGCTGGTGCAGCGCCTCGCCGAGGAAGGCCATCAGACCCCTCCGAAGATCGCGGCCAGCAGCGCCATCTGGGCGTGCAGGCGGTTCTCGGCCTGATCGAAGACCACCGACCGCGGCCCGTCGATGACCTCGGCGGTGACCTCCTCCCCGCGATGGGCCGGCAGGCAGTGCATGAACACCGCCCCCGGCGCCCTGGCCATCAGCTCGGCGTTCACCTGGTACTCCCGGAACCGGGCCCTCCGTGCCCGAGCTTCGGTCTCCTGGCCCATCGAGGTCCACACGTCCGTGTACACGACGTCCACTCCCCGAACGGCGTCGAGATCGGCCGTGACCTGGACCCAGGCCGGCATCGCGGTCACCGCCAGCTGGTGCTCCGGAGGCGAGACCACGACCAGCTGGAAACCGATGATCGCCGCCGCCTCCATCAGGGAGCGGGCCACGTTGTTGCCGTCGCCCACGAACGCTACCCGGGTGGCCGAGTCGAGCCGCCCCAGCACCTCCTCCATGGTGAGCAGGTCGGCCAGCACCTGGCAGGGATGCGAGCCGTCGGTCAGCGCGTTGATGACGGGACAGCTCGCGGCCCCGGCGAGAGCGAGCAGATCCCGGTGGGCGAACAACCTGGCCACGATCCCGTCTACGTAGCGGTCGAGCACCCTGGCCACGTCCTCCACCGCCTCCCGCTGGCCGAGCCCGACCTCCTGCTCGCCGAGCACCAGCGCGCTGCCCCCCAGGCGCTCGATGCCCACCTGGAAGGAAACCCGGGTGCGCAGCGAGGGCTTCTGGAAGAGGAGCGCCAGCCGCCGTCCGCGGAGCGGAAGGCCCGACCATCGTCCGGCTTTGATCTCGCCCGCCAAATCCAGGATCTCGCGCAGCTGGGAGGCGTCCAGCTGCGCGATGTCGAGGAAGTCCGCCCCCCTCAGGCGCTGCAGCGTGCGGGTTGCCACGGAGGTCACCTTACCTTGATTCGCGGCGTACAGCAGGTGAGTATGCGCCTCTCCCGAGGATGAATTCGACCCCTGCCTTCCGCCGCGATCCCGCCTCGACACGTATCGCCGCGCCGGGCTCTCGCCCTCAGAGCCGAGGGTCGATCAGCTCACCGGTCCGCGGCGGCCGGGCGAGCACCGCGGCGATGGATTCGAACTCCGGCAGCCGACCCCGCAGGGCCCGGTCGTCGCGCAGCCTCAGGATCAGGTCCCGACAGGCGGCCGGCTCCAGCCCGAAGGCCACGGGACGGAAGCTGAACCGCCGGGCACTCCGCAGCCGGATCGTCAACCGCTGGGTGAGCCGGACCTCGGGCCATCGCTCCATCGCCCAGTCGCCCTGGTCCGCCAACGTCGCCACCTCCACCTCGTCCCACCGGACCTGGAGCTGGCCCCGACGGCCGAGCAGGACCAGACGGTCCCGAAAGAAGCCCAGCCGGCCCGCCGGCCCGCGCCGCAGACGGAGCGCGGTGCGAAGGACGACGGCCAGGGAGATCAGCCCCAGCGGCCCGAGCAAGGCGGCCACCGCCTGCTCCCCCACGACCAGCGCCCAGGCGGCCAGGCCGACCAGCAGCGCGGTCGTCGCCAGCGCACCGAGGGCGAAGCGCAGCGTAGAGCGATTGGAGCGCGCGAACGTCACCTTGTCCTCTCCACGCCGACGATACCGCCGACGCCTCGGATCAGTTGACGCGGCGCTCGCGGCCCGCCCAGTAGGGCTGGCGCAGCTCGCGCTTGAGGATCTTCCCGCTGGGATTGCGGGGGATGGACTCGACGAAGTCCACCGACCGCGGACGCTTGAACCCGGCCAGGCGACCACGGGTCCACGCGATCAGCTCCTCCTCCGTCACTCCCGTTCCCGGGCGGCGGACGACGATCGCCTTCACCGCCTCCCCCCATCGCTCGTCGGGCACCCCGATCACCGCGCAGTCGGCGACCGCGGGATGGGCGGCGAGCACGCCCTCGACCTCGGCCGGGTACACGTTCTCACCGCCGGAGACGATCATGTCTTTGATCCGGTCCCGAATGTAGACGAAGCCGTCGGCGTCCAGACAGCCCGCATCCCCGGTGTGCAACCAGCCTTCGTGCAGCACCGCGGCCGTCTCCTCGGGCTGGCGCCAGTACCCGGCCATGACCCCGGGGCCCCGGTACACCACCTCCCCGACCTCGCCCGCCGGCAGATCCTCGCCCCGGGGCCCGACGACGCGGATCTCCTGCCCGAACATGGGCCTTCCACAGGAGAGCAACCGTGGCCCCCGGTGGTGCTCGTGGGTCAGGGCGGTGATCGCTCCCGTGGTCTCGGTCAGGCCGTAGACCTGAGTGAACCGGCAGCGGAAGGTCTCGATCGACCGCCGGAGGAGGTCCTCGGCGATGGGCGAGGCGCCGTAGATCAGGTTGCGCAGGTCGGGGAACTCCATGTCCTGCACCCCGGGCACCTGGGTGAGGAAGAGCAGCACGGCCGGGACCACGAAGCCGGTGGCCACGCGACGCTCGACCAGCAGCCGGAGCAGGTCCTCGGGCACCACCTCGCGGGCGATCACCGCCGTCGCGCCCGAGCTGACCACGGCCAACCCCCAGCCGATCCCGCCGATGTGGTACAGGGGCATGGCCACCAGGGCGCCGGTACCCTCGCCCAGCTCCGGCACCTCGAAGCTGAGGGGGCCGGTCAGCGAGAAGAGGTTGAGGTTGCGGAGCATCACCCCCTTGGGCCGGCCGGTGGTGCCGGAGGTGTACAGCATCCAGGCCACGGCCTCCTCCCGATCCCGGCGGGGGTCCCCACCCTGCCGGGGCAGTTCGGAGAAGCCAGCCACGCGGACGCCTACCCGCTCGGCGCGGTCCCGGAACTCCTCTCCCACCACCAGCAGCTTCGGCTCGGCGTCCTCGACCACCTGGCCCACTTCCTCGGCGGTGAGGCGCCAGTTGATGGGAACGCAGACGGCTCCGGCTTTGTCGATGGCGAACACCAGCTCCAGGTAGTCGTCGGAGTTCTTGTCCAGGATCGCCACCCGGTCTCCGGGCTCGACCCCCAGCTTCGAGACCAGCCCTCCGGCCAGCGCCGAGGACGAGGCGTCCATCTCGGCGAAACTCCGCGAACGCCCCCGGTACCAGCTCACGGGAAGGTGCGGATGACGGCGCGCGCGCCAGCGCACCACCTCGGCCACCGTCCTCACCTGAGGAACTCTAGCCCCCGTCGCGGGCTTCGTAAAGGCAGGAGACGATCCGGCCCGGACGGCCGGGGTCAGCCATCCTCCCCTTCGTCCGGCGAGCGGTCGTCGTAGACCACCGCGACCAGGGTCAGGCCGGCCGCCGGCGCGGTCCGGGGGGCGAGGCGACGATCGCGTGCGGCCAGGATCTCGCCCAGCCAGCCCGGTGGTCGCCGCCCCCGTCCGACCTCGGCCAGGGCCCCGGCGATGCTCCGCACCTGGCCGCGCAGGAACCCCTCCGCGCACACATGGAGGTCCACGAACCGGCCCTCCCGGACGACGCGGGCCTCACGCATGGTTCGCACCCGACCGCGGGGCGGCTCGACGGCCGAGCAGAACGTGGTCCAGTCGTGCCGGCCGACCAGGCCGCGGGCCGCCTCGGCCATCGCCTCCACGTCCAGCCGGTCCCGCAGGTGCCAGCAGCGGCCGCGGTCGAGGGCGGGACGCACCGGCCGATCCAGGTACCGGTAGCGGTAGCGGCGCCAGCGCGCGGAGTACCGGGCGTGGAAATCGAGCGGCGCATCCTCGACCTCGAGGACGACCACGTCCGGCGGCAGCCGCGCGTTGAGCGCCGCCCGGACGCGCTCCGGGCCGAGGCGGCCCGGGTAGGAGAAGTTGACCACCTGACCCTCGGCGTGGGCGCCGGCGTCCGTCCGTCCCGCCGCCTGCAGCCGCGGCTCCTCCCCGACCAGCTCCCGAATGGCCCGCCTCAGCTCACCCTCGACGGTCCGCCCCCCGACCTGGAACTGCCAGCCCGAGAAGGCGACGCCGTCGTACTCGATCAGCAGCCGAAGGTTGCGCAGGCGAGACCTCCAACGGCGATCACCGGTCCCTCCTCGTCGCCCGCTGTCTCACGGTCGCGAACGCCGTGCTCTTGGTCCCCCGGCGCGGGCATGCCCGCGCCGGCCACGGTCACCGGCTCAGCGCTTGGTGTACTGCGGGGCCTTGCGAGCGCGCTTCAGGCCGTACTTCTTGCGCTCCTTCATGCGCGCATCGCGGGTCAGGAGACCGGCCCGTTTCAGCACCGGACGCAGCTCGGGATCGTGCTGGATCAGGGCCCGGGCAAGGCCCTGGGCGATGGCGCCCGCCTGGCCGGTCACGCCGCCACCCTCCACCTTGACGCTCACGTCGAAGCGACGCACGCCATCCACCAGCCTGAGGGGCTGACGCACCGCGTTCTCCAGGCGGCGCACACCGAGATAGTGCAGCGGATCCTTGTCGTTGATGACGTACCGGCCCTCGCCGGGGACGAGACGAACGCGGGCGATGGCGGTCTTCCGCCGGCCGACCGCCCGGTAGATCCGCTGCGGCTGCTCCTGCTCCTCAGCCAATCTGGATGTCCCCCTTCTCGTTGAAGGTGATCCGGGTCGGACGCTGGGCCTGGTGATGGTGCTCAGGACCCGCGTAGACGCGGAGCCGGCGCAGCATGTCACGGCCCAACCGGTTCTTCTGCAACATCCCCCGCACCGCGTGGTAGACGGGGAAGGTGGGGTCGAGATCTCGCTGCTGACGCAGCGTCCGGGTGCGGAGTCCACCCGGATAACCCGTGTACCGCGTGTACACCTTGTGGTCGAGTTTGCGGCCGGTGACGAGCACACGCTCGGCGTTGACAACGATCACGTGATCGCCCGTGTTCAGGTGCGGCGTATAGATCGGCTTGTGCTTGCCCCTGAGGATCCTGGCGACATTGCTCGCCAGTCGGCCGAGAGGCAGGCCGGTGGCGTCGACCACGTACCAATCGCTCCTCAGGTCCTCCTTCCTGGCCGTCCAGGTCTTCGTTTTCGCGACCATCAGTTCACCAGTTCGATGACGACCATGGGCGCGGCATCCCCGAGCCGCGGGCCCTTACGGATGATGCGGGTGTAGCCGCCCGGCCGCTCCCGGAGTCTGGGCATCACGGTGCGGAACAACCGGTCGGCCACCTCCGGATTCGAGATCTCGCGCGCGACCCGCCGGCGGGCGGCGACATCGTCCGCCTTGGCCTCGGTGATCAGCCGCTCGACCCGCCGCCGGAGCTCCTTGGCTCGCGCCTCGGTGGTCGTGATCCGCCCATGCTCCAGCAGCGCCGTGCAGAGGTTGCGCAGCAACGCCTTCCGGGCGTCGGTGTCGCGGTTGAAGTGACGGCCGCTCTTGAGGTGCCTCATCGTCCTACCGGAAGACCGTCTCCATCTGGTCGGGCTCCACGAAGCCTTTCTCGACCAGCTTCTCCTTGATCTCGTCCAGCGACTTTCGACCGAAGTTGCGCAGGCTCAGCAGCTCGTCTTCCTTCTTCGTCAGGAGCTGCCCGACGGTGGTGATGTCGTTGGCCTTCAGGCAATTGAAGGCCCGCACCGAGAGGTCCAGTTCCTCGATCGGGATCTGATCGATGCGATTGGCGCCGGACGGCTGCAGCCCGTGGCCCTCCTCCTCCTCCCGGATGCTCTCGCCGAAGCGGACGAACAGCTCCAGGTGCTGGGTGAAGAGCATGGCGGCACCGCTCACGGCCTCCTCGGGCGTGATGGTCCCGTCGGTCCAGACCTCCAGGTTCAGCCGGTCGTAATCCGTGGCCTGCCCGACGCGCGTCTTCTCGACCAGGAAGTTGGCCTTGACCACCGGGGAGAACACGGCATCGATTGGAATCACCCCGATGGGCTGACCCTCCCGCTTGTTCCGCTCCGCGGGTACAT
Source organism: Bacillota bacterium (assembly GCA_021323605.1). Taxonomy (GTDB): domain Bacteria; phylum Chloroflexota; class Dormibacteria; order Dormibacterales; family Dormibacteraceae; genus CADDZO01. The sequence continues at coordinate 15,560 of JAJPKS010000012.1, read as the reverse complement.
ATCCCTTGCCGCGCTCGGCCGTCAGCTCCATGCGCAGATGACCCTTGTCGGCGATGGTGCAGATGTAGAGGTCGGGGTTGACGATCTCCACATCCGCCGGCGTCTGGATGTCGGCGGCGCGGACCTCGGCCGGTCCCTTCACGTCCAGAGTGAGGGTGACCGGATCCTCGGTGAAGCTCTTCAAGCGCAGCTGCTTCAAGTTGAGGATGATCTCGGTCACGTCCTCCTTGACGTGGGCGATGGACGTGAACTCGTGGGCAACCCCCTCGATCTGGATCGACGTGACCGCAGCCCCCCAGAGGGAGCTGAGGAGCACCCGCCGTAGCGTGTTACCGAGCGTCGTGCCGAAGCCCGGCTCGAGCGGCTCGATCTCGAACTTCCCGTAGGTCTCGTCCCCGGCGATCTTCCGAACCGCCGGGCTCACGACCAGTCTGGTGTCAATGGCCAAGGAACCGCAACCTCCTGGGGATCCTCATCGACGGGAGTAGAACTCCACGATCAGCTGCTCTTCGACCCCCGACTCCATCTCGTCTCGCTCCGGCAGAGCGAGCACTCTGCCGGAGCGCTCGGCCTCGTTCAGGGCGAGCCAGGAGGGCACGGTGCGGACCCGGGACGACTCCAGCGCCACCGAGATCACCGGGCTCGCCGGCTCGCGGGTCCGAATCTCGTCGCCCGGCTTGACCTGGAAGGAGGGGATGTTGACCGTCCGGCCGTTCACCGTGAAATGCCGGTGCGATACCAGCTGACGGGCCTGCTTGCGGGAGGCGGCCAGACCCAGGCGATAGACCACGTTGTCCAGGCGCAGCTCCAGGTGCCGGAGCAGGTTGAGGCCGGTCACCCCCGGCTCCCGTTCGGCCATCTCGAAGTAGTTGCGAAACTGCTTCTCGAGCAGGCCGTAGGTCCGGCGCGCCTTCTGCTTGGCCCGCAGCTGCAGGCCGTAATCGGAGGTCTTGCGACGGCGCGCCTGCCCATGCTGGCCAGGCGGCACCGCCCGCCGCTCGATCGCGCACTTGGGCGTGTAACAGCGCTCCCCTTTCAAGAAGAGCTTGGCGCCCTCACGACGGCAGAATCGACAGACCGGACCGTGGTAGTTAGCCAACGTTCAGTTGAACTCCTTGTCGTCCATGCATCATTCCCGACCCCCACCGGTCAGCGGGACGTACCCAATCCCTGCCCGGCCGGTCCACCCTCCTCATCTCAATCTTCAAATTCAATCTCACACCCGCCGCCGCTTGGGCGGACGACAGCCGTTGTGGGGGATGGGCGTTACGTCCGTGATGGCGGTGACCTCCAGCCCCGCCGCCTGCAAGGCACGGATGGCCGCCTCCCGGCCGGCCCCCGGACCCTTCACGAACACCTCGATCGACCGCATACCGTGCTCCATGGCCCGACGGGCAGCGGCCTCGGCCGTGACCTGCGCAGCGTAGGGGGTGGACTTCCGACTGCCCTTGAAGCCCTGGGAGCCGGCCGAGCCCCAGGTGATGACGTTGCCCTGGAGGTCGCTGATCGAGATGATCGTGTTGTTGAACGTGCTCTGGATGTGCGCCTGGCCCACGGCCACGTTCTTGCGCTCACGGCGTCGGGTGCGGGTGTTCTTTTTCTTCTGCTTACCCATGCTCGTTTCCCCTACTCGCCCTCGACCACCGAGGACCGGGCGGGGGAGGCACCGGTCTCCTCCCCACGAGCGCCGCGCGCGTCCGGGCGATGGTGCCGGACGCCCGGACGATCCACACCGGTCCGGTGTGCTCCGGCGATGCCGACCGGTGCCATCACTTGCCTCGCTTCTTGCGACCGGCGACGGGGCGACGCGGACCCCGCCGGGCACGAGCGTTGGTCCGGGTCCGCTGGCCGCGCACCGGCAGGCCGCGACGGTGTCGCAGGCCGCGGTAGCAACCGATCTCCTGCAGCCGCTTGATGTTCATGGCCACCTCGCGGCGCAGGTCCCCCTCGATCAGGATCTCCTTGTCGGCGGCAAGGCGATCGATGAGCTGCCGCAGCCGGGTCAGCTCGTCGTCGGCCAGGTCCTTGACCCGGGCGTCGGGGTTCAGGTTGGCCATCCGCAGCAGCCTCTCGGATGTGGCTCGTCCGATGCCATGGACGTAGGTCAGCGCGATCACGACCCGCTTGTCGTTGGGGACGTCGACCCCGGCGATGCGCGCCACGACCTATCCCTGCCTCTGCTTGTGCTTGGGATTGGCGCAGATCACGCGTACGACGCCCTCGCGCCGAATCACCTTGCACTTCGGACACATCCTCTTGACCGATGGACGAACCTTCATCTCAACAGCTTCCGTCATCCTTCCTCGCGTAACGGCTCCTCGGCTCCGACGATCACCCCTCACACACCGGGCGATGCGGGGACCGAGCGGCGATGTGGGCGAGGAACCTGGCTGTACCTCCCGTCGTGGGCGCGGCCAGCCGTCCCCCACGATCGGCCCTCCGACGGGCACGGAGAGCCGGGGTACGAGCCGTCATTCTACAACAACCGAGCCGACTCCCTCCCGCCGGTCGTCCCCGTACCTCAGACGGCCGCCCGCATCCGCATCGAACCGGTCGAGCTGGTCAGCACCCGGGGGCCGTGCCTGGTGACCGCGACCGTGTGCTCGAAGTAGGCCGACAGGGATCCGTCCGAGGTGCAGACGGTCCAGCCGTCCGGCTTCACGTAGACCTCCGGCCCCCCCTGGTTGATCATCGGCTCGATGGCAAGCGTCATGCCCGGCTTCAGCTCCGGGCCCGTCCCGGGCTGGCCGAAGTTGGGGAGCTGCGGTTCCTCGTGCATGTGCCGTCCGATGCCGTGACCGACGAACTGCCGGATCACCGAGTAACCATGGCGTTCCGCGTGTCGCTGGACGGCGGCGGAGATGTCGTACAGCCGGTTGCCGGGCCGGGCCTGCTCGATGCCGAGGGCCAGGCACTCCTCCGTCACCCGGACCAGGCGCTCCGCTTCGGGGCTGACCGCGCCCACCGGGACCGTGCACCCCATGTCGGCCCAGAAGCCGTCGAGCACCAGGCCCAGGTCCAGGCTCACGATATCGCCCTCCTGGATCCGCCGCCGGCCCGGGATCCCGTGCACGGCCTCGTCATTGATGGAGACGCAGATGGAATTGGGAAACCCCTGGTAGCCGAGGAAGCCCGGACGCGCGCCGGCGGCCCGGATCCGTCGCTCGGCCAGGCGATCGAGCTCGATGGTTCGAACCCCCGGCCGGCAGGCCTCGCGCAGCTCCTCGACGACGGACTCCAGGAGCCGTCCGGCCCGGGCCATCATCTCGATCTCGTGGTCGGTCTTCAGGCTGATCACCTCTGGTCCCCCGCGGCGCACCCGGCCTCGATCGCGGCCAGGATGCGCACCTGCACCTCCTCGATCGAGCCGGTGCCGTCGACGTCGCTGACCACGCCCTGCTCCCGATAGTGCTCCAGCACCGGCAACGTCTGTTCCAGATACACCGTGATCCGACGTCGAGCCGTTTCCGGCCGGTCATCCTCCCGCTGGACCAGGGCCGTGCCGTCCACGTCGCAGACCGCGTTCACCTTCGGCGGCGCCAGCTCGACGTGGTACGTTCGCCCGCACGACGGGCACGTCAGCCGACCGGCCAGGCGTCGCACCAGCACGCTCTCCGGCACTCGCAGGAAGACCACGTGATCCATGCGCCGGCCGAGGCCGACGAGCATGCGGTCCAGTTCCCGCGCCTGGGCCACGGTGCGAGGGAAGCCGTCCAGCAGGACGCCGCGCTCGCAGTCCGGCTGCTCGAGGCGCCGCCGGAAGAGTTCCAGCATGACCGCGTCGGGCACCAGCTCGCCCCGGTCCATGTAGACCTTCGCCCGCCGGCCGAGCTCGGTACCGGCCCTGACCTCGTTGCGCAGCAGGTCCCCGGTCGCCACCTGGGGGATGCCGAAGTGCTCGACGAGCAGGCCGGCCTGGGTGCCCTTACCGCTGCCGGGAGGCCCGAACAGCGTGAGTACGAGCGGATGCGCGCGTTTGACTCTGCCCCTCCTTTCCTAGTCAGACCATGCTCGCGGTCGCAGAGGAAGGACCGAGTCACCTTCCGGCGACCGCGGGACGCCGATCACCATCCCGGCCGGTCAGTTCGGCGACCGCACCGGGGTCACCTGATGAACCCCCGATACTGCCGCATGACGAGCTGGGTCTCGAGCTGCTTCATCGTGTCCAGCGCCACGCCCACCACGATCAGCAGCGCCGTCCCGCCGAGGTACATCTCCGTACGAGGGATGTTGGTGACACGGGACGCCACCAGCGGCAGGACGACGGTGATCACCCCCAGGAAGATCGCGCCGGCGAAGGTGACGCGGTTCATGACCGCGCCCAGGTACTCGGCGGTCGAGCGCCCGGGCCGGATACCGGGGATGAAGCTGGAGTAACGGCGCAGGTTGTCCGCCACGTCGTTCACGTCGAAGGTCACGGCCGTATAGAAGTACGTGAAGCCGAAGATGAAGAGGAAGTAGAGCACGTTGTAGACGATCATGGCGGCCAGGTTGGGACCGTCAGGCACGAAGTTGCCGTTCACCCACAGCGCCGCCTGGTGCCACCAGGAGTTGCTCGGGGCGGCGGTCAGGTAGTTCGACACGATGTTCGGGAAGGTCATGATCGAGATGGCGAAGATGATCGGGATCACCCCGGCCTGGTTGACCCGGAGGGGCAGGAAGCTCTGCCGTCCCTGCACGGTCCGCCCCCCCGTCAGCCGCTGAGCGGACTGGATGGGGATCTTGCGAACCGCTTGCTGGACCTCGATCACGAACGCCACCGCCACCAGCGCGATCACGGCCAGGCCGACGAAGGGCAGGATGTCGGCCAGGCCGCCGCCTCCGCCCAGGTGACCGGCGATGGCCGAGTACACGGTACGAGGACCCCGCCCGATGATGCCGGCGAAGATGATCAGCGAGACCCCGTTCCCGATCCCGTACTCGGTGATCAGCTCGCCCAGCCACATGGCCAGGATCGTACCCGCGGTCATGGTGAGCATGATCGTCGCCCGCGAGAACCAGTCCAGGTCCGGGGGCAGGATCGGAGTGCCCGGGTTGTTCTGGAAGAGCACCGTGTACCCGTAGGCCTGACCCAGGGCCAGGGCCACCGCCAGGTACCGGCTCCAGCGCGTGATCTTGCGTTGGCCCAGCTCCCCCTCCCGCGAGATCTCCTTGATCCGCTCGGAGATCACCGTCATCAGCTGCATGATGATCACGGCGTTGATGTAGGGGTTGAGGCCCATGGCGACGATGCTGAAGGTCGACAGCCCGCCGCCCGAGAAGAGGTTGAGGAGCCCCAGGATGGGCTGGTTGTTGAAGAGGCTCTGGAGGGCAGCCTGGTTCGCCCCCGGGATCTCGATGTTGGCGAAGAGGCGAAAGATCACCAGTATCGCCGCCGTGAAGAGGAGCTTGTTGCGGAGCTCCGGCAGCCGGAAGGCGTTGGTGATGGCTTCGAGAAGGTTCATCTGCCCTAACCCATATTGAGCCTACCGCTCCGCGCCCCCGGGGGCCAGCCGGACCGGCTCCCGACCTCTCCAGGACCCGACCGCGAACGGGCGAGCCGGTCGGGCCGGCCCGGCGGGCGACGCCGACGCGGGCGCGATCCCGCTGCCGGCATGCGGCGCCGGGCTCCGGCGGCGACGCGGCGGCCGCATGCCGGCGGACGCACCCCTCGGACCGTCCTATCCGCGCGCCGTCCTGCGCCGGGGTCGGGCAGGCTCTTCGACGATCGTCACCCGGCCGCCCTTCGCCTCGACGGCCGAACGGGCCCGATCACTCACGGCGTGGGCCGAGACCTCCAGCCGGCGGCGCAGCTCGCCGGCGCCGAGGAGCTTCACCGGCATTCCGGGCCGGGCCAGGCCGGTCTCGTAGAGGTCCTGGACACCGATCGTCGCACCGTCGGCAAAGCGGTTCAGCCCGGTCAGGTTGACCACCGCGTAGACGCGCTTGAACGGGTTCTTGAATCCCCCCAGCTTGGGCAGGCGCTGGCCGAGGGGCATCTGACCGCCCTCGAAGCCGAGGCGAAAACCCTGGCTTCGGGCGAGCTGACCCTTTTGCCCCCGCCCGGATGTCTTGCCGCGTCCCGAACCGGTGCCGCGGCCGACGCGTACCCGCCGGCGGCGGGCGCCCACCGGCGGCCGGAGATCGTGCAACTCCACCGCTACCTACCCCTCGAGTGCTTCTTGGCCGAACGGGCCCGCGGTGTCTTGTACCTGGCCCGCCGGGGCGGACGCCACGGCTGCCCATCGACCGCCACCAGGAAGCCAACGCTGGCCAGCATGCCGCGTACCGCAGGCGTATCCGGCAGCTCTCTGACCTGGTTCAGCCTGCGGAAGCCCAGGGACCGGATGGTCGCCTTGACCTTCCAAGAGTATCCGATCGCGCTCTTCTTCCAGGTCGCCCGGATCGTCGCCGGGAGCCGGTCGCCGTCCCCGGTCGGAGCCGCCGCCCCCCGGCTCGAGGTTGGTGTCGCGGTCATGCCTGAACCCCTCCATCCTGCTCCGCCGCCCGATAGGCGGCGGCCAGGCGCGGCCCGACGATCTGCTCCACCTCCTTGCCGCGCAGCTCGGCCACCTCCTGGGCGGTGCGCAGGGAACGCAAGGCCTCGATCGTGGCCCGAACCGTGTTGATGGGATTGTTGCTGCCCAGGGACTTGGTGAGGATGTCCTTGATGCCGGCCAGCTCGATCACGGCCCGCATCGCGCCTCCCGAGATCACCCCGGTGCCGGGCGCCGCCGGCTTGATCAGGATCCTGGCCGCTCCCCACTTGAAGCGGACCTCGTGCGGGATCGTCGTCCCGACCATGGGAACCGTGATCATGTTTCGCTTCGCGATCTCGACGCCCTTGCGGATGGCCTCGGGCACCTCCCGGGCCTTCCCCAGGCCGGCACCGACCCGCCCGTTCATGTCACCGACCACGATCAGAGCGGAGAACGAGAAGCGGCGTCCGCCCTTCTCGACCTTGGCCACGCGGTTCAGGCTGACCACGCGCTCGGTCAGCTCGGAGCGGTCAGCGTACGTCGGGCTGCGCATCCCCATGGCGTGCTCCCATCGACTAGAACTCCAATCCGGCCTCGCGCGCGGCGTCCGCGAGCGCCCTGACGCGACCGTGGTAGAGGAACCCGCCACGGTCGAACACCACGCGGGTCACCCCCGCCGCCCTGGCCTTCTCGGCGATGGCGCGCCCAACCGCCGCCGCGGCCTCGAGGTTCTTGGCGCCGGAGCGGAGCTGCAGGGTCGAGGCCGCCGCCAGGGTGCGCCCCGACTCGTCGTCGATGACCTGGGCGTACACGTGGTGCAGGCTCCGGTACACGGCCAGGCGCGGCCGCCGGGCCGTGCCCTTCAGCTCGACCCGCACCCGGCGGTGGCGACGCCGGCGCGCGGCCTTGCGATCGAAGGGTGTGATCATGGTTACCTGGCCCCCTTGCCGGCCTTGCCGGCCTTGCGCCGGACCTGCTCGCCCCGATACATGACGCCCTTGCCCTTGTACGGCTCGGGCGGCCGCAGGCGGTGGAGATCGGCCGCCACCTGGCCCACCTGCTCCTTGGAGATGCCGCTGACCGCGAAGTGGGTCGGGTCCGAGACCTCGATACTCACCCCCGCCGGCGGACGATAGCGCACCGGATGCGAGAAGCCGAGGCTCAGGACCAGGTCCTCACCCTGCTTCTGAGCCCGGTAGCCGACGCCGACCAGCTCCAGCTCCTTGCGGAAGCCCTGCGAGACGCCCTGAACCATGTTGGCCACCAGGGTGCGGGTCAGCCCGTGCAGGGAGCGGTGCACCCGGCCGTCGCTGGGACGCTCGCAGAGCACCTGGCCGTCCTCCACGCGCACGGTGATCTGCGCCGGGACGGCGCGCTCCAGCTGCCCCCTGGGCCCCTGAACCGCCACCCGGTTGCCGTCCACGCTGACGGTCACACCGTCCGGGATCCGAATGGGGAGTCTTCCGATTCTCGACATCTACCCTGTCACCTCGCGTCCTACCAGACGTAGGCGAGGACCTCACCACCCACGCCGGCGCGCAGCGCCTGGCGGCCGCTCATCACGCCCTTGCTGGTGGAGAGGATGGCGATGCCCAGGCCGCCCAGAACACGGGGGATTTCGGTCTTGCGAGCGTACACCCGGAGGCCGGGACGACTGATGCGCTTCACCCCGGAGATGACCCGGCGGCGGTCCGGACGCGACACGAACGTGATCTTCAGCACCTCGCCCGCCTGCCCCACCGCCGGCTCGACCTCGTAGTCCGCGATGTACCCCTCCTCCTTGAGGACCCTGGCCATCTCCAGCTTGAGTCTGGAGGAGGGCACCCGCACCTCGGCGTGCCGGGCCGCGTTCGCGTTCCGGATCCTGGTCAGCATGTCGGCGATCGGATCGGAGGGGACGCCGACTCCTGTCTTCTTCGCCATCACCAGCTCGACTTGGTCACACCGGGGATACGGCCCTCGGCGGCCAGCCTCCGGAAGCAGATACGGCACATGCCGAACTGCCTCATGTACGCCCGCGGGCGGCCGCAGAGCCGGCACCGGTTGTGAAACCGAACCCTGAACTTGGGAGGCCGTTTCCAGCGTTCGATCGCTGCCTTCTTGGCCAATCTCCTACCTCTTGCGGAACGGCATGCCCAGCTGCACGAGCAGCGAGCGGCCCTCTTCATCCGTTTTCGCCGTGGTCACGATCACCACCTCGAGCCCACGGAGCTTGTCGATCTTGTCGTAGTCGATCTCCGGGAAGATGATCTGCTCCCGCAACCCCAGTGAGTAGTTGCCGCGACCGTCGAAGCCGTCCGGGTCGATGCCCCGGAAGTCCCGGATGCGAGGCAGGGCCACGGTGACGAGCTTCTCGAGGAAATACCACATCCGGCGACCGCGCAAGGTCGCCTTGATGCCCACCGGCATGCCGGCGCGCAGCTTGAAGGCGGCCACCGACTTCCGGGCCTTGACCACGATCGGCTGCTGACCCGTGATGGCGCGCACGTCCTGGACCGCGGCCTCCAGGGCCTGCGGGTTGTCCTTGGCCTCCCCGATGCCGATGTTGACCACGATCTTGGCGATCCGGGGAACCTGCATCGCGTTGGAGTAGTCGAACTCCCGGATGAGGGCCGGGACCACCTTCTCCCGGTACTGGACGAGGAGGTTGGGTTCCCTGGTCACGGTGGCGACGCTCACTGGGCCTCGACCCTCCTCGGCCGCTCGTAGGGTTCCCCGCAGCGGCGGCACTGCAACGCCCGTTCGCCGTTCTCGAGCACGATGTGCTTGATGCGGGTGGGCCGGTTACAGGACGGGCAGAGCAACATCACGTTGCTCCGGTCCAGGGGAGCCTCGAAATCGACGATGCCGCCCTGCATGGCCGTGTTGCCGCCCGCGCGCCGGCCCGCCTTGACGTGCCGCTTCAGGATGTTGACGCCCTTCACCACCACCTTGCCCTCGCGCGGCAGCGTCCGCAGGATCTCACCGGTCTTGCCCCGGTCCTTGCCGGCGACCACGAGCACCGTGTCGCCGGGCGCGAGGTCCAGCCGCCGTGGCCGGGGGCGCGGCTTGTTCCTGAGCACCTACAACACCTCCGGGGCCAGGGACACGATCTTCATGAAGTTCCGCTCCCGCAGCTCTCGCGCCACCGGGCCGAAGATGCGGGTGCCCCTGGGGTTGTTCTGGGGGTTGATGAGGACGGCCGCGTTGTCGTCGAAGCGGATGTTCGAGCCGTCCGGGCGCCGATACTCCTTGGCCACGCGAACGACGACGGCCCGTACGATCTCGCCCTTCTTGACCTGGCCGCCCGGCTGGGCCGACTTGACGGTGGCGGTGATGACGTCGCCCACCCGGGCGTAGCGGCGCTTGCTGCCGCCCATCACGCGGATGCAGAGCAGCTCACGGGCCCCGCTGTTGTCGGCGACCTTGAGCCTGGTCTCCTGCTGGATCATGGTCAGCGAGCCTTCTCCACGATCTCGACCACGCGCCAGCGCTTGTCCTTCGAGAGCGGCCGGGTCTCCATGATCCGCACCAGGTCGCCCACGCGGCACTCGTTGCGCTCGTCGTGCGCCTTGAAGCGGACCCGGCGCTGGATCACCTTCTTGTAGAGCGGGTGCGGCTTCAGGTTGGACACCTGAACCACCACCGTCTTGTCCATCCGGTCGGAGACGACGCGTCCCGTCCGCACCTTCCGGTAACCGCGCTGCTGGGTCTGTGCCTCAGTCATCGTCTTCCTCTCGATCCGTGCCCGGACCTCCGGGGTCCCCCGACCCCTGGTCGCGCGGCGGGGTCGCCCCTGGCTCGCCCGGCCTCGGAGCTTCCACGTGTTCGGGCGTCTCCTGGACGGGGGCCGACACCTCGGCGGCGGACGAGGCCGCCACCGCCGCGGGGACGGCCGCGTCCTCCAGCGAGCTCTCCAGCCGGCGCTGATGCAGCACGGTCAGGATGCGGGCGATGTCCTTCCGCGTCCTCCGGATCTGCCGGTGGTTCTCGAGCTGGCCGACCGCCAGCTTGAAGCGCAGCTCGTACAGCTCGCGGCGTGCGCCCTTGAGCCGGTCCTCGAGTTCGGCGACGTCCAGCGCCCTCAGCTCCTCAGCCTTCACCTCTCCGCACCCCCGGCGTGCCCGACCTGGCCCTCGGCCGCAGACAGGAAGCGGGTCCTGATGGGCAGCTTGGCCGCGGCCAGGCGCATGGCCTCCCTGGCCACCTCGGGATCCACCCCGCCCATCTCGAACAGGATGCGTCCGGGCTTGACGACGGCGACCCAGCCCTCGGGGTTGCCCTTCCCCGAGCCCATGCGGGTCTCGGCGGGCTTCTTGGTCACCGGCTTGTCCGGGAAGACCCGGATCCAGATCTGGCCGCCACGACGAACGTGACGGGTCATCGCCCGTCGAGCCGCCTCGATCTGCCGGTTCGTCATCCAGCAGGCCTCGACCGCCTGCAGGGCGAACTGCCCGAACGAGATGGTGTTCCCGCGGCTCGCGATCCCCCTCCGGCGGCCCTTCTGGACCTTGCGGTGCTTGACCCGCTTAGGCAGGAGCATTGTCACTCCCCTCCTGACCCGCCTCGGGCGCGACCTCATCGGACCTCCCGGACGGCGTGGCCGCGGTGGTGTCGTCCGGCGCGGTACCGGCGTGCTCGCCGGAGGGCCCGACCTGGTCCCGAGCGTGCCCCGGCCTGGGGCCCTGGGACCCGCCGCCCTGACGGCCCTGCTGCGCCCGGGCCTGCCCACCCCCCTGGCCGCCGCGGCTGCCGCGACGCCGGCGGCGCTGGCCACCGGGCTGCTGACCCTGGCCGGCTCCCGGACCGCCGGCGGCCTGCTCGGCCCGGGCTGCGGGAGCCACCTGCTCCCCCGCGGCCGGCTCCGCGGCCGACTCGGCGAGCTGCTCACCACGCCGCAGCGAGACGTCGCCCCGGTAGATCCACACCTTGACGCCGATCACCCCGAACGTCGTCCGCGCCGTCGCCTGGCCGAACTGGATGTCGGCCCGCAGCGTGTGGAGCGGCACCCGGCCCTCGCGATCCCACTCACGCCGGGCCATCTCCGCCCCACGCAGACGACCACTCAGCTCGATCCGGACGCCCCGGGCGCCGGCCCGCATGGTGCGCAGGATCGACTGCTTCATCGCCCGCCGATGGCTGATCCGCCGCTCCAGCTGCGAGGCGATGTTCTCGGCCACCAGCTGGGCATCGAGCTCGGGCTGCTTGATCTCCTGGATGGAGATGCGAACCCGGTTGCCGAACTGTTTCTCCAGATCCTCGCGCAGCTGATCGACGGACGCCCCGCCCTTGCCGATCACGATGCCCGGCTTGGCGGTATGGATGGTGATCGTCATCTGGGCGTTGGACGAGCGCTCGGTCTCGATCCGGGCGATGCCCGCGTTGCGCAGCCGGGAGGCGATCAGGCGCCGCATCTCGAGGTCTTCGTGGAGGAGCTTGGTGTAGTCCTTCCCGGTGGCGAACCAGTTCGCCTCCCAGCCCCGGTAGATCCCGAGTCGAAACGCGTTCGGGTGGACCTTGTGACCCAATGGACTATTCCCCCTCGCTGGCCTCGTCCGACGTCTCGGGCTGCGCGGGCACTTCGCCCTCCGCCGCCGGCGCCTCCGGCCTCCTCGCCGGGGACCGCCGCCGGCCCGACCGGCCGCCGGCCGGCTCCGGGCGCTCCTCGACCACGACCGTGATGTGGCACGTGCGATGGAAGTACTGGTGCGCCATGCCCCGGCTCACCGGTCGAATCCGTTTCATGGTCGGCCCGGGATCGACCACCACCTGTTTCACCCACAGCTGGTCCCGGGGAAGATCCCAGTTGTGCTCGGCGTTGGCCGCGGCCGAGCGGATCACCTTGGCCAGGTCGCGGGCTGCGTGCTTGGGCGAGAACTGGAGCTGGGCGAGCGCGTCACTGACGCGCAGGCCGCGCACCAGACCCGCCACCAGCCGCACCTTGCGTGGTGACCGCCTGACGTACCTGGCCCGCGCGAAGGGCTCGGCGGGACGGCTCATCGCACCCGGCTCCCGCGCTCGGTCTTCCCCCCGTGGCCACGGAAATGGCGCGTGGGGGCGAACTCACCGAGCTTGTGGCCGACCATGTTCTCCGTGATGAACACGGGCACGTGCTTGCGACCGTCGTGGACCGCCACCGTGTGGCCGACCATCTCCGGGAAGATGGTCGAGGCCCGGGCCCAGGTACGCACCACCCGCTTCTCATGGGTGGCGTTCAACCGGGCGATCTTCTCGGCCAGCTTTGGATCGATGTAGGGACCCTTCTTCAGCGATCTCGACATCGCCTACTCCCCATCCTCGCTCACTGCTTCCGCTCCGGACGACGGATGATGAACTTGTTGGAGGCCTTCTTGGGCTTGCGCGTGCGCAGACCGAGCGCGGGCTTGCCCCAGGGCGTCTTCGGATTGCCGCCTGGCCCCGTCTTGCCCTCACCACCGCCGTGCGGATGGTCGTTCGGGTTCATGGTGGAACCGCGCACGGCCGGGCGCCGGCCGAGCCAGCGCGACCGGCCAGCCTTGCCCCCCGACTCGTTCTCGTGCTCCAGGTTCCCGACCTGACCGATGGTGGCCATGCAGCGGACGTGGATGCGACGCAGCTCGCCGGACGGCATGCGCACCACCGCGTAGTTGCCCTCTTTGGCGAGGAGCTGCGCCGAGGTCCCCGCGGATCGGACGAGCTGACCTCCTCTGCCCAGGGTCAGCTCGATGTTGTGGATGGTCGAACCGACCGGAATCCGGGCCAGGGGCAAGGCGTTGCCGACTCGAATGGGTGCCTCCGGGCCGTTCATGAGCCGATCACCCACCTTGAGCCCGAGCGGGGCGAGGATGTAGCGCTTCTCTCCATCCCGGTAGGCCACCAGCGCGATGCGGGCCGTGCGATTGGGATCGTACTCGATGCTCTTCACCGTCCCCGGCACGCCGATCTTGTCGCGCTTGAAGTCGATCTTCCGGTAGATACGCCGTCCGCCGCCGCCGCGGTGGCGCACGGTGATCCGCCCCTGGTTGTTGCGACCGGCTCGCCGGGGCAGCTTCTCCAGGAGGCTCTGCTCCGGCTTCGAGCGCGTGATCTCCTCGAAGCCGGGCGTGGCCATGAAACGACGGCCCGGACTGGTCGGCTTGTACTTGCGAACCGGCATCCTAGACCCCTCCGAACAGTCCTTCCAACTTGCCGGCGGACAACGTCACGACGGCTTTCTTCCAGTCCGGGGTCCGCTTCGTGGTCCGGCCGCGACCGGTCCGTCGCACCTTGCCACGAACGTGGATCGTGTTCACGCTGGCCACCTTCACGCCCTGCGCCTTGTAGTGCTCCTCCAGGGCCCGGGCGATCTCCGGCTTGGTGGCATCGTTCGCGACCCGGAAGGTATAGCGACCCTGCTGGAAGAGGGCGTAGGAACGTTCGGTGATGACGGGTCCCAGGATGACCTCGGCTGGCGACCGGCTCATCTCTCCACCTCGTCGGAGGTTCCCACCGCACCCGGGCGCTGGCCGGAGACGTCATTGGATCCCTCCTCCCCGGTGCGGGCGCGGGGGGAGGCGAGGACCTCCGCGATCAGCCCCACGGCGTCGTTCGCGATCAACAGCTGCTCGTGCGTGAAGAGATCGCGCAAGTTCAGGTTGTAGGCCAGGATCGGCTTGGCCCAGGGGAGGTTGCCCATCGAGCGGGCGACCACGTCGTTGGGGGCGGGCAGGACCACCAGCACCGATCGCTCCACGCCGATCCGACGCAGGAATTCGACCATGGGCCGGGTTCGTGGCTCCTCGAGGGCGAAGCCGTCGAGCACGGCGACCTTGCCCTCGGCGACCTTGACGCTCAGCGCCGACCGCAGGGCCAGCCGGCGCATCTTCCGGGGCATCCGCTGGCGGTAGCTGCGCGGATGCGGCCCGAACACGGTGGCGCCGCCCACCATCGACGGTTCACGGACGGACCCGTGCCGGGCCCGGCCGGTGCCCTTCTGGCGATAGGGTTTGGCCCCTCCGCCGCGCACCATGGCGCGGGTCCTGGTGGAGGCCGTCCCCTGGCGCGCGTTCGCCAGTTGCCGGACCAGGGCCTGGTGCATCACGGCCATGTTCGGCCGCTCGGCGAACACCGAGGCCGGCAGCTCGACCTCCCCGACGTGCTCCCCGTTGACGTCGTAGCGGGGCACGGTCAGGCGGGATAGGTCCATCTCCTGGACGGCCGACCCGGGTGCGATGTCCACGGTCCTCGTCTTCGCCATCGTCAGCCCTTCTTCTTCGTCCTCTGCTTGACGGAACCGCGCACCACGACCACCCCGCCCTTCGGACCGGGTACGCTGCCGTGCACCAGCAGGAGGTTGCGCTGGGGATCGACCCGCAGGACCCGAAGCCCCTGCACGGTGGCGCGCACGTGGCCCATGTGCCCGGCCATGCGCAGACCCTTGAATACCCGGGCGGCGTCGGTCGCCCCGATCGAGCCCGGCTTGCGGACGTTCATCGAGCCGTGGGTCTCCGGGCCGCGACCGAACCCGTGCCGCCTGACCATGCCCTGGAAGCCCTTCCCCTTCGAGGTGCTGGTCACGTCCACCAGCTCACCCTCGCCGAAGATCTCGCAGGTCAGCTCCTGGCCGGGCTCCACGCCCTCGTAGTCGCGGATCTCGACGATCCGTCGGGCCGGCTCCTGACCGGCCTTGCGGAACTCGCCCAGCCGGGGCTTGCTCAGGCGCCGGGCGTCGACGGGGCCAAAGGCGAGCCGGGCCGCGCGGTAACCGTCCCGCTCCGGCGTGCGCAGGTCGAGCACCCGGCAGGGACCGGCCTCGAGGACGGTGACGGCCGCCACCGTGCCGTCCGGGTTGAAGACCTGGGTCATGCCCAGCTTGCGGGCCAGGAGTCCTTTCGTCATCGCCTACAGCTTGATCTCGATGGAGACGCCGGCGGGCAGGTTGAGCCGCATCAGCGAGTCCACCACACGTGGGTTGGGATCCAGGATGTCGACGATGCGCTTGTGGGTGCGCATCTCGAACTGTTCCCGAGAGTCCTTGTCGATGAACGGCGAACGGATCACCGTGTGCTTGCGGATCTCGGTGGGCAGGGGGATGGGGCCGGCCGTGCGCGCGTTGGCCCGCCGGGCGGTGTCCACGATCCTGTCCGCCGCCTGGTCCAGGACCTT
>JAJPKS010000294.1 GCA_021323605.1 Bacillota bacterium | reverse complement strand
GACTCGGACATCCTGGTCTTCGCCCTGGTGGTGGTCATCATCGGCGGGCTGGGGTCGTTGCGGGGCGCGATCGTGGGCAGCCTGGTGGCCGGCCTGCTCGACAACTACGGCCAGGCGTACTTCCCTGAACTCGCCTACTTCACGCTCTTCGCACCTATGGTGGTCATCCTGCTCTGGCGGCCCCAGGGCCTGTTCGGGAAGAGCACGGTCTGATGAGCGCCGTCGTACGCGTCCTCGATCGTCGCCCGGCCTGGCTGCGGGCCGCCGTGGCCCTGGTGCTGCTCGCGGTCGCGGCCGTCATCCCCCAGCTGGGGTCCACGTTCTACGTCTCCCTCGGCCTCAACTTCCTGATCTTCGGCCTGCTGGCCATGAGCCTCGACCTGATCGGAGGCTACACCGGGCTGGTGTCCCTGGGGCAGGCGGCCTTCCTCGGGGTCGGGGCCTACGGCATCGCCTGGGGCCTGAAGCAGGGCCTGAGCGCCGACGCCAGCATCGGGCTGGCGCTGCTCGCGGTGGTGGTCACGGCGCTGGTCTTCGGGCTCGCCGCCGTCCGCGTGGGCGGCATCACCTTCGTCATCCTCACCTTGGCCCTGGGCCAGATCATCTGGGGCCTCGCCTACCGCTGGGTGAGTGTGAGCGGCGGTGACAACGGGCTCCCCATCTCCGACCGACCGGGCCTGGGTCCCATCGATCTCACCGACAGCGCCGCCTACTACTACTTCGTGCTGGTCATCTTCGTGATCTGCGTGCTCATCCTTCGTGCCATCGTCAACTCGCCCTTCGGCCTCACCCTGCGGGGCATCAAGGACAACGAGCCGCGCATGCGCACGCTCGGCTACCACGTGGGCCTGCACAAGTACCTGGCCTTCGTGATCGCCGCCTTCTTCTCCGGGGTGGCCGGGGTGCTGTTCGGGTTCTTCAACCTCTACATCAGCCCGACCGCGATCGACTTCGGCCACAACGGCACGGTGGTGTTGATGGCCGTGCTGGGCGGGCTGGGCACGCTCTGGGGACCCCTGCTGGGCTCGCTGGTCATCGTCTTCCTCCAGCAGTACCTGAGCATCTACGTCCAGCGCTGGGTGACGGTCCAGGGCGTCATTTTCGTGCTGGTGGTGCTCTTCGCACCGGACGGGCTGTGGGGGCTCCTCACCCGCATGGGCCGGTGGCTGACCAAACGCCTGGGCGCGCCGCCGGGCGTGGAGCCCTGCCTCGCCGAGCGATCGGTGGTGGGCACCTACGAGGACGACCTGGCGTGAGCGTCTCGGGACTCAGATGGGGAGGAACGGTCGTGAGTAGAGGTCGTGTGTGCGCAGGATGGCTGGCCGTCGGGCTGCTCGCCCTGGCCGGCTGCGGGGGCGGGGCGGCCCGGCAGACCGGGCCCATCAAGGTCGGCTTCATCCTGCCCCTGACCGGGGTCTTCGCCGCCAACGCCCAGGACGAGCGCGACGGCTGGAACCTGGCCCTCAAGGACGCCGGCGGCAGCGTCGCCGGCCGGAAGATCCAGACCATCTACGTGGACGACGCTTCCGATCCCAACCAGGGCCTGACCGACGCCCGCCAGCTGGTCCAGACCCAGAAGGTGGACGTGCTCATCGGTCCCATCGCCGCCAACGTCGGCCTGGCCATCCGAGGGTTCGTGGCCTCCAGCGGCATCCCCACCCTCTACCCGAGCGCCTGCTCGGTGGAGCTGGCCACCACCGAGAAGACCCCCAACCTGATCCTGACCGGCTGGACCTGCGACCAGCCCACCCTCAACTTCGGCAAGTACGTCTGCGACACCCTGGGCTACAAGCACCTGACCACGGTGGCCATGGACTACGCCTTCGGCTGGCAGGTGACGGGGGGCTTCGTCTCCTCCTACACCGGCGCCGGCTGCCGCATCGACAAGCAGATCTGGGCGCCCTTCAACGCCACCGACTACAGCCCCTACGTCTCCCAGATCCCCCAGGACACGCAGGCCGTGTTCGACCTGGCCGCGGGCTCGGCCGCGGTCCGTTTCACCCAGGCCTATCAGGCCTTCGGCCTGAAGGGGAAGATCCCGCTGGTGGGCGGGGGCACGTTGACCGACTACTCGGCCATGCGCTCCGAGTCACCGGATTCGGTGCTCGGCGCCGTCACCGTCCTGCAGTACGCCGACGGGCTGGACACACCGGCCAACAACGCCTTCGTCCAGGAGTACCACGGCGCCACCGGCAAGTACCCCTCCTACTACGCCGAGAGCGCTTACGCCACCGCCAGGCTGCTGATCGCGGCCCTGAAGAAGCTGAACGGCGACACCAGCGACCGCAAGGCGCTCGTCAACGCCTTCAAGACCACGCCCTTCGACGCCCCCCGGGGACCGGTGAAGATCGATCCCGCCACCAACTCCCCGATCCAGAACATCTACATCCGCCGGGTGGAGATGGTGAACGGCGCCCTGCGCAACGTGGTCATCGACACCGTCAAGCAGAGCCCGCCCTGGGGCCCGCTGCCCAGGTCGCGCTGGGAGGTCCAGGCCGCTCACTACGGGAGGACGGGATGAGCGCGGTCGAGGATGGGACGAGCGCGCTGCGCCTGGTCGGCGTGAGCCGCCGGTTCGGCGGGATCACGGCCGTGGCCGACGTCGACCTGGAGGTGAGGGTCGGGGCCCGGCACGGCATCATCGGGCCCAACGGGGCCGGCAAGACCACGCTCTTCAACGTCATCAGCGGGGAGCTGAAGGCGACCCGGGGGCGCATCGAGCTGTTCGGCCGCGAGATCACCCGGCACTCCCCGCCGGCCAGGGTCGCGCTGGGCCTGGGGCGTACCTATCAGATCACGCGGCCCTTCGTGCACCTCACCGTGCGCGAGAACCTGACCATCGGATCGCACGGCCTGTCGCGATCCAAGTTTTCCCTGTTCCGCAGCTGGCGGAGCTACCGGGCCCGCAACCTGGAGGTGGAGGAGCTGGCCCATCGATTCGGGCTCGCCGACCGCCTGGACAGCCCGGTCTCGGACCTTTCCCACGGCGAGGTCCGGCAGCTCGAGGTCGCGCTCGCGCTGACGCTCAGGCCGCGTCTGCTGCTCCTGGACGAGCCCGGCGCCGGGCTCTCGCCCGGCGAGCGGGTGAGCATGCGGACCCTGCTCCACTCGCTGCCCCCCGAGCTGACGCTGGTCATGATCGAGCACGACATGGACCTGGTCCGTGACGTCGTCAACCGGATCACGGTCCTGCACTTCGGCGAGGTGGTGGCGGAGGGGCCGACGGCCGAGATCCAGAGCGACCCGCGGGTGCGGGAGATCTACCTGGGGTCGAAGAGGTAGGGCGGTGCTCGAGATCGAAGACGTCCACACCTATCGCGGGCAGAGCTACGTGCTGCAGGGCGTGAGCATGCGGGTGCCGGACGGTACCTGCACCACCCTCCTGGGTCGCAACGGCATGGGCAAGACCACCTTGATCCGGAGCCTCATGGGCCTCTCGCCGCCCCGCGCCGGCCACATCCGGCTCGACGGCGAGGAGCTGACCGGCCTGCAGCCCTTCGAGATCGCCCAGAAGGGGCTGGGCCTGGTCCCCCAGGGCCGGCACGTCTTCCCCTCGCTGACGGTGGAGGAGAACCTGATCCTGGCCTCCCGGGAGGCCGCCCGTGGCAACGGCGACGGTGGCGCCGCCTGGAACCTCGACCGCGTCTACGAGATCTTCCCCAACCTGCGCGATCGCCGCCGCAACCGGGGTGGGGAGCTCTCGGGCGGTGAGCAGCAGATGCTGGCCATCGGCCGGGCGCTGATGACCAACCCCCGCATCCTCCTCATGGACGAGCCCTCGGAGGGCCTGGCCCCGGTCATCGTGGAGCGGGTGGAGGAGGTCATCCGCAGCCTGCGCGGACAGCACCTCTCGATCCTCCTGGTGGAGCAGAACTACCGGGTCGGGGTCAGCTCCGCCGACCACGTCTACATCCTCTCCAAGGGGGTGGTGGTCTGGGACGGCAGCCCCCAGGAGCTGGATGCGGCCGAGGACGTCAAGCACACCTATCTGGGGGTCTAGCTCGTGAAGCAGAGGAGGCTGGGAAGTCTCCGCGTGTCCGCGATCGGCCTGGGCTGCATGGGCATGTCCGGCATCTACGGACGGGTGGAGGAGGCGGAGGCGGTGGCCACCGTCCACCGTGCCCTCGAGCTGGGGGTGACCCTGCTCGACACCTCCGACATGTACGGCGCCGGCCACAACGAGGAGCTGCTCGGCCGGGCCCTGCGCGGCCGGCGCGAGCAGGCGATCGTGGCCACCAAGTTCGGCCAGGTGACGGGGGCGGATGGGCGACCGGCCGGTGTGGACGGCAGCCCGGCCTACGTCCGCCGGGCCTGTGAGCGCAGCCTGCGGCGGCTCGGCACCGACCACATCGACCTCTACTTCCAGCACCGGGTGGACCCCGCGGTCCCGATCGAGGAGACGGTGGGGGCCATGGCCCGGCTGGTCGAGGAGGGCAAGGTGCGCGAGCTGGGCCTCTGCGAGGTCTCGCCCTCGACCCTGCGCCGCGCCCACTCGGTACACCCTATCGCCGCCCTCCAGACCGAGTACTCGCTGTGGTGGCGGGAGCCGGAGCTGGAGCTGATCCCGACCTGCCGCGAGCTGGGCGTCGGCTACGTCGCCTACAGCCCGCTGGGCCGGGGGCTGCTCGCGGGCCGCATCCGGAGCCGGGAGGACCTGGCCGGCGACGACCGCCGCCGGCAGCATCCCCGCTTCGCCGAGGATGCCCTGCCCGCCAACCTGGCCCTGGTCGAGCGACTGGCGGCGATCGCCGTGGACCGGGGCTGCACTCCGGCCCAGCTGGCCCTGGCCTGGGTCCTGGCCCGGGGCGAAGACCTCGTCCCCATCCCGGGGGCGGCGCGCCGCGCCCACCTGGAGGAGAACGCGGCCGCGGTCGAGATCGAGCTGAGCGCCGACGAGCTGCGCCGGATCGAGGAGGCGGCGCCGCCCGGCGCCGGCGTCGGCGCTCGCTACGACGAGCGCTCGCTGCGGCACCTGCAACCGGCAACCGAGGGAGGTTCTCGAGAAGAGTGAGGAGTGAAGGATGATCGGATCCAGTAGAGTCCGCGCGGTCCTGGCCGGGCTGTTGAGCCTGGGGCTGGTGGCCGCCTGCGGTGGCGCCAGCAACCAGGGGACCGCCAGCGCCTCGCCCATCAAGGTGGGCTACGAGGTCCCGCTGACCGGCAACTTCGCCTCCAACGGGCGCGACGAGGAGAACGGCTTCAAGCTCGGCTTGAAGGACTTCGGCGACACCGTGGACGGCCACAAGATCGTGCCCATCTTCGCCGACACCGCCGCCGACCCGAACCAGGCGCTGGCCGTGGCCCACCAGCTGGTCGAGAACCAGGGCGTGCAGATCTTCGAGGGGCCGCTCGCCGCCAACGAGATCGCGGCCGTGTCCGCCTACCTCGGCCCCCGGGGCATCCCCACCGACGACCTCTCCCTGTGCTCCGCCATCCAGCTCGACTACTACGTCAAGTTCAACAGCGGCCTGGATTCGGGCTGGGCCTGCAACCAGCCCGCCATCATGGCCGCGGACTGGGCCTACAACGACATGCACTGGCGGCACATCGTCACCGTGGGCCAGGACTTCGCCTTCGGCTGGCTGGTCGACGGCGGTTTCGCCGCCGCCTTCAAGCAGCTGGGCGGGACCATCGACAAGATGATCTGGTTCCCCAACACCACCCTCGACTTCAGCCCCTACGTCTCCCAGATCCCGTCCAACACCGACGCCGTCTACGCCGAGGTCTCGGGCCAGGTCGCGGTGCGTTTCACCCAGGCCTACCTGCAGTTCGGGCTGAGGAACAAGATCCCGCTCTTCGGTATCACCCAGCTGACCGACTACTCGGCCCTGCCCTCCGAGGAGCCGGCCGCGGTCCTGGGCCTGCACACCGGGGCCCAGTACTGCGACGACATCCAGACCGCGCAGAACCAGAAGTTCGCCAACGAGTACAAGGCCGCCTACGGCACCTATCCCGCCTACTACTCCGACGCCGGCTACACCAAGGCCAGGCTGCTGGTCGAGGCCCTGAAGCGCGTCCACGGCGACGTCTCCAACAAGAAGGCGGTGATCCAGGCCATGCGCACCACCCCCATCGTCTCCGCCCGTGGCCCGGTCAAGCTGAGCGGCCCTCCCGCCTACTCGCCCATCCAGAACATCTACATCTGCCAGGTGCAGCAGGTGAACGGGGAGCTGCGCAACGTGCCCATCAAGACCTACAAGAACGTGCCCCCCTGGGGGATCCTGCCCCAGAGCAAGTGGATCGAGGAGTTCAAGCACGACAGCGCGGCTCGGCCGACGCCGTAGGCTCGCCGGGGGGAGGGGCGTGGTCGCACGACCACCCCTCCCTCCAATCCGAGGCCCCGGCCGGCTGAGCTGAAGGATCTGGGTGAGCTGAAGGAGGAGAAGGCGATGCCACGACGCTGGGTCCACCGCCGATCACCCCGGCCGGGGGAGGCGCGAGCGGCCCGCTGGCCGCGCTGGCTGGCCGCGGCCCTGGCGGCGGGGTTGGCCACGGCCTGCGGCAACGCCGCCACCGGCGGCGGTTCGACGACCCCGATCAAGGTCGGCTTCGTGCTGCCCCTGTCGGGCACGGTGGCGGCCAACGGCCAGGACGAGCGCGACGGCTGGAACCTGGGCTTGAAGGACGCCGGCAGCGTGGTCGACGGCCACCCCATCCAGACCATGTTCGCCGACGGGGCGGCCGACCCCACCACCGCCCTCACCGTCACCCATCAGCTGGTGGAGAACCGGGGCGCGCAGCTGCTGGTGGGCCCGATCGCGGCCAACGTCGGGCTGGCGCTCCGCGGCTACATCGCCTCTCGGGGCATCCCCACCGTCTACATGTCGGCCTGCTCGGACGAGCTGGCGACCTCGGAGAAGACCCCCAACCTGATCCTCACCGGCTGGACCTGCGACCAGCCCTCGCT
>JAJPKS010000439.1 GCA_021323605.1 Bacillota bacterium | reverse complement strand
GCATCGTCAGGCTGGCACGGGAGGCGACCGGCAAGGACATCACGATCGAGGTGCGTGACTTCGAGGTCCTGCTCTCGATCCCACGGCCGGAACGGGAGGGTTGATGCCCTGCGCTCCCCGCTCGCCGTCCGGCGGCGTCGATGGCTCGCCCGGCCAGCGAAACCGCCCCGGGCGCGGCCGAACCGGCTCACCTTGACGGAGCGAAGGAGGCATGTTAGCGTGGTGAGTGCTGGCATACTAGCATGCATTATCACGTGCTGACCTGTGCCCGTCGGGCTGGAGAGAGGGGGGACGCCGGGGGGTCTGAGGGTCCCAGCGTGGGCGAAGGCGGGTCCACCGATTCGAGCCAGCTCTGCCCTAACTCCGCGTGGTTCGACGGTGACGTGGTGCTGACCGCTCGCCGCGCAACCGCCGGGGCAGGGGCGCGAACCCGACCCGGGCGCCGTCGACGCACCGCGTGCGATCCGGGATGGGGGGATCGGGACGGTTGAGGAAGAAGGAGAGGAGGGACGATGAAAGCGGGAGGGGGGCAGCGTCGGTGGTGGAGCCGGCTCGTGCCGGTGGGGGTCGCCCTGTCGTTGGTCGCGGCCGCCTGCGGCGGGGGTGGCGCCGCCTCGAGTGCCGCGGGCCGGGCGTCCTCGGCGACGCCGCAACGCGGGGGGACGTTGAACTACCTGATCAGCGGGGTCCTGGCCAACTGGGACCGTGGGCTCGATCCCGCCTCGGCCGGGTCGGCGCCGACCGTCATGCTGAACGCGATCTTCGATCGCCTGTTCTGGCTGGGCCCTTCGGGCAAGATTCAGCCCGGCCTCGCCACCGGATATCAGATCTCTGACGGCGGCCGCACCGTCACCATCTCGCTGCGCCAGGGGGTGAAGTTCCAGGACGGCACCCCCTTCAACGCCCAGGCCGTGGCCTGGAACATCAATCGCGACCTCGCCACCCCGTGTGTCTGCAGCCCGGTCACGTCCTGGCCGCCGCTCAGCCCGGAGGGGATCACGACACCCGACGACCATACCCTGGTGCTGCACTTCACCCGTCCCTACGCGGCCGTCATCGACGTGCTCGTCAGCACCAACGTCAACCTGGTCGCCTCCCCCTCGGCGGTGCAGAAGATGGGCGAGCGCCAGTTCGCGCTGAAGCCGGTCGGGGCGGGGCCGTTCCAGGTGGTGGACGACATCGTGAGCTCTCAGCTCGTCCTGAAGCGCTACGATGGCTACTGGAGGAAGGGGCAGCCCTACCTGGACCGTCTCATCTTCACCTCCATCGGCAACGACCAGGCCGCCTATCAGGCCATCCTCGCCGGACAGGCCCAGGCGACCACGCTCACCACCCCGTCCGTCATCACCCAGGCGAGCCGAGACAAGAGCGTGCAGGTCACGCTCCAGGAGGGTACCTCCCCCTGGGTCATCCAGCTCAACACCTCGATCCCGCCCTTTGATGACAAGCTCGCCCGTGAGGCCATCTACTACGCCACCAACGTCGAGGCGATCCGCGCTCACATCCTGAACAACATGTTCCCGACCACGCAGTCGTTCACTGGTCCGGGTGGACTTTTCTATCAGCCCAAGGTGCCGGGATACCGAACCTACAACTTGAACAAGGCCAGACAGATCGTCACCCAACTGGGCGGTCTCAAGGTCGACCTCATGGGCGGCAACGACACCGTCACCAACCTGACCCTTCAGGCCCTGCAGACCCAGTGGCAGCAGGCCGGGATCCAGACCACCATCCATCCCTACGACCTGACCCGGCTCATCCAGGAGTTCCAGGGCAAGCGATGGCAGGCGGCCCTGCAGACGGTGGGGGCCTTCGATCCCGGCGTGAGCACCGGGCTTCCCTTCCGCTTCCTGTCGACCGCCGTGTACAGCGGCGTCCACGATCCCGTCCTGGACCAGATGATGAGTCAGGCCGCTGCCACCTTCGACACCGGGCAGCGAGCTCAGCGGTACGCGCAGATCGCGAAGTACATCAGCGATCAGGCCTACGCCCCCTTCCTCTTCGCCGTGGCACCGGCCTCGGTGGCGGCGCGAGGCGTGAGGGGCCCCGGGCTGACGACCAGGCTGCCCATACCGAGCGTGGCCGTGCTGCCGGTCTGGAACGAGGCGTGGATCAGCAAGGGGTGATCGTCCCGGGCCGATCTCACCCCGGCCGCACCGATGGTCTCGTGCCCCAGGAACGACACGCGGGCCGGAGATCGAGGAGGGACAGGGAGAACATGGCCGATGAGTGAGCGACGAACGTCGGTGACGACCGGGGCGGCGGCGCCGGGGGATGGGAGCCGTCCGCGGTCGAGGGGCGACGGTGCCCCGTCCCCGCTGCGCCTGGCGGTCGTGATCGACGAGGCCTGTGCCCGGGTCTGGGAGGCATGGGGGCAGGCCGCCACCGTGGTCGGGCTGCGGGTGAGCCCGGCCGTCTACGAGGCGGTGGCGCTGGCGCGACCCAAGGAGGTCCAGCGCGGCTACCCGTTGATGCTACTGGGCCTGGAGCTGGTGGTCGACGCCGCCGTGGGGACCTACGAGCCCGCCGTCGTCTGTGCCTGAGGGGACCCTCGGTGCCCGGGGAGGCGCCGGCAGCGTGAAGGTGCCGCCGTCACGATCGTTGCTGGAGGAGGAGCGATGCTGACCGCCGAAGAGAACGAGACGCTCTGTCGGGTGGGGCCGGACACGCCCATGGGCAAGGTGCTCCGACGCTACTGGACCCCCGCCTTCCAGCTCAAGGATCTTCCCGAACCCGACTGCCCGCCGATCCGGGTCACGGTCCTGGGCGAGAGCTTCGTCGCCTTCCGCGACACCGAGGGAAGGCTCGGGTTCCTGGACGAGCTGTGCTGCCACCGCGGCGCCTCGCTGGCGCTGGGTCGGGTCGAGGACTGTGGCATCAGGTGTCTCTACCACGGCTGGAAGTACGCGGTGGACGGCACCATCCTGGAGATGCCGAACTTCCCCAACTCCACCTTCAAGGACCGGGTGAAGCAGCCCAGCTATCCGGTGCGTGAGAGCGGGGGGCTGGGCTGGGTCTACCTGGGGCCGCCGGGCACCGAGCCGCCCTTCCCCAGGTTCGCGTGGTCGGACCTCCCGCCCGACGAGATCGAGGTCAGCGAGATGATCCTCGACTGCAACTGGATGCAGGTCCAGGAGGGATCGATCGACTCCTCCCACGTCGGCATCCTGCACCTGGACACGCTGGCCGTCTCCGATCCCGGACCACGCACCGTCGGCTCCTTCAAGTTCGCCGGAGAGCCCTGGGACCTGGGTCTGGCCCCGCCCGGAGAGCGTGATCCGCGAGGCTTCGGGGTCGAGCGGTTGGAGGGAAAAGACGGCGGCCGGGCTCGCCGGCGGGGCGTGGGGTGGCCGAGCAACGACAACGGGCCGCGCATCGAGGTCGAGTACACGCCCTTCGGCTTCCACTACGCGGCGATCCGGGACGTGGACGGCGATCCGGGCAAGAAGTACATCCGGGTCACCGCCTTCGTCGTGCCCTACACGGCCTTCATCGCCGGCTCCACCGGCGCCATCATGGTCGTCCCCCGCGACGACGAGACGTGTTCCTCGATCATCGTCTCGCCGGTGCCCAGGGACGCCGAGGGCCGGCCCATGCGTGGCCTGCTGGGGAGGGGCATCGATCCCAGCGTGTGGGGGCCGGAGCCGGAGCGGCGGCGTCTGCGCATCCCGCCCCAGGACCGCGAGGCGATGGCGGCGGGCAGGAGCTTCGCCGGATTCCGGGGCGGCAACCGCATCCAGGACGCCGCCGTCCAGATGTCGGAGGGCAAGATCTACGACCGCCGCAAGGAGCACCTGGTCCCCGCCGACCTGGCCATCATCCGACTGCGCCGGCTCCTGCTCGACTCGGTCAAGCTGGTCGAGGAGGGCAAGCCGCCGCTCGGGTTGGGCGAGGGCTTCGACTTCACCCGGCTCAGCGCCGCCAGCGCCGTGGTCGACGCCGGAACCCGCTGGCAGGACCTCGTGCCCGGCAACCAGGGCCGCCCGGCCGAGGCCAGGAGCTGAGCGCCCCGGGCCGGAGCCGTCGCCGCGGGCCGGGCGCTGTCCGGTGCCACCGCCGCTCGACCCGCGGTCGGGCCGAGGCGACCGGCTGGCGCCGCGCGCGAACCCGGTCGCCCGCCCCCCGTCGCCGCGGGCCCGAGCCCCGGGCGCCGGCGGGTCAGGCCGATGGCCGCGTCGAGGCTCCACGCGCCCGCGCCCATGACCAGCGGGGCCACCGCCCGGCCGATCAGGGCCAGGTTCAGCTCCCAGCCGTAACGACCTTCGCCTGGCTGAAGGAGCCGAAGGCATGGCTGACCCTGGCGATGGCAACGGCCATGTCCATGATCAGGCCAATGGTCGCGACCACGGTGAGGAAGCCGGCGAAGAGGAAGACGCTGCCGAGGAACTCGGTGACGCCGACCACGAAGGCGAATCCGTGCGGGGATGGGATACCGACGGTCCGGAAGAAGGCGGTCGTGCCCCCGATGCCGCTGCCGCCGAACCCGCCGAACAGTTTCTGGCCGCCGTGGGCCACGAAGATCACGCCCAGCGCGACGCGGAGGATGAGCGCGGCGGCATCGATCGCGTACCAGCTGGATTGCACCGCCCGCAACCGCCGACCAGGCCACTCGAGCATGGCTTCCCTCCCGACGGATCGCGGTTGGACGATGGCGCTCCGACCCGCTTGGGCTACGACCGCGAAAGCCGTCCTGTGACGTCTCCGGTCGAGGAGAGGCAAGGTCCTGCCAGGGCCTGGATCCCGGGCGGTGCCGATCGTGATGGTCCGACGCCCCGGGGAAGCGCGGACGGCGAGCGGTGTCGCGCGGTCAGGCGCCCGGCTCCACCAGCCCCGTCTCGTAGGCGAGAACGACGGCCTGCACGCGGTCACGCAGACCGAGCTTGGCCAGGACGCGGCCGACGTGAGACTTGACGGTGGTCTCGCCCAGGTGCAGGGCCTCGGCCAGCTCCGCGTTGCTGAGCCCGCGGGCCATCAACTTCAGCACCTCGAGCTCCCGGGGCGAGAGCGTGGAGAGCGCCTCCTGGGACACTGCCCGAGGTTTCCGATCGCCGGCGAACCTCTGGATCAGCCGCCGCGTGATCGAGGGTGCCAGCAGGGCCTCGCCGGTGACGACCAGGCGGATGGAGGCGACCAGCTGCTCGGCGGTCACGTTCTTGAGCAGGAAGCCGCTGGCCCCGGCCGCCACCGCGGAGTAGACGTACTCATCGAGGTCGAACGTGGTGAGCACGATCACCCGGCACTCGGGGAGGGCGGCCAGGACCTGGCGGGTGGCCTCCAGCCCGTTCAT
>JAJPKS010000036.1 GCA_021323605.1 Bacillota bacterium | reverse complement strand
TCGACTGCGGCGCCTGCGTTGATCCCTGCCCGGTGGACGCGATCTACCCCGAGGACGAGGTCCCGGCCGAGTGGACGCAGTTCATCAAGATCAACGCCGACTACTTCAAGAAGTAGCGGCGCCGCCATGACCCGCCACGCAGTGACGTTGATCCCGGGCGACGGTGTCGGCCCGGAGATCACGGATGCCACCGTCCGCGTCCTGGAGGCGACCGGGGTCGCCTTCGACTGGGACGTGCAGCAGGCTGGGGAGAACGTGATGGCCCGCTACGGGACCCCGCTGCCCGACCACGTGCTCCAATCGATCAAGGAGCGCGGGGTGGCGCTCAAGGGGCCGATCACGACCCCGGTCGGGACCGGGTTCCGGAGCGTCAACGTGGCCCTGCGCCAGGAGCTCGATCTCTACGCCTGCGTGCGCCCGATCAAGGCCTATCCGGGGGCCCGCAACCTCCGGGACGACCTCGACCTGGTCGTGATCCGCGAGAACTCCGAGGACATCTACGCCGGCATCGAGTTCCAGCAGGGCACGCCCGAATGCAGCCAGGCCATCGAGGAGATCTCCAGGCTGGCCAACCGCCGGATCAAGCCCGACAGCGGGCTTTCGATCAAGCCGATCTCCGTGACCGGATCGGAGCGGATCGTCCAGTTCGCCTTCGACTACGCCCGCCGCTACGGGCGGCGCAAGGTGACCCTGGTGCACAAGGCGAACATCATGAAGCACACCGACGGGCTCTTCCTGGCGGTGGGTCGCGAGGTCGCCGCCCGCAACCCCGACATCGCCTTCGAGGACCGCATCGTCGACAACATGTGCATGCAGCTCGTCCTGCGGCCGAGCGAGTACGACGTGCTCTGCTGTCCCAACCTCTACGGGGACATCATCTCCGACCTGGGGGCGGGCATGATCGGCGGGCTCGGCCTGGCCCCGGGGGCCAACATCGGGACGGTGGGGGCGGTGTTCGAGGCGACCCACGGGAGCGCCCCCAGGTACACCGGTCAGAACCGCGTCAACCCGATGGCGCTCATGCTCTCGGGGGTGCTGATGCTCCGCCACCTGGGCGAGACCGCGGCGGCCGACGGGCTGGAGCAGGCGATCGCGGACGTGATCCGGGAGGGGCGGTCGGTCACCTACGACATGAAGGAGCGCCGCGACGACCCCACCGCCGTGGGCACGAGCCAGGTGGCCGACGCCATCGTGGAGCGGCTCCGAGCGGCGGCGGTGCCCTGAAGGGGCGCCCGGCCGGGACTCCGGTACGGCCGATCGGGCCACGCCCCTGCCTCCGACGGACCCGGCCTCGGCGGCGCCGGGCTCGGGGAGACCGAGGCGATGCCGTTTCTGCCTTCACCGACTCCCTGGGGGCGGCCCGCGGCGGCCGCCGGGCGCCCGGGGCCCCGTGACCACGATCTCGGTCTCGAACCCGCCCCCCGGAGGGGGAGGGAGGGCGCGCCGGAGCAGTAGGCTTCGGGCCATGCGCATCGCTCTGGTCGACTCCGGCCTGGGGACGCTGGCCACCGCCGCGGCCCTGCGGCGGATGCGGCCCGACCTCGACCTGGTGCTGTCCACCGATCCCGACCACGCTCCCTGGGGACCGCGCCCGCCGGAGGAGGTGGCGGCCCTGGCCCTGGAGTGCGCCCGGGCGGCGCTGAGGTACGGGCCCGCGGCGCTGGTCCTGGCCTGCAACACCGCCTCGGTCCATTGCCTGACCAGCCTGCGGGCCCACCTGGAGCCCCGGGTACCGGTGGTGGGAACCGTCCCCGCCATCAAGCCGGCCGCCGCCACCGGCGGCCCGATCGCCATCTGGGCCACCCCGGCGACGACCCGGAGCGCCTACCAGCGAGCCCTGATCCGGGAGTTCGCGGCCGCCATCCCGGTCGCCGAAGTGGCCTCCGCCACCCTGGCCAGCGCCGTGGACGCGGGCGAGGAGGCGGCGATCGCGGCCGCGATCGAGGAGGCCGCGGCCCGCACCCCGCGGGAGATCCGGGCCCTGGTCCTGGGCTGCACCCAGTACCGGCTGGTCGCCGATCGCATCCAGGCGGCGCTGGCCCCGGGGGTCGAACTCTTCGACGCCGCCGAGGCGGTGGCCGCCCAGACCCTCCGCCGCCTGGGCCTTCCCCCCCGGCCCGAGGCGACGCCCACCGGCACCCTGGTGGTGCTGGCCAGCGGTCGGCCCGGAGGGCTGCCGCCGGCGGCGCTCGGCTACGAGGCGGGGCGGGTGCTGGCGCGACCCGGGGGGCGGGGGACGTCCCCGGCCGGGGCCACGGCCGACCGGCGCGACCGCCCCGGCCCTCCGTCACCGCTGGCGGCCGGATGACCCGCCTCCGCCCGGGAAAACGTCCATGGGTTTCGGTCCGCCGATCGAGTCCCCGCCCCTCCCGCCGGTAACATCCGGAGCCGATACGGGCCCCCGGGAGCAACCGTCCAGCCGTCCCCCGTTCGGCCGTCCCCGCCGGGTGCTGGCCGGCTCGATCGTGGCCGCGGTCGTCGTCGCCCTCGCGGCAGGGACGGCGCCGTGGTGGCCCTCGGCCCCTTGGACGGCCCATCGGAGCGCGGCCCGGCCGGCCGCCCCGTCGACGCCGCAGCCGGTCCCGACCCCTCTGCCGGCGCCGCCCCCCTTCGCCGAGACCTACGCCCTCGAGCACCCGAGGCCCGACCTCGACATCCACGCCCAGAGCGCGGTCCTGGTCGACCTGGACACGCTCCAGGTGCTGTGGGAGCGCGATCCGCACGCGCATCGGGCTCCGGCCAGCCTGACCAAGCTGGTCACGGTGCTGGTGGCGATGGACCTGGCCACCTCCCTGGACCAGACGGTGACGGTGCCGGACGCGGCCACCAGGGTGGAGCCGGACTCCACGCTGATGGGGCTCTTCCCGGGGGAACAGCTCAGCCTCAGGGACCTGATGTACGGGATCTTCCTCGAGTCGGGCAACGACGCCGCCGAGACGCTCGCCAGCGCCTTCGTGCCCCGGGATCGATTCATCTCGCTCATGAACGAGAAGGCGGACCAGCTGGGGATGCGGGACACGCACTTCAGCAACCCCACCGGCCTGGACGCTCCGGATCACTACAGCAGCGCCTACGACCTGGCCATCGCCGCGGCCGTGATCGCCTTCCACGAGCCGGAACTCATGGCCATCGCCGGGGCACGATCCGCCGTCATCCCCGCCGCCTCCGGTCACCCGGAGTACGACATGAGGACCCTGATCAGGCTGGTCGACGTCTACCCCGGAGCCACCGGCCTCAAGACCGGCTACACCGACGACGCCGGGTACTGTCTGGCGGCCACGGCGACACGGGACGGGCGCCATCTGCTGGCGGTGTTGCTGCACTCCGACACCGGCCTGACCGAGGACGCCGAGCGCCTCCTCGACGAGGGCTTCGCCATCCCGCCCTCGACCGAGCCGCCATCCCCTCCCGCAGTAGACTTTCTGACCCAATGATCCCGATCGAGGGCGTGAGCGCGATCGAGGTACTCGACTCACGCGGCAATCCCACGCTCAGCGTCACCGTCACCACCGAGTACGGCTCCGGCACCGCCGCCGTCCCCTCCGGCGCCTCGACCGGCGTCCACGAGGCCCTCGAGCTCCGCGACGGGGATCCCGGCCGCTTCGGCGGGAAGGGCGTGCGCCGGGCGGTGGCCAACGTCGAGGGCGAGATCGCCCGAGCGGTGGAGGGGTTGGACGTGCTCGCCCAGGCCGAGATCGACCGGGCCATGATCGAGCTCGACGGGACGCCCAACAAGGGCCGGCTCGGCGCCAACGCCATCCTCGGCGTGTCGCTGGCCGCGGCTCACGCCGCGGCCGTGGCCCAGGGACTGCCCCTGTATCGCTACCTGGGCGGGCTGCAGGCCTCGCTCTTGCCGTTGCCCTTCGCCAACATCCTCAACGGGGGAGCGCACGCGGACAACGGTCTGGACCTCCAGGAGTTCATGGTGTGCCCGGTGGGCGTCGACTGCTTCGCCGAGGCGGCTCGGGCCGTGGCCGAGATCTACCACGCCCTGGGCGAGGTGCTGCGCGAGCGCGGGCTCGCCACCGGCGTGGGTGACGAGGGCGGCTTCGCGCCCCGTCTGGATGGCAACGAGGAGGCGCTGCGGGTGCTCCTGGCGGCCATCGAGCGGGCCGGGTACCGCCCCGGCGAGCAGGTCGTCATCGCCCTCGACCCGGCCGCCAGCGAGTTCTACCGGGACGGCGTCTACGAGCTCCGCGGCGAGGGACGCCGGCTCGACGCCGGGGAGCTGGTCGACCTGTACGAGGGCTGGGTGCGCGAATACCCCATCCTCTCCATCGAGGACGGCATGGCCGAGGACGACTGGGAGGGATGGCGGTTGCTGACGGAGCGGCTGGGCGGCCGCGTGCAGCTGGTGGGCGACGACGTCTTCGTGACCAGCTCGAGCCGGCTCCGCCAGGGCATCGAACACCGGGTGGGGAACGCCATCCTGATCAAGGTCAACCAGATCGGCACCCTGACCGAGACCCTGGAGACGATCGCGCTGGCGCGCTCGGCCGGGTACGGAGCCATGATCTCGCACCGCTCGGGCGAGACCGAGGACACGACCATCGCCGACCTGGCCGTGGCCACCGGCGCGGGCATGATCAAGATCGGCGCCCCGGCCCGTTCCGAGCGGGTGGCCAAGTACAACCGGTTGCTGGCCATCGAGGCCGAGCTGGGCGGTTCTGCCCGCTACGCGGGCCGGGCCCGGCTCCGCCCGGGTGAGGCATGAGGCTCGACTCGCGGGCGGTCCACGCCGGTCGCGAACCGCGGGCCCGGGACCCGCTCGCCCCGCCCATCGTCCAGACCTCCGTGTACGTCTTCGACGACCTCGAGGACTACGACGCCGTGGCCGACGGACGGCGGCCCGGTCACCTCTACGCCCGCAACTCCAACGAGAACGTGGCCATGCTGGAGGCCGCGGTGGCCGACCTGGAAGGTGCCGAGGCCGGTCTGGCCACGGCCTCGGGCATGGCCGCCATCTCGGCGGCGGTGAGCACCTTCGCCCCCCGGCCGGCGCCGGTGGTGGCGGCCGCCGACACCTACGGCTCCACGCTCGGCCTCCTGCGCCAGGACCTCGCCCCCCTCGGCTACGAGCTCCGCGTGGTCGACACCGGTGACCTCGAGGCGGTGGAGCGCGCCCTCACCGGAGCCGCCCTCCTCCTCTGCGAGACGATCACCAACCCCCTCTGCCGGGTCACCGACCTGGAGGCCATCTGCCGGCTCGGTGCCGCCCACGGGGTGCCCGTGCTGGTGGACAACACGTTCGCCTCCCCGCTCCTGTGCCGCCCGCTGGAGGCGGGGGCCGCGGCCGTCGTGCACAGCGCGACCAAGTACATCGGGGGACACTCCGACCTGGTGGCCGGGGTGCTGGTCGGCGACCGGGCCCTGGTCGAGCGCGCCCGAGCCCGCGTCATCCGCAACGGCGCCTGCCTCGGACCCTTCGAGGCCTGGCTGGCCGTGCGCGGGCTCCGGACCCTCCACCTGCGCATGCGCCGGCACTCCGACAACGCCCTGTGCCTGGCCCGTCATCTCGACGGACGGCCCGGCGTCCGGGTCGTCCACCATCCCCTCCTCGAGAACTCGCCCTACTTCGAGGTGGCGAGCCGCCTGTTGCCCCACGGCAGCGGGGGGATGTTCGCCCTCGACCTGGCCGGGGGTCGCGAGGCCGTGCAGACGATGCTCCGCCGTCTGCGCCTGGTCAGGTTCGCGGCCAGCCTGGGCGGGGTGGAGACCACGGTCTCCTACCCCGACCTCACCTCGCACCGGAGCCTTCCTCCCGAAGAGCGCCTGGCCCGGGGCATCACCCCGGGGACCGTGCGGATCTCGACCGGGTTGGAGGATCCTGAAGACCTGCGGAGGATCTGACGCAGGCGATCCGGGAAGCACCGTGAGCATCTATACCCTGGTGCAGCTCTTCGAGGTGGTGCTGTTCGCCGCCGTCCTCGGTTACGGGATCCTGGCCCATCTCCCCAGCCTGGCCCTGCTGGGCGGCGGGCTGCTGGTGGGCAAGGCCATCCTGAACATCCTGGCCCCGGAGGGCGGAACCGTGTTCCGAAGATCGGTCTTCGCCTACGCCGTGGCGGGGATCTACGTCGTGGTCGGCGTGCTCCTCATCCATGTCGTCACCTGAGGCGGAAGACGCCGGCCGCCATCCGGGTTCTTGCACTCGACGCTCGATGGCGATCCGGACCGCGGTCGACGATTCGATCTTGCGCCTGGTGGGGAACACCCCGCTGATCAGGATCCGCCTCTTCGAGAGGCGGTACCCCGGTCTTGAGGTCTACGCCAAGGCGGAGTGGTTCAACCCGGGCGGGTCGGTCAAGGACCGAGCCGCCCTGGCCATGGTGGAGGACGGGGAGCGGCGCGGCGCCCTCACGCCCGACCGCATCATCATCGACTCCACGTCGGGGAACACCGGCATCGCCTACGCCATGGTGGGGGCGGCCAAGGGATACCGGGTCCAGCTGGTCATGCCCGCCAACGTCAGCGCCGAGCGCAAGCAGCTGGTGACGGGCTACGGCGCCGAGATCGTCTTCTCCGACGAGCTCGAAGGCTCGGACGGCGCCATCCGCCTGGTCAGGGAGCTGATCGCCCGCTCGCCCGAGCGCTACTTCTACCCCGACCAGTACAACAATCCGGCCAACCCCCTGGCCCACTACCACGGCACCGGGGCCGAGATCCTGGAGCAGACCGGTGGGCGCATCACCTACTTCGTGGCCGGGCTGGGCACGACCGGCACCTTCGTGGGCACCGCCCGCCGGCTCAAGGAGTTCGACCCCGGCATCACCACCATCGCCGTGCAGCCGGACGACGCCTTCCACGGCCTCGAGGGCCTGAAGCACCTGCCCACCTCGATCGTGCCCGGCATCTGGGACCGCTCCGTGGCCGACGAGGTGTGGGGGGCGCCGACCGAGCCGGCCTACGAGCTGGCCCGCCGGCTTGCCCGCGAGGAGGGGATCCTGGTCGGTCATTCCTCCGGGGCCGTGCTCTGGGCGATCGAACGGCTCGCCGCCCGGGGGGGCCGAGGAGTGGTCGTGACCGTGTTCCCCGACTCCGGGGACCGCTACCTCTCGACCGGTCTCTACCGTGGTCGGGCCCGTGCGTAGCAGGCGGAGCCCCACGGCGCCGATGCGAAGGTGAGGATCACCCGTCGAGCCCTCGAGGAGGTGCACGCGCACGCCGCGGAGGGCTACCCCTACGAGGTCTGCGGGATGCTGATCGGGCGGCACGGCTCGGGCCTGGTCACGCAGACCCGCCGGGTGCGGAACACGGTCGTGGACCGCGCCCGCGACCGTTACGAGATGGACCCGCGCGACCAGATCCGGATCCAGCGCGAGTGTGACGACAACGGCTACGAGATCCTCGGCTACTACCACAGCCATCCCGACCACCCCGCCCAGGCGTCGGTCACCGACACGGCCCGCTCGTGGGCCGGTCCCGTCTACCTGATCGTGAGCTGCGTGCGCGGCCAGGTCGTCGACGGCAACGCCTTCGTCGCCGAGCAGGACGGCGGTCCCATGCGGCCGGAGCCGCTCGAGGTGGTGAACTGAGCCCGGCCCGGCGAGCGCCGACCCCTCGCGGGTGCGGACGCTGATCGCCATCGGCGACGTCATCCCGGCGCGCCGTGGATGACCGCTGCGACCCGCCGAGGCGGGCTCCCTCTGACCGTTCCGGCCCACGGCCGGTTACGTGCGCAGCGCCGGCGTCACCTCCATCTGCCGGCCATCTGCTGGCCGGGGCGAGAAGGTCGGCATCACCCTGGCCCGAAAGGAGGGAGAGCTGCCTCCCGACCGGCCCG
>JAJPKS010000157.1 GCA_021323605.1 Bacillota bacterium | reverse complement strand
GTGGGAAGGCGCAGGTAGTTGAAGAACATGGTCAGCGCACCGCCCGAGGCGACGATCACGATCGCGGTGAGGGCGTCCACGCGGCGCTCGGCGACGAGGTGCAGCCCGACCGTCTGCTCGACCCGGCCACTGGCGAAGGTGGCGCCGAGCAGCGCGAAGAGGGCGACGATCGCCAGCGCCGGCCAGAGCGCGACCGACCGGGAGGCATAGGCCATCCCCATGGTCGCGCCCGTGTAGTGGGCGCCCAGGTTCCAGGCGAAGGCGACCACGACCGTGAGCAGCACGGCCTCCTCCCCGGGCGTGATGGCGGCCGCCGCGTCCGGTGTCACCGCCTCCCGGCCGCCGGCGGACGCCCGCGCGGATCGCGGGAGGGATCAGGGGTCGGCCGGCGCTCGGGTGGGCGCCGGCGATGGCCGACGTGCATGAGATAGTCTTGCCGGGCTCGCCCACCTCCGTGCCACACCGGCGGTGCGGAGGCCGAGGTGAGGCGGTCGCCGGGCGGGGCGTGGCCTCCGGCCGGGGCGGCCGCCCCGGGCGGCGTACGGTGAGCTGGGCTACATCGCCCGATCCCGGCACCAGCCGCGACCGCGGGCTCTCGCCAGAGGAGCAGGGGCCGCCGGCGGCCCCGACCGGGCTGCCGTCCTCCAGGGCCTGGGTCCGGGTCCGGCGCGAAGGGGCAGCCGGCGTTCGCGGCGTGCGGACCGATGGGCGTCGCGGCACGGTGAGGGCGGCCTCCGCGCCCTGGCCCTCACCTCCCGGCACGCTCGCGCGGGTAGACCCCCTCCGCCGAGCGATCGAACCGCTCGACCAGGACCCGCGTCTGGACCTTCTGCGTCGCCGTTTTGGGCAGCTCGTCGACGACCTGGAGGTAGTCGGGCAGGTGTGTGCGGTCGAGCCGCCGGGCGCAGCGCCCGAACAGCCCGGCCACGTCCAGGTGCTCGGGGTCCCGCACCACCACGGCTGCGACCACCTCGCTCTCGCCCGGTGCCCCGCTGCGCGCCGGCACGCCGTAGACGTGGACGTCCAGCACCTCCGGGTCCTCGGCCAGCACCCGCCGGATGACGTCCTCGGAGACGAACTCCCCGAGCCTCCGGATCCCGCCCTCCTCCTTGCGGTGGGCGAAGAAGAACCAGCCCTGCTCGTCCTTCCAGCACATGTCGCCGGTGTGCAGCCAGCCGCCG
The DNA here is from genome assembly GCA_021323605.1 of Bacillota bacterium. GTDB lineage: Bacteria > Chloroflexota > Dormibacteria > Dormibacterales > Dormibacteraceae > CADDZO01. The sequence continues at coordinate 3,082 of JAJPKS010000157.1, read as the reverse complement.
CGCGTCTTGCGCGCCGAGGCCTCGGGGTTGCGGTAGTACTCCAACCGGGCCGGGGCTCCGACCGGGCGGGTGACCAGCTCCCCGATCCGGCCGGGGGGGAGCGGGCGGTCCTCCTCGTCGACCACGTCCATCTCGATCAGCCCCTCCGGGGGCTTGCCGAACGACCCCACCGGGCCCACGCCGGGCGGGTTGTAGGCGAACCCGCCCTCCATGGTCCCATACCACTCCAGCACCTTCACCCCGAAGCGCCGCTCGAAGGGCTCCCAGAGGTCCCGCGGCATGCCCGCGCTCACCACCAGCCGCACCCGGTGGGCCCGGTCGTGGGAGGCGGGGGGCTCACCGTAGATCGCGGTGGCGATGCCACCCAGGTTGGACCAGGTGGTGCAGCCGTGCTCGATGCAGACGTCCCACAGGCGCGACTTCGTGAACCAGCGGCTGAAGACCGAGCGCCGGACCACCCCCCAGAGGGCCGGCATCAACGTCACCACCAGGGCGTTGCCGTGGATCAGCGAGAGGCCGGTGTAGGGGACGTCGTCCTCGCGGTAGCCGAAGAAGCGCGGGGTGAGGCGGTAGAAGAGCATGCGGTCGTAGCCGAACGCGATCGCCTTGGGGTCGCCGGTGGTGCCCGAGGTGTAGCTCAAGAACCAGGGGTGGTCGAGGCGCTCGACGTGCTGGCCCACGTCCTCGCGCTCCGGGCCCTCGAAGACCTCGTTCAAGCTCGGCCACCCCTCGACGCCCAGGCCCTGGGCCCGGCCCTCGGCGGTGGAGAGGGCGTAGGTCCTGACGCCGGCCTCCTCGATCACCCTCGCGGCCTCGGGGTCGGCGAGGATGGCGTCGGCCACCACCAGCGCCGAGCAGCCGGCGAAGGTGATGAAGTAGCGCAGCCGCTCGCCCCGGGCGCGGGGATCGATGGGGACCGTGACCAGACCCAGCTTGGAGGTGGCCACCATGACGTAGACGAACTCAGGGTGGTTGCGGAGCACGATCCCCACCCGGTCGCCCGCGCGCAGCCCCGCCCGCCGCAGCTCCCAGGCCAGCTGGTTGCCGCGCACGACGAGGTCCCGGTTGCGCACCGGCTCGACCGGCAGTTCGCCGTTCTCGAAGATCAGGGCCAGACGGTCCGGCTCCTCCTCGGCCCGCCGCGCGATCAGCCTCGCGAAGATCGCGGTCTCCTGCTCGCGCTCCACCGCCGGCCCCTCAGGTGATCAGGACGTGGACGGCGCAGGCGGCGGCGTCGGTGCCCACCCAGCCGCCTCCGTTCTGGGCCAGGGCCACCTTTGCGTCCGGCACCTGGCGCTGCCCGCAGCGCCCCTGCAGCTGCCAGGCGAGCTCGACCACCTGGGCGGCGCCGGTCGCGCCGATGGGGTGGCCGCGGGCCAGCAGGCCTCCGCTCGGGTTCACCGGGAGCCGGCCGCCCAGCCAGGTGACCCGGTCCAGGACCAAGCGCGCCGCCTCCCCCTTCTCGCACAGGCCGAGCTCCTCGTAGAGCTGCAGCTCCGCGATCGAGGTGGCGTCGTGGAGCTCGACCACGTCCAGGTCCTCGGGACCCACCCCGGCGCGCTCGTAGGCTGCGCCCACCGCCCGCACGGCGGCGTTGGGCCTGGAGCGGTCGTCGCCTCGCCCGGAGGTGAGCACCGAGGCCGCGATCCGGACCCGGCTCCGGTTCCGGGGCCGGGCCGTCAGCACCAGCGCCGCCGCCCCGTCCGAGAGAGGCGAGCACATCAGCAGGGTGAGCGGGCCGGCGATCGGCCGCGAGGCCAGGACCTGCTCCAGGGTGACTTCCTCCCGGAACTGGGCCAGGGGGTTGAGGGCGCCGTGGTGGTGGTTCTTGACCGAGACCATGCCCAGCGCCTCGACGTCGGCCGTCGGCCCGTCCGTCTCCGGCCCGGAGAAGGAGGCGTAGAGGTCCATGAAGACGCTGCGGGTGGCGCCGGCTCCGGGGAAGCGAGTGCGCATCTCCTCCAGGTCCATGGAGGCGTTGAAGGCCCGGTACGACTTCTGCCGGTCGGGGTCGTACAGCTTCTCGTAGCCCACCACCAAGACGCAGTCCTGCATCCCGGCGGCGACCGCCTGCCAGCCCAGGTGGAGCGCGGTCGAGGACGAGGCGCAGGCGTTCTCCACGTTGACGATGGGGGCGCCCAAGAGACCGGTCCGGCGCAGGACCACCTGTCCCCGGATCGACTCCTGCCCGGTCATGAGGCCGCCGACCGCGTTGCCGACGTAGACCGCCCCCACCTCCGGGGCGCTCACGCCGGCATCCTCGAGAGCGGCCGCCACCGCCTCCTCGACCAGCTCCCGCGCGCTCCGCTCCAGGTGCTTGCCGAAACGGGTCATGGCGGCTCCGGCGACGAAGACCTCCTCCATGACCGCGCTCCTCAACGCAGCGGGGCCGCCGAGAGGGCGACGCCGTTGTGGATCAAAAAGCTACGGACCACGTTGCCGGCCGGACGGCCGCCGTTCTCGCGCTCGAACTCGTCGATCAGGGCCATCACCCGGCGCCGCCGTTTGAGCCGGATCCTGGGGCCCTCGGGGGTCTCGCGGAACAGCCAGGCCACCAGCTCGTCGGGCTCTTTCCCGCAGGCCAGGCAGAAGCGGGAGAGGACCTCCAGCTTGGAGCGGACCTGGTCGTCGGTCTGGCTCACCTCCCAGTGCGCGTCGTAGGCGCGCAGCCACGCGGTCACCGTCGTCTGGCCGGCGAGGCGCTCGAGCCGGTCCACGGGCATCGGGGTCGCGCTCATTCGGGCAACCCGAACATCCTCGACAGCGCCCTCACCTCCTCCTTCCGCCAGGGATAGGGGGCCTCGGACATGATCATGCCATCGGCTCTGAGCCGCTCCACGACCATCTCGTCCCGCTCGAAGGGATGGCCGTAGCGACCCTCGAAGTAGATCTGCTCGAACGGGCTCCGGGGGCGCTGGCCTCCCGCCTCGGGGTCTTCGGCCGGGTAGCCCAGGAGCTGGATCCAGATGGGGACCAGGTGGTCGGGGATGCCGAGGATGCGCTTGGCGTTGGCGGCGTTGAGCGCCGTCAGCTGGGTGCCCAGCCCCTCGTCCACGGCCGCCAGCAGCGCCTGGTTGATGGC
>JAJPKS010000371.1 GCA_021323605.1 Bacillota bacterium | reverse complement strand
CGGGGCGACGATGGTGCCGCCCTCGGCGCGGATGTCGAGCCCGGGGCCCGGACGACCGGCCGAGCTGGGCACCCGTCGGTTCTCGGGCAGGCGCGGGTAGGCGTGCCAGCCTCCGGAGCCGCTGCGCGCCCGGGCGGCCCGGAGCAGCTCGCCGGTGGGGGAGAGAGTCGGGGTCAGCACGGTCGGTCCTCGATCGAGGCCCCGGACGGCCGCGTCGAGCATCCCGCACCGAGAATGCGGAATTGAGACGAATCCAGCCCGATCGTCGTCGGCCAGGGCCTGGGCCACGTCCCGCTCGCCGAAGGTGGAGGCGTGCTCGGTGAGCCAGGCCGCGACCCGTCGGTGGAGGCCGGGATCGGGCCTCAGCGGGGGCGCTCCCCTCACCCGGCGGAGCGCTCGGACCAGCCGGTCGGGATCGGGCCCGGCCGCTTCTGCCTCCTTCCGCCACCCGGCCCGCAGCTCCGAGGTGGCCAGGTGCTGGAGCTTGGCCGCCCGGTCTGGCGGGCGGCCAGGTCCAGCGCCTCCGCCGAGACGGCGGTGACGGGCTCCAGGCCCAGCCGGGCCCGCTCCCGGTTGATCCGCTCGGCCACCTCCGCCATCCGCCCCCGGATCTCCCGCGACCGTTTGGAGAAGCGCTCCATTTGGAGAAGCGCTCGATCATCGCCTCCGACACCCCATCACGTCGGCGATGCCGTGCACGACCCCGGTCCACTTCACCCTCAGCTCCACGCTCAGCCGGTAGCGGAGGTGGGCCTGGTAGAGGTAGCCGGCAGCTTTGGCGTGGGCGTAGAGCAGGCGGGCGCCCAGGTCCCACTCCGTGGCCAGCCGTACGTAGCGCTGGAGCTCCTTGTAGTCGGCGTGGCCCATGGCCGCGCGCAGGTGCTCGAAGTTTCAGCCCAGCTTGGTGGCCACGATCGCGAAGGTGTGGCGGAAGGCGTGGACGTGGACACGGAAGCCGACCCGGCGCTGGAGCCGGTCCATCATGGCGTCGATCCCGTAGCGCCGGTACGGGCGCCCGTGCTCGCTGATGAGCAACTCGCCGTGCGTCACCTCGGGGCGGTGCCGGGCCTCGTAGCGCTTGATGGCCGCCGCCAGCCTGGCGGTGATCGGCACCCGGCGGGACTCCTGCCCTTGGCGCCGCCATCCCAGCGCACCCGCAGCTCGACCCGGCCCCGCGTCATCGAATCCTCATGACGTCGGACAGCCCATCGGGGCCACCAGGGCCAGCCCGCAGAGTTCGAGGCGCAGAGGCCCGCCCGACCAGGATGCGGACGGCCAGCTCCTCCTGGGGCACCTAGGGGTTGCAGGGGGCCAGGATGGCGCGCAGCTGGGCCATGTGGTAGACGTCGGCCTCGGGCTTGGGCACCTTCGGCCGCTTCAGCTCCAGGAGGCGGGGATCGAGCTCGTAGCCCTTCGCCCTGGCCCAGCGCAGGAAGGTGAGCAGGGCCCGGTGCGAGTCGAGCACGGTGTGCGGGCGCAGCCTGCGGCCGTGCTTGCCGATCCGGGTGGTGAGCTCGGCCCGGTAGGTCCGCATGGCGGTGAGGTCGAGGTCGGCGAAGCGGCGGAGGCCGCGGGCTCGGGCCCAGCGGAAGGGCTTGACCAGGGTGTCGTCGTTCTCCAGGTGCTCGCCGACGCCAGATTCCCCTCCCGCTCCAGCCGGAAGTGCTGGTAGGCGGTCCCCAGCTGGGAGTGGGCGGGGCGGCTTGCGCCGCACCCCCTGGCAGCACCGTGAGCTGCGACCTCATGGGGCTCATCTTGGGCACCTCCTGAGCGGCAGCTCCCTGAGAAAGCCCCTTGGCGCCGGGCCTTCCGGCCGGGATCCCACGTCGTTCCCACGGGATTCCTCGGCGGCTCCCACGCCCCTCCCCGCGAATTCGGCCCGAATACGGTAAGGAGGGGGCGAGAAGAGGTTGGTCGGGGAGCCGGGATTTGAACCCGGGACCCCTTGGCCCCCAGCCAAGTGCGCTACCGGGCTGCGCTACTCCCCGAACCAGAGGCCCATTGTAGGGCCTCGGCCGCCGGGCCATCGTATTCGAGGGAAGGGGACCGGAGTCGACCGGCGCGACGCCCGGGCGGGGTCGGAACCCGGTCAGGGAAGGCGGTGCCAAGGGGCTTTCTCGAGGTCGGCCACCGAGGAGGTGCGCAAGATGACCGTCATGGGCCTCGAGGTCCAGGCCCCCGCCGGGCCACCGTTCCAAGCGCCCAAGCCTGCTCGCAGTTGGAGACCGCCTACCGAGACTTCCGGCTGGGGCGGGAGGGGAACTACATCTCAACGAGCACGTTGGGGAACGACGACACCCTGGTCAAGCCCTTCCGCGCCTGGGCCGAGGCCCGCGGCCTGCGGCGATCCTCCGGTCTCGACAATGCTGTCGTGCCGGTGGCGGGTGGTCGCCAGCCTGGAGGCGGCTGCACCACCCGGCTCACGATCATGGCCACCAGCTCCCGCTCCCGTCGGGGCCGACGGGCCAGCCTCCGGTCGAGGCCCGGCTGCGCAGGCCCCCGACACGGATGCTCGGGGACGGCGTCAGAGCACGTTCTCGAGCCGGATGGGGAGACGGCGCTGACGCTGGCCGGTGGCGTGGAACACGGCGTTCGCGATCGCCGGCGCCACGCCGACCATCGCCACCTCGCCGAGGCCCTTGACCCCCAGCGCGTTCAGATGGGGATCGGGCTCGTCCACGAAGTCGACCTCGATCCGGGGCACGTCGGCGTTGACAGGTATGAGGTATTCGGCAAGGTCGGCGTTGAGGAAGCCGCCGTAACGGGGGTCGACCTCGCTGCCCTCGCGCAGGCAGGCCCCGATCCCCCAGATGACGCCACCCCCCACCTGGCTCGCCGCCGTGACCGGGCTGGCAACGCGTCCGCAGTCGACGACGCTCACGACCCGGGACACGTGGATGCGGTGGATGGTCGGTTCGACGCGGACCTCGACGAAGTGGGCGACGAAGCTGAAGGCGGTGAAGGTGGGGAACTCAGGGCCGGCGATCGCCATGGCTCCGCGGCGGAGCCGGTCGATTGCCTCCGGTGGCTGGCCTGGAGCGCGGGTTTCCGCCTGGACCTCGATGTCGGCGCGGCCGATCGCGGCGAGGGCGGCACGCAGGTCGACGGCCCCCGTCGGCGGGAGGTCGAGCGAACGACGCAGCTCCTGCAGTGCGTCGTGGACGGCGGGCAGGGCGCTGGCGGTTCCCCACGAGCCGGCCGTGAGGTGCTGGGGCACGGCTGCGGTGTCGCCGACGTCCACCCTGACCGAATCGGCCGCCACCCCGAGGTCGCGCACGACGGTCTCGACGATGGCCGTGCGGATCCCCTGTCCCATCTCATGGCCGCCGACCTGCACCGAGACCGTGCCGTCGTCGTCGGCCCGCAGCCGCGCTACGGTGGGGACGGCGCTCCCCGGGTACGCCCCGGCGGCGACCCCCCAGCCGACGAGCGTGCCGTCGGCGAGCCGCATGGAGCCGGGCTCCAGGGTGCGGTTGGCCCAGCCGAAGCGCTCCGCGCCACGCCGGAGGCACGCGGCCAGATGTCGCGAGGAGAACGGCCGTCCGCTGACCGGGTCCGTCCCGGTGTCGTTCGCCAGTCGGAGGTCGACCGGGTCCCGGCCCGTCGCGTAGGCGAGCTCGTCGATCGCGCACTCGAAGGCGAAGGCGGCGGGGTGCTCGTGCGGCGCGCGCATGTAGCCGGGGGTCTGGACGTCGGTCCTGACCAGGCGCTGGTGGCCGCGGAAGTTGGGGATCCCGTAGAGGCGGGACGTCATCTCCACGTAGTTGGCGGGGAAGAGGTCGTGGCGAGACGTCTGCTGGTCCACCTCGTGGATGGCGGCCTGGAGGCGGCCGTCCACGGTCGCCCCGAGGCGGACGCGGTGCCGGCTCGCGGGCCGGAAGCTCGCGTCGTGGAACATCTGCGAGCGCGGGACGACGAGCTTGACCGGGCGTCCCAGACGCCGGGCGGCGACGGCCGCCAGGCAAGTGTGGGCCTGCAGGGAGTTCCGGTTGCCGAACCCCCCGCCGGCATAGGGCGAGAGCACCCGGACCCGCTCGACGTCGATGCCCAGCTGGGTTGCCAGCCCGAACCGCACCGCGTTGGCGTTCTGGGTGGCCTCGTGGACCGTCAGCGTGTCGCCGTTCCACTCGGCGACCGCCGCCATCAGCTCCATGGGACAGGCGTGCTGCGGCGGGCAGTCGAAAACCGAGTCGACCCGGACCGGGGAGCGGGCGAAAGCGGCGTCGGCGTCGCCGACGTCCACGTCCGGGAAGAACCCCGCGGGGATCACCGCGGCCTGGTCCAGGACTTCGACGCCGTCGGCGTCGAGGTCCACGCTGAGCGGCTCCGCCTCGTATTCGGCCTGCACCAGGGCGGCAGCCTCGGCCGCCGCGTGAGGCGTGTCGGCGACGACCAGGGCGATGGGCTGGCCTCGATACGCGACATGGTCATCCGTCAGGGGCTGCAGGCTCTGGAAGCCGTGGCCCCCGGCCATGACGAATCCGGCCGATGCGAGCTCGCCGCCATCCCGAGGGGTGAGGACCAGGCGCACGCCGGGGACGGCCTCGGCAGCGCTGGTGTCGATCCGCACGACCCGGCCGCGGCCGATCGTGGCGACCGCGAGCGCGCCGTGGGCGAGGCCCGGGGGCACCCGATCGGCACCGAACTGGACGGCGCCCATCACCTTGTCGAATGCGTCCACGCGGGCCAGCGGCTGGCTCACCGGACGCTCCGCTGGGCCGCGATCAGCAGGGCGTTGGCGACCGTGCGGGCGCCGAGCTCGATCTTGTAGCCGTTGTGCCGCCCGGGGCGGGCATCGGCGAAGGCGATCCTTCCCGCCCGACGGGCGGTGTCCGCCGTCACCGGCGCGTCGATGAGCGACTCCTCGGCGGCCCGAGCCCGCCATGGCCTGGTGGCCACGCCGCCCAGCGCGATCCGCGCGTTGCGGACCACATCGCCATCGACGGCGAGTCCGACCGCCGCCGAGGCCAGGGCGAAGGCGTAGGACTCACGGTCGCGGATCTTGAGGTACGTGGAGGCCCGGCCGGTATCGGTGGGCGGGACCCGGATCCGCACGATCAGCTCGTTTGGAGCCAGTGTGTGCTCGATCTGGGGAGTGTCGCCCGGCTCACGGTGGAGGTCGGCCACGGGCAGCGTGCGCTCGCCTCCCGGGCCGACGACGTCGACGAGCGCGTCGAAGGCGAGCAGCGCCACCGCCCAGTCCCCGGCGTAGGTGGCGATGCAGGAGTCGCTGACGCCCAGGACGGCGTGCACCCGGTCGATCCCCTCCCGGGCGGCGCACCCGCTGCCCGGATCCCGCTTGTTGCAGGCGAACGGAGCGCCGGCGCGGAAGTAGGCGCAGCGCGTGCGCTGCAGGAGATTCCCGCCGACGGTGGCCATCGTCCGTAGCTGCTGCGAGGCCGCCAGGGAGAGCGACTCGGCCAGGGCCGGGTAGTCGTGCAGGAGCACCGGGTCCTCCGCCACGTCGCACATGCGCGCGCCGGCGCCGATGACGAGCTGGTCGCCCGTGGTGTCCACGATCGCCAGCTCGGGAATCCGGCCCAGGTCCACCACGGCGGCCGGGGTCTCGACGCCGAGCTTCATCAGGTCGTAGAGGGTCGTGCCCCCGGCCAGGAACTTCGTGCCCGGGCCGCCCGTGTCGATCAGGGCGACGGCGTCGGCGATGGTCGTGGGGGCCGCGTAGGTGAATGGACGCGTGGTCAGCACCCCCCTTCCTGGGCGGCCGCGGTGGCTCGCACGGCGGCTACGATGCCGGCGTAGGCGCCGCACCGGCACAGGTTCCCGCTGAGGTACTCGCGGATCTGCGCCTCGTCCGTGGCGTGGCCCTCGGCGATGCAGGCAAGGCCGGCCATGATCTGGCCAGGCGTGCAGTAGCCGCACTGCAGGGCGTCGTAGTCGACGAACGCCTGCTGCAGGGGGTGGGGCGATCCGTCCGCGGCGGCCACACCCTCGATGGTGGTGACGTGGGCGCCGTTGGCCTTTGCCGCCAGGGTCAGGCACGACAGGACCCGACGGCCGTCGATGTGCACGGTGCAGGCGCCGCACTGGCCGTGATCGCAGCCCTTCTTGGTGCCGGTCAGGGCCAGCCGCTCGCGCAGGAGGTCGAGCAACGACTCTCGAGGGTCGAGGTCGCGCTCCACGTCGCGACCGTTGACGACCATCTGCACGTGCAGACGCCCGGAGAAGCCCGACCTCGACGCCGAGCCCGTCGTGTCGCGTGGGAACCTGTCCATGGATCGGGTCGGTGCGAACGCTGCCTCGCTTCGATCAGCTGGCGCGAACCCCGCTGGGCTGGCGAATGAGCTCCAGCAGGGCGCGGTTGACCTCGTCGGCGTGTGTCCAGAGCAGTCCGTGCGGTGCTCCCTCGAGGACGACCAGTCGGCTCCCCTTGATCGCGGCGTGGGTCTTCAGACCGCTGGCGGCGATGGGGACGATGCGGTCCGCGTCGCCGTGCAGGACCAGCGTCGGCACGTCGATTCGCGCGAGGTCGCTCCGGAAGTCCGTGTACCACGTTGGCACGCAGGCCGCGGTCCCGACCGGGGAGGCGGCGGCGGCGACGTTCCAGCAGTCGCGGATGACCTCCTCGCTGACCCGCTTGCCGAGGTAAACGTCGGTGTTGAAGAAGTTGGCGAGGAACTGAGACTGGAACGCCAGCCGGTCGCGCGCGATGCTGTCCAGGATGCCGTCGAAGACGCTCCTGTCAACGCCTTCCGGATTGTCGGCCGTTTTCAACAGGAACGGCGGGACGCCGGAGATGATGGCTGCCTTGCTGACCCGCTCAGACCCGTACCGGCCGAGGTACCGCGCCACCTCGCCTCCACCCATCGACATGCCGGCCAGCACGATGTCGCGGAGGTCGAGCTTCGTGATGAGCTTGTGCAGGTCGTCGGCGAAGGTGTCGTAGTCGTAGCCGGTGGTGGGCTGGCTCGACCGGCCGAATCCACGCCGGTCGTACGCGATGACGCGACAGCCGGCCTGGAGCAGGGCCAGCGTCTGCTTCTCCCACGAGCGTCCGCTGAGCGGGAACCCATGAACGAGCACCACGGGTTGTCCGGAGCCCAGGTCCTCGTAGTACAGATCGATCGGGGACGAGTTCTCCTGGCCAACGGTGACATATGGCATGGACGCGACCTTACCAGCCGAGGACGATTCGTCTGGAGACGGCGTGATTCGGCGATAGGCAAATTCTTCGACGACGATCGCGTCGCGCCAGACCGGGGCGATCTCGATCGCGAGGTTGGCGATCAGGGCAGAAGACCGCGGTGCCGATCACCACGACCGCGAGTCCGGCTGCTGACCTGGATCAGGCCGCCGCTTCGGCCTCGCCTCCCAGGTGCAGCCAGATCCAGGGCGCCGTACGGAGCGATGCCCCGCGTCGGGATCGTTGGCGTCGGTGACCACGACGGGCGCGCGCCGCTTGTGCTTCCCACCTGGTACCGGTACGAACCGAGCGGCCTGTGACCATCCCGATTGGCCTCGACTCACGCTGGGCGAGGCTGATCGAGCGGTTGGGTCGGTTCAGCCTGACAGTCCAGGAAGAGACGTCACCCTGCGGATGCGTTTTCTGTGTCGAGTTG
>JAJPKS010000092.1 GCA_021323605.1 Bacillota bacterium | reverse complement strand
GAAGCGGCGCGAGCCCTCCCGGAGGGCGGCCTCCAGGTCGATGGTGCCCACCACCCGGTCCTCGGAGGCGTTGATCGGCAGCTCCACCACCCGCATCCGCCGCCGGCTGCGAGGGAGCGGGTTCTCGCCGTCCAGATGCCGCTCGCGACAGTCGTTGCAGAGGGCGTCGAGGTCGTCCGGGTGGCAGCCGAAGACGCAGCCCTCGACCACCTCCTGCTCGGGCAGGAGGCGGGCCAGGGCGCGCACGGCGGTGGACTTGGCGGTGCCCTTCTCGCCCCGGATCAGCACCCCGCCGATGGCGGGGTTGATGGCGTTCAGGACCAGCGCCAGCTTCATGCGCTCCTGGCCGACGATCGCGGTGAAGGGAAAGGTGTAGCGTTCTACGGCCACGGCAGTGACATGTTATCCAGGCCCGGAGGCCGACCGGGGCCGGGGGCCGCGGCCGGCGAAACCTTTTCGTCCCCGGTACCGTCTGGACGGATATGAGGCTGAGCCCCGGCCGTCTGGCCGCGGCGGCCCTGGCGCTGGCGGTCGTCCTGGCCCTGGCCAACGAGCTGCGGCCGGTGGGGGCGGTGCGGGCGACGCAGAGCTTCCCTTTCGTCCAGTCGGGTGGTTCCGGACCCGCCCTGCCCTGGCCGGAGGCGGCCCAGGCCGCCATCGGCGCCCGGGGGGCGGGGGTGATCGCCGCCACCCCCCACCCCCACCCCGAGCCCATCGCCAGCGTGGCCAAGGTGATGACCGCCCTGGTGACGCTTCGGGCGCGGCCCCTGCCGCCCCATCAGAGCGGCCCCACCATCACCGTCAGCGCCGCCGACCAGTCCGAGTACGAGCGCGACCAGGCCCAGGGCCAGTCCGTGGTCCCGGTCCAGGCGGGCGAGGAGCTGACCGAGTACCAGGCCCTCCAGGCCCTGCTCATCCCCTCGGGTAACAACATCGCCAGCCTGCTGGCCCGCTGGGCGCTGGGCTCGGTTCAGGCCTGTGTGGCGCGCATGAACGCCGAGGCCAGAGCCCTGGGGCTGCACCAGACCACCTTCGCCGACGTGAGCGGCGTCAGCCCCCGCACGCGCAGCGTCCCCGCCGACCTGGTCCGGCTGGGGGAGGCGGCGATGCAGAACCCGGTCATCGCCGACGTGGTCGCTCAGGGCCAGGCCACCCTGCCCGTGGCCGGGACCGTCGTCAACGTCAACTACGCGCTCTTCCAGGACGGCATCGTCGGGGTCAAGACCGGCAACATCCCCGAGGTGGGGGCGGTCTACCTGGTGGCGGCCAACGGCGAGCTGGCCAACGGCCGATCGCGGCTCCTGTTCGGGGCCGTACAGGGATTGCCCACCATCGAGGCCGCGCTCCAGGCGGGCCGGGCCCTGGTCGACGCCATGAAGGCCTCGCTGGTGGTCCGCCACCTGGTCTCGGCCGGCCAGCCGGTGGGCAGCTACCGAACGCCCTGGGGCGAGAGCGCCGGGGTGGCCGCGGTCGAGGACCTGGACGTGCTCGCCTGGCCCGGAAGCCCGGTCAGGGCCCACCTGGCGGCCCGGCCGTTGCGGCCGCCGGTGTCGCCCCGGACCACGGTGGGGAGCCTGGAGGTCACGGTCGGGCTCCAGACCTACGACCTACCCGTGGCCGTCACCGGCCAGCTGTACGGACCGGGCCGCCTGGCCCGGCTGACCCGCGTCACCTGGTGACCTCGTCCCCCCCAGGCGGCGTCGTGCTCCCATCGCCGGCTTCCGGACGGCCGGGCTCGGGTTCGGGTTGAATGTCCGGTATGGGTGAGGCACCGGATCGCTTCGGCGCCCTGGGCGGGTTCCGGCCGGGCTGGGTGCCCGACCGCGCGGAGCTCCTCCGGGGGCTCGCCCGGACCGCCGAGGAACTGCGCCGGGCGTGTGCGCGGATCCAGGGACCGGCCTGGGAGGGCGGCCGCTACGAGGCCGGCTGGAACGCCCGCCAGATCCTCGCCCACCTGGCCTCGATCGAGTGGACGTATCCTCGCCTCATCGATCTGGCGCGGGAGGTCCGGGCCGGCCGGGGGGAGGGCAAGGCGGTCACGCGCGAGGGCATCGACGCCTACAACGCCCGCCAGGTCGAGCGCCGCGCCTCCGCGTCCGTGGACGAGCTGCTGGCCGAGTTCGAACGGAACCGGAGCGCGACCATCCGCTCCGTCGAGGAGGTGGAAGACGAGCTCTGGAAGGTCGAGGTCCGCTCCGCCGCCGGGTTGGAGGGGCCGCTGGCACGGGTGTTCTGGCTGACGGCCGTCGAGCACGTCCGCCTGCACACCGAGGACCTGGCCGGCCGAAGCGCCGGCTGACGGCATCGCTCGCCAGCCGCCGCATCCCTCCCCGGCGGCTGCGGACGGGCGTCCCCGGCGTCGCCGCTCAGCGCTTCTTGCGCAGCTGGTTCGTCACCGCCGAGGCGATCTCCTCCCGGGAGAGGTCGTAGAGGCCGAAGTAGCGGGCTCCCATGCGCTCGGCCAGATCGGCGCAGGCGTTGATGGCGTAGGTCTGGTACATGGGGGCGACGCGGGCCAGGTGCTGGACCGAGGGCAGGTGGCTGAAGTCCCGCGCCGAGTCGATCACGAGGGCGTCGATCTTCTCCGCGTTGATCAGCGCGGCCACCTTCTGAGCCTCGACCAGGGGCTCTTCTTTGAACATGGAGATGTTGCCCCGCCCATCGGAGATCAGGACCAGCAGGGGCCGGATCGAGGGATCCCGGGTGAGCTCGGTCTTGACCACCTTGTAGCCGGCCATGAGCCCGTGGGTGAGGGGGGTGGTGCCGCCCACCGAGAGTCGCTCCAGCCGGCGCTGGGCCAGGGTCACGCTCGACGTGGGCCGCAGCACCACCTCCGCCGAGCGGTTCTTGAACACCACCACCGCGACCCGATCCCGGCGGACGTAGGCGTCCTGGAGGAGCGAGAGGATGGCGCCCTTGGTGGCGGCCATGCGCTGCTCCGCGTCCATCGAGGCCGAGGCGTCGACGACGAAGACGATCAGGTTGCCGACCTTGCGCTCGCGCACCTTCTGGTGGAGGTCTCGCCGCTCCAGCTTGATGCGCCCACCGGCCCGCCGGCCCCGCCGAACCTGGTGTGGGGCGGCCGCCCGGACGGTGGCGTCGAGGGCCAGATCGGTCACCTTCTCCTGGGCGCGGGCGCGTACGTACCGCCCGCGCCGATCCTGCGACTTGCTGGTGGTCCGCTTGCCCGTCTGCCGTCGTGGCACCCGCTTGCGGGGCAGCTCGATCTTCTTCACCGCGAAGGCCTCGTTGGCCTCCGGCACCGCCTCCGGCCCGCCCGGGCTGCCCGAGGCGACGCCCTCGTCGGCGCCGGTGCCCTGCTGGCCGGCCTCGCTGCGGGTGGATCGGTCGGGCTCGGCCTCGACCGTGCGCTCCTCGTCGGCCGATCCGGCCTCGGTCTCCTGGCCGGGCCGGGTGTCCTCGGTCTGATCCTGCCGGCGGTCCCCGGCCTCGGTGGGCTCGCTCTCCTGGTGATCGCGCCGGATGCGGGCCCGGGCGCGGTGGGCGAGCGCCAGCTCGGCCGCGTCGTAGACGTCCTCTCGGGTCGGGGACGGGCGACCGCGCAGCGCGGCGAGGGCCCGGGCGGTCTGGCCGATGACCACGTCGCCCCGGTGGCCCTGAACCCCGGCCTCGATGCAGATGGCCGAGATGGCCCTGGCCTGGGCCTGGGTGAGCGAGACCCGGGGGAAGGCGGCGATGGCCGCCCGCAGCCGCTCGGCCAGCTCCCGATCGGTCGCCTGGAACCGGGTGGCGAAGCCCGGGTCTGCGTCCCGGAAGGCGGCGTCGCGCTCCGCGATCTCCACCCTGAGGTCCGGGTCCCGGATGCCCTCGACGTCGACGCAGAGGCCGAAGCGGTCGAGGAGCTGGGGCCTGAGCTCCCCCTCCTCGGGGTTCATGGTCCCGACCAGGATGAAGCGAGAG
>JAJPKS010000468.1 GCA_021323605.1 Bacillota bacterium | reverse complement strand
GAGGCCCCGCCCATACGCACGGTGATGCCCCGGGCCAGCCATTCCATGGCCCAGTTGTCGTGGGCGGTGACCAGGGTCACGTCGCCGTGCTCGTTGGCGATCGCCATTGGGCTGCCGGAGACGCCGAAGACGTGGAAGGTCTCCATCTGGAGTTCGGGGAAGGCCCGCCCCATACCGTCGGCGTCCACCACCGGCTTGCCGGTCTGGGCCGCCACCACCAGAGGCATGGTCGAGTTGATCCCCCCGCACTCGATGGGCATGGTCGCGGTCGCCTCCCGGCCCAGGTGCCGTTCCAGGGCGCGAAGCGCGTGCACGCCCTCGCCGCCGGAGGGGATCTTCTCCACCATCACGGTCGGGGCGCCCATCATCGCCGTGGGCACGACCAGCGCCTGGTCCGGGACCTCCTCGAGGTCCCAGACGGTGATCCGCGCACCCTGGCGCAGGGCTCGCTCGACCATGAGGCGGCCGACGTAGGGATCGCCGCCCCCGCCTGAGCCCAGCAGCGCTGCCCCCCGGGCGAGGTCGGGGAGGTGGTCCAGGGTGAGCTGCCAGCTCACGGGTTCAACTCCTCCACCGGCCGGTAGTCGAAGTCGTAGCCGAAGTACCGGGGCCCGACCAAGGCCAGGCCGCCCGGGGTGCGCCAGCGCGGGTCGCAGTGGGCGGCGACGGCGGTGATCCGGAAGCCGTAGCGGATCTCCTCGGTGGTCACCGGCTCGGCGCTCTCCGAATCCAGGAGGACGATCAGGTCGGGGACCGAGGCCACCACCCGGCCGTCGCGGATCGCCACCAGGTGCTCGTTCTGGAACTGCACCACCAGGCGCGAGCCGGCGAACTCCTCGACCCCCTCCAGCTCGGTCGAGCCCCGGGCGAACCCGGCCTCGGTGCGGCGCCGCACGCCGGTCACCCGGCCCTTGAAGATCCGGCGCCCGCGCAGGCGCTCGGTGACGGCGGCGATCGCGTCCCGGTGGGCGTCCCGGGCCTCCCGGATCACGCGGCCCAGCTCCTGGCCCAGGCTGAGCGTGCCCAGCACCATGCTCTCTTTGACCTGGCGGCCGGTCATGGCGTAGAGCGCGATCATGGCCGTGCAGCCCATGTCCACCGTGGCCGAGCGGGCCAGGCGCTCCGTCCAGTGGTTGTCGATCGTGTTCAAGATCAAGGTGTTCCCCTTCTCGTCGGCCAGGGCCATGGGCGTGCAGGAGATGCCGTCCAGGGTCGGGATCAGCATCTGGAGCTCGGGGAAGGCGCGGCCCATGCCGTCGGCGTCGACCAGCGGGATGCCCATGCGCGCCGCCACCACGAAGGGGATGGTCGAGTTGAGGCCCCCCGCCTCCCCGGAGGTGGTGTGCGTGATCCGGCGCCCCAGGTAGGACTGGAGCATCTCGAAGGCCCGAACGACCTCGTCCCCGGCGGGCAGCTTCTCGACCATGACCGTGGGGGCCCCCATCATCGCCGACTGCACGACCAGGGCATCGTCCGGGACCTCCTCGGCGGCGACCAGCGTCACCGGCCCCCGCTCCCGAATGGCCTGCTGGGCGAGCAGCTTGCCGATGTAGGGGTTGCCGCCGCCGCCGGTGCCGAGCACGGCGGCGCCGCGGGCGAGGTCGTCCAGATCCTCCTCACGCACGAGCCGCATCGGCGACCCCCAGGCGCAGGTCTCCGACCGCCTTCACGCGGATGCGCACCGCGTTGCTGGGCAGGTAGGCCAGCGGCACCTCCTCCACGTCCACCACCTGGACGCTGTCCGGGTCGGCGCCGGCGGCGACCGCCTTGTCGACCGCTTCCCGCTGGGCCGCCTCCAGCGCCCGCTCCCGGGGCAGCTCGGCCAGAGAGAAGATCCGATCGGTCTCGCCGCCCACCTGGGCGATGGCCGCCCCGATGGCGTTGGCGACGGCGAAGTGGTCCGGCTTCACCACCCGGGAGGCGCCGGCCAGGCCCTCCTTCACCAGGAGACTGCCGCCGCCCACGATCACCACCGGCAGCGGCTCGGCGCTGGTCTTGACCCGATCGACCAGCTCGGCCAGCCGTTCCTGGATCAGGCTCACGCCGGCCTCGACCAGGTCCCGGCCCAGGCCGCGCACCCGCCCCGGGTCGCCGATCTCGGCCAGGCCCGCGGCCACCGCCAGGTCGGTGGCGGTCAGGGCGTCGCCGCCGAAGATCAGGGCCTGCTCGGTGATCCGGTAGCCGACGCTCCGGGGCCCGATCTCGAGCCTGCCCTGGCTCCGCTCCACCAGGCTGCCCCCACCCAGACCCACGGAGAGCACGTCCGGCATGCGGAAGTTGGTCCGCACGCCGCCGACCTGGATGGCCAGCGAGGCCTCGCGCGGGAACCCGTGCACCAGGGCCCCGACGTCGGTGGTGGTGCCGCCCACGTCGACGACCACGCAGTCCGTCTCCCCGGAGAGGAAGGCGGCGCCGCGCATGGAGTTGGTGGGACCCGAGGTGAAGGTGGCCACCGGGTACCGGCGGCAGTAGTCCACGCTCATCAGGGTCCCGTCGTTCTGACTGATGTAGAGCGGCGCCTCGATGCCGGCCCCGCGCACGGCTGCCTCCAGGGCGTCGGTGATGTGCCCGGCCAGCTCGTGCAGGCAGGCGTTGAGGATGGTGGCGTTCTCGCGCTCCAGGAGGCCCACCCGGCCGATCTGGTGGGAGAGGCTGACGGCCACCCCGGGCAGGGTCTCGGTCACGATCTCGGCCGCCCGGGTCTCCATCTCGGCGTTGACCGGGGAGAAGACCGAGGAGATGGCCACGCTCCGGATGCCGAGGGCCCCGATCCGCTCCGCCACCCGGCGGATCTCGTCCTCGTCGAGGGGGGCGATGCGGCGGCCGTCGAACTCGAAGCCGCCGTGGCAGAGGAAGACGTGCTCGCCCAGGGCGCGGCTCAGGTCCGCCGGCCAGTCGGTCATGGGCGGCAGGGCGGCGGTGGCGGGCAGGCCGAGGCGGACGGCGGCGGTCGGCGTGAGCCGCCGCCGCTCGACCACGGCGTTGGTGAAGTGG
>JAJPKS010000171.1 GCA_021323605.1 Bacillota bacterium | reverse complement strand
TCCTCACTGCTGCCTCCCGTAGGAGTCGGGGCCGTGTCTCAGTCCCCGTGTGGCTGGTCGTCCTCTCAGACCAGCTACCCGTCATCGCCTTGGTGGGCCGTTACCCCGCCAACAAGCTGATAGGCCGCGGGCCCGCCCCCTCGCGCCTTGCGGCTTTTCTCGCTGGAGATGCCTCCAGCGATGACATGCGGTATTAGCACCGATTTCTCGGTGTTATCCCCCACGAGGGGATAGGTTGCCCACGTGTTACTCACCCGTTCGCCGCTAGGAACCCACCTCCCTTGCGGGAGATGAGCCCTCGCTCGACTTGCATGTGTAAGGCACGCCGCCAGCGTTAACCCTGAGCCAGGATCAAACTCTCCGTACAGAACAGGAGCCCAAGGCTCTCAGCCCTGAGTCTCTGGGACTCTCAGAGTCTTTCCCACTCTTCAGTTGTCAAGGTGCTGGTTCATCCCCACCCCGATCCGCCGGCGGGGGAGAGTATACCTCGCTCGTCGGCCCGGCTGCTGGCCCGGTGCCCTTTCCGGGCGCGAGGGCCCGCCGGCCGGTAGCGCTACGTCATTGTACAGCCGCCCGAAACTGGACGCAAGCACCGCACCCGCCGGGCCGCGCCCTCGGGGCGGCTTCGTTCTCCTCATACCTCAGGAAGGGGGAGGCCAAACCTCCCCCAGCGCCCGCCGGTGCCCGAACCGGACGACGGGGCGACCCTTAGGAGGCCCGGCTAGAAGGCCCGGCGCCCGCTCAGGGCCCGGGCCAGGGTCAGCTCGTCCGCGTACTCGAGATCACCGCCCACCGGCAGGCCGTGGGCGGGCCGGGTCACCTGAACGCCGAGCGAAGCGAGGGCGCGGCTGATGTAGACCGCCGTCGCCTCTCCCTCGATGTCCGCATCCGTGGCGATGATGACCTCCCTCACCCCCCCGCTCCTCACCCGCTCGACGAGCTCGGGCACGTGGATGTCCTCGGGGCCCACTCCGTCGATGGGCGAGATCACCCCCTGGAGGACGTGGTACAGCCCGTGATATTCGCCGGTGCGTTCGATCGCCAGCAGGTCCAGTGAGGACTCCACGACGCAGACCAGCCCCGGGTCTCGGTGCCCCGATCGGCAGATCACGCAGAGCGGGCCCTCGGCGATGTTCCAGCAACGCTCGCAGTAGCCGATGCGCCGCTTCACGTCCAGGACCGCCTGGGCCAGTGCCTCGGCTCGACCCGGCTCGGCCCGGAGGATGTGGAAGGCCAGCCGCTGCGCCGTCTTGGGGCCGACGCTGGGAAGGCGGGAGAGCTCCTGGATGAGCGCCTCCAGGGGCGGCGGCAACGAGGTCACGATCCCGACGTCCTCCCCACGGCGCCCGAGATCTGGTCCCTTCGGGGAAGCCGGCGGCCGAAAGCAAGGGTCCCCCCACGCCCGCCGAACCGGGCGATGCCCCTCACGACCAGGGTCACGGCCCGGTCAGATCAGGCCCGGCGGCAGGCCCAGGTCGGCGGCCGCGGCCTGCATTCGGCTCGCGGCCAGCTCGCGCGAGCGATCCAGCGCCTCGTTGACCGCCGCCACCACCAGGTCCTGCAGCATCTCGATGTCCGACGCCACCTCCGGCTCCACCGCCACCGAGAGGAGCCGCTGCTGACCGTTGACCACGGCCCTGACCGCACCCCCGCCGGCGGAGGACTCGACCCGCTCCTCCTCGAGCTCGGCCTGCACCTTGGCCAGGCGGCTTTGCATCTTCTGCACCTGCTGGAGCATCTTCATCTGGTTCTGCATCCGTTCATGTCTCCTTTAACCGGCGCACCCGTATCACCTTGCCCTCCAGCTTGCGCTCCGCCGCCTTGATCACCGGGGCCTCCTCCGGAGCGCGCGGCCGCGCGGCCGTCCGGGAGGTCGGGGCCGACTCCAGCAGCCGCAGCTCGAGGCTCGACCCCTCGCCGAGCCAGGAACGTACCCGTGCCTCGACCTCGGCCTGGTGCTCGACCGCTCGCCGGTGGTGGAAGCTGTACGGGAAGGACAGGACCAGGCGTCTCCCCTCCAGCTCGGCTCGGGCCTCGCGGAAGTAGGCCCGCGTCTTGGGATGCAGCGACTCGAGGACCCGACGCCAGCCGTCGAGCGCATCCCCGGGATCGTCGTCGCGAACGGTCGGCGATGCCTCCGCCGGCGGGGCCGCTTCCCGGGGCTCCACCGCGACCGCCTCCGGCCGGGATCGAGCGGAATCCCGGGGCGGCGTCCCGGCGGTGGAGCCAGGGGTGCTCTCGACTGCGATCCGGACCAGCGTCGCCTCCACCAGGAACCGTGGCTCCGCGTGCCGGCGGACCTCTCCGTCCAGGCGCAGCAGGGCATCGAGGACGGACGACAGCCGATTGCGCCCGACCGCGTCGCCGTCCTCGATCGCCCGCACCAGCCGATCCCTCGTCCGCTCCATGAGGCCCCTCACCACCTGCCGGAGCTCGCCTCCGCCCTCGTAGATTTCGCCCAGGGTCCGCAGCGCGTCCCCGGCGCGGCCGGCGAGGACCTGGTCCAGGAGCCGATCGACCTGGACCGGATCGGCCACACCCAGCAGGTCACGCGCCACCGCCACCGTGATCGCACCCGCCAGCGGCACGAGCTGATCCATGAGCCCGATCGCATCCCGCATCGACCCCTGGGCAACGTGCGCGATCAGAGCCAGCGCCTCGGGTTCGGCCTCGATCCCCTCACCGGCGGCGATGTGGGCCAGGCGGCCCACCACCTGCGCTTCGGAGAAACGCCGGAACACGAACTGCTGGCAGCGGCCCAGCACGGTCGGGGGCACCCGGTTGGCCTCGGTGGTGCAGAGCACGAACACCACGTGGTCGGGCGGCTCCTCGAGCGTCTTGAGCAGGGCGTTGAAGGCCTCGGTGGTCAGCATATGGGCCTCGTCGATGATGTAGACCTTCTTCCGCCCCAGCGCGGGCGCCAGGTTGACCTTCTCGCGCAGGTCCCGGATCTCGTCGATGCCACGGTTGGACGCGGCGTCGATCTCGATCAGGTCCAAGGCCGAGCCGTTCTGGATCTGCACGCAGGACTCGCACTGGTTGCAGGGCTCGGCGCTGCCCGGCGCCCGGCGCAGGCAATTCACCGCCTTGGCCAGCAGCCGGGCGGTGGAGGTTTTGCCGGTTCCCCGGGTGCCGGAGAACAGGTAGGCGTGGGCCACGCGGTCGGCCGCGATCGCCGCCTGGAGGGCGCGGAGCGTCGCCTCCTGGCCGACCAGGTCGGCGAAGGTCTGGGACCGGTACTTGCGATAGAGGCTCTGGTATGCGGTCACCACGGCTTCCACGGTGGCCGCGCACCTTCCGTCGATCGCAACGCCCCCAGCGGTACCCGAGCTTCCAGCTCCAGCCAGGATACCTGCGGCACCCCCGGGCTGCCTCCTTACCGCTGCTTCCTCCCGGACCTGACGGGGTTCAGAGACCCAGGCTGCGCAGGG
>JAJPKS010000193.1 GCA_021323605.1 Bacillota bacterium | reverse complement strand
TCGCTCCCGGCCGGCGCCCGCTTCACCCTG
Organism: Bacillota bacterium; assembly: GCA_021323605.1. Classification (GTDB taxonomy): domain Bacteria; phylum Chloroflexota; class Dormibacteria; order Dormibacterales; family Dormibacteraceae; genus CADDZO01. The sequence goes on along the minus strand of JAJPKS010000193.1, from coordinate 5,560 downwards.
GAGCTGCCCGGCGGGGGTGGCTTCTACGACCCCCGGCAGCGGGACCCGGCCCGGGTGGCCGAGGACGTGGCCGAGGGGCTGGTCAGCCCCACCGCCGCCCGGCGCGAGTACGGCACCGACCCGGGTCGGACCCGTGGCCGGCGGAGACGGGCACCGTCGCGATGAATTGACAGCCGCGTCAGGCGCGGCTAGAGTGCGGTTGTCCGCAACCGTGCGGAACGCTTCTGCGCGCAGCCCGCCGAGGAGGCGCGTGGTGGCGAGGACGGGGGATTTTGTGTGGAGGAGGTGTGGCCCATGGCGGAAGCAACGCCGATCGCCGGGGCACCGGAAGTGGTGACACCAGAGGCTCGGCGTGCCTTCTGGGGTGCTTTTCTGGGCTTCTTCGTCGACTTCTACGACATCTACCTGCCGACGGTCGCCCTGACGCCGGCCATCATCTACTTCTTCCCGAAGAACCTGCCGGTTCAGACCGTGGCCACCTTGAACCTGTTCGTGTTCGCGGTGACCCTGATCGGCCGGCCGATCGGGAGCATCATCTTCGGCCACTTCGGAGACGTCATCGGTCGCCGGCGCACCACCATGGTCGCCATCAGCGGCTTCGCGGTCATGACCTTCCTGATCGCGCTGCTGCCCGGTTACGCCACCTGGGGCTATGCCTCGATCGCGCTCCTGATCGTGCTCCGGCTGGTGGACGGGATCTTCATGGGCGGCGAGTACACCAGCGCTAACCCGCTGGCCATCGAGGCGGCGCCCAAACGCTGGCGGGGGATGGTGGCCGGCTTCATCCAGTCGGCCTATCCCATCGCCTACATCGCCATCTCGCTGTCGGTGTTGATCGTGTTCCTCTGGGCCCCGGCGGGGACGCTCAACTCTCCCTACGTGCAGTTCTGGTGGCGGATCCCGTTCGTCTTCGGGGCGGTCCTGGGCGCCCTCATGCTCATCTACTTCGCTCGCGTCCCGGAGTCGAAGCTCTGGGAGACGCAGGCCAAAGACAAGGTGAAGGCGCCTCTGCTCGACCTCTTCAGGGGCCGCAACTTCCTCAACCTGGCCCAGGTCTTCCTGATGATGAGCGGGCTGTGGTTCGCCGTCCAGATCTCGATCTCGACCACGCCCACCCTGCTCCAGACCGTGCTCAAGCAACCGCCTCGGGGGGTCACCTACGGCCTCTTCGTGGCCAACGTCTTCCTCGCCGCCAGCTACTACCTGACCGCCTGGCTGGGCCAGCGGTTCGGCCGGCGGCCGGTGTTGATCATCACCGGCGCGATCGTGGCCGTGGCCGGCACCATCGGCTACTGGCTGATGCTCGCCAACGCCAGCGCCAAGGGCCCCCTGGTGCTGACCATGGCGATCTACGTCGTCGTCCTCTGCCTCACCATCTCCCCCTGGGGCATCGTCACCGCCTACATCAACGAGCGATTCCCCACCCGGGTGCGCTCCTCCGGCTACGGCATCGGCTACAGCCTGGCGGTGATCATCCCCTCCTTCGCCAGCTTCTACTTCCTGGGCCTGACCAAGCTCGGCATCCCCTACGTCTACACGCCCCTGGTGCTGATGGCGCTGGCCGGCGTGCTCCAGGTGATCGGGGCCTGGCTCGGGCCCGAGACCAGGGACGTCGACCTGCACCGGGTCGAGGAGGAAGAGGAAGCGGCGACCGCGAGGGCGGGGGAACCGGCTCCGGCCTAGGTCCCACCCGAGGCCGGCATCGGCCCGGAGGGGCCAGGGATCGTCCACCCCTCCGGGCCCGGAGGCCGGTCGAGAAGGGACGCCGTGCTCGGCTCGTTCAGTCGAGGCCGTCCTCGCCCCAGCCGAAGCTCGGCAGCGGCGGCGGCAGCGGGGGCAGGTCCCAGCTGGCGGTGGCCGGAGGCCGGTCCTCGCGGTCGACCCTGACCTCGAGCACGGTCGGCCGACCCGACTCCAGCGCCGCCCGCAGCTGGTCGGCGAGGTGACCGGGCCGCTCGACCAGCCAGCCCCCGGCTCCCATCGAGCGGGCCATGGCCGCGAAGTCGACCGACACCAGCTGGCCGTGGCGATCGGTGAAGCTGGTCGCGAGCTCGCGGCCGGCGCCGAAGTAGCCGAGCTGCTGGTCCCGGATGGAGACGTAGCCACAGTTGTTCCAGACCACCCAGACCACCGGGAGGTCGTACTCGACCGCGGTCGCGACCGCGCTCGGCATCATCAGGAAGCCGCCGTCGCCGCACACGGCCACCACCGGCCGGTCGGGGGCCGCCAGCTTCGCGCCCAGGGAGCCGGCCACGCCGAAGCCCATCGAGGCGAAGCCCCAGCTCTGGAGGAGCGTGCGCGGCCGGTAGGCCGGGTAGTCGCACACCAGCCAGTTGTGGTGCACCCCCACGTCGGCCAGCACGATGCCGTCCTCGGGCACCGCCTTTCGCAGCTCCGCGACCAGCCGGGCGGGCTTGATGGGGACCGCCTCCGCGGCTCGCCGCCCCGCCATCTCCTCCTCCCAGCGGTCCTTCCAGAGGGCGATCCGCCGCCGCCATCCCTCGTGGCCGCTCGCCTCTCCCGGGCTGGCGGCGATCAGCTGCTCGAGGACCAGCCGCGCGTCACCCACGATCCCGACCTCGACCGGGAAGTTGCGGCCGATCTCGGCCGAGTCGACGTCGACGTGGATCAGGCGCGCCGGCGGGATGCGGTACGTGAACCCCGGGAGCCAGGAGCTGGTCGAACGGTCGTCGAAGCGGGTCCCGAGGGCGAGGATCACGTCGGCGTTGCGGCAGGCGGCGTTGGCCGGGTAGGTGCCGTTCCTGCCCGTCGCGCCCAGGCTCAGAGGATCACGGGCGTCGAACACGCCCTTGCCCAGCGGGGTGGTCGCCACCGGGATCGAGGTCCGATGGGCGAAGCGGCGAAGGGCCTCCTCCCCTCGTGCCAGCTCCACCCCGTGCCCGGCCACGATCACCGGGCGCCTGGCCTCGGACAGGAGCCGCGCCGCGCGCCGGATCGACTCCGGATCGCCTCCCCCGACCGCGCCCCGATCGCCGCCCGGCGCCGGCTCCGTCGCGTCGACCTCTCCCGTCTCGACGAAGACGTTGAGCGGCACGTCGAGGTGGACCGGACCCGGCCGACCGTTCTTCATCAGGGCGAAGGCCTGGCGCAGGGCGAGTGGCAGCATGTCGACCCGGGTCGGCTGGAAGCTCCGCTTCACGTACGGCCGGAGGACGTTGACGAACTCGCCCTGGAAGTACCGGCCGGTCTCCTGGAAGGGCCCCCGGTTCCACTGCGAGGTGGGGACGTTGCCGGTGATGACGAGGAACGCCGACGAGTCCATGAAGGCGGAGGCGACGCCGACGGGCAGGTTGGCGGAGCCCGGCCCACACGAGGTGAAGGTCGCCACCGGCTCCTGCCGGACGCGGTACCAGGCGTCGGCCATGAACGCGGCCACCGACTCGTGGTGGACGGAGACGACCTTCAACTCGTCGCGTCGGTCGTAGACGGCGTCGAGGAGTCCCAGGACGCCGTGTCCGCAGAGCCCGAAGAGATAGGGAACGCCCTCCCGGACGAGGTGATCGACGATGATCTGGGCGCCCCTCATCTCCGGCATCGCCACACCTCCCTCACCTCCCGCCGCGCCCGACCGGGCGCCGCCGGCCCCTGGCCCGGGCTCGAACGGCCGGCCCGCACCCGCGCGGTGGCGCGGCCGCACCGGCGGCCGAGAGCGGGCGCCCGTCTCCTCGTCCGCCGGCGGGCCGTCGGCGGAGAAGAGGTGCGACCTTCACCGGTCCCCCCGGCCCGGCTCGGAACCGCTCGTCTCCACGGCCGGGCACGAATCTACCATGGGGTCGTGCAGTTCGGGATCTGGCTCCCCTCCTACACCTACCGTGACCGAGCCGGCGACCACGTCCGGCGGCTGCGCCGCTACATCGAGCGGGTCGAGGAAGCCGGTCTCGACATCTGGGTGATCGATCACCTGCTGACCGCCGAGGGTCTGTACGGCACCTCCTGGCTGGAGCCGATGACCGTGCTCACCTACGCGGCGGGATTGACCGCACGGGCCAGGCTCGGCACCGGGATCCTGGTCCTGCCGCTCCGCAACCCGGTCCTGCTGGCCAAGGAGATCGCCAGCCTCGACTACGTCTCCCGGGGCCGCTTCATCTTCGGCGTGGGGCCCGGCTGGTACCCGCCCGAGTTCGAGGCCACGGGCGGTCGCATCCAGGAGCGCGGCGGCCGGACGGACGAGATGCTGGAGGCCGTGCGCCGTCTCCTGACCGAGGAGCGGGTCAGCTTCGAGGGCCGCTACTACCGGTTCCGGGAGGTCACCATCGAGCCCTTCTCCGGCCGGATGCCACCGGTCTGGGTCTCGGGCGGCTCGCGGCTTCCCGACCCCGAGTACCACGACCGCCCGGAGATGGTGAGGAGCGTGCTGGAGCGGATCGTGCGCGCGGACGCGTGGCTCTCGAGGGCGTCGGGCAACCAGGACCTGGTCAAGCGCGACTGGGAGCTGGTGCGGGCCGAGGTACTCCGCCGTCGCGGCACCCTGGACGGCTTCCTTTTCGCCCACTGCAACTTCATCCACGTGGTCGACACCGAGGACCGAGAGCGAGCCCTGGACGAGCAGGAGCCGACCTTCCGGCAGGTGATGGGGACCCACCGTCCCTTCGACTGGCTGCGGCAGTGCTACCTGCTGGGGACCCCACGAGACCAGTTGGAGCGACTGCGAGACCTCGAGCGAGCCGGTTGTCAGTACGTCGTGCTCGGGCCCACCACCGACGAGCTCGACCAGCTCGAGCTCCTGCTGGAGAAGGTCATCGACCCGCTGCGCTCGCCTCGGTCGCGGGCCGCCGGCGGGTGAGGTACGGGCCAGGTCTCCCTCCAGCGGCGTCGAGCGCATGCTCGACGCACGGAGGGGGTGCGGACCGCCGTGGGCGGCGACCACGCCCCGGCCGAGGCCCCCGAGACCGACCCCAGCCAACTGATCGCCCGCTTCCCCTCCGGCCGGCCTCGGGCCACGGCCCGCGCCTACGCCGCCGACCTGGAGGACCTGGCCCGCTTCCACCAGACCTCGACCGAGGCGGCGGTGCGATCGCTGCTGCTCGGACCGGAGACGGCCCGGCGGCTGCCGGTGTCCCTCCGATGGGGTGCCCCGGGACGAGTCCCGATGGGGTCCCCAAGCCAGCTTCGTGGGACGCCCCGCAAGGGCAACCCGGTGAGGGTGCCGCATGAGCGCTGGTGATCGCTCGGCGGCAACGGCTCGCCGGAACCAGGCCACCGCGAAGGGGGCAGCCGCCTCCATCTCCACGGTCAGGCGGCCCTCCCCCCGACGCCGGGCCGCCCGCCCCCGCGTCTCGCAGTGGATGCCGTCCGTGCTCCAGCTCTTCCGGTCACGTATGGCACCCCGCGCTCGGCCAGCAGCCGGGTGACGACGTCCACGGTCCCGGGCGGGATCGTGGTGGGGTCGACGATTCCTCGGGGTCAGGTCGTACTCCGGGAGGGGGAACTCACGCCGTCCCGTCCCCGGTCGGCGGTCATGCCGGGACGGGCTCGGGGCGGGGGGTGGAGTCGAGCCGGAAGAGGCAGCCCCGCTCGGTCCGGCCCAGGGGCCGCACCG
>JAJPKS010000210.1 GCA_021323605.1 Bacillota bacterium | reverse complement strand
TTCTCCTCGTCGATCTTGAGGGTGGCGGGCTCGGTCAACGGGTTGTAGTAGCCCACCTGCTCGATGAACCTGCCGTCGCGGGGCGAACGGGCGTCCGCGACCACGAGACGGTAGAAGGGCCGCCGCTTGGCCCCCATCCGCCTCAGCCTGATCTTGACCAATCCGTCACTACCTCCTTGCGTGGGAAATGGTGTACGAGGCGGCCCGCGGGCGCCTCACCGGGCTCACGCGCCGAAGAGGCGACCCAGTCGGGGACGCCGGCGGCCCGCGCCACCCCCCAGGCCGAGCTGCCGGGCCATCAGCTGCATCTGCTCGCGGGCCTTCAGCAGCCGGTTCACGTCCGTCACCCGGGTGCCGCTCCCGGCCGCGATCCGCCGGCGGCGGGAGCCGTCGATGATCTCCGGTCGGGCCCGCTCGGCCCTGGTCATGGAGAGGATGATGGCCTCCATCTTGCGGATCTCGGCCTCCGGGTCGGCGTCCTCCAGCTGACCTTTCAGCTGACCGGCTCCGGGCAGCATCTCCAGGACGTTCTGGAAGGAGCCCATGTTGCGCAGCTGCCGGAGCTGGACCAGGAAGTCGTCGAAGGTCAGGTGCCCGGCGCGCAGGTGTTTCTCCACCCGCTGCGCCTCCTGGCGGTCGACCACGCGCTCGGCCCGCTCGATCAGGGTGAGCACATCTCCCATGCCCAGGATCCGCGAGGCCATGCGGTCGGCGCGGAAGACCTCCAGGTCGCCCACCTTCTCGCCCACACCGGCAAACCGGACCGTCTGGCCGGTGGCGAACTTGAGCGAAAGCGCGGCTCCCCCCCGTGCGTCGCCGTCCAGCTTGGTGAGGATCACCCCGTCGATTCCCACCGCCTCATGGAAGGCCGCCCCCACCGTGACCGCGTCCTGGCCGGTCATGGCGTCCGCGACCAGGAACGACTCCGTCACCGGGATCGCATCGCGGATCCGGCGGATCTCCTCCATCAGCTCGGCCTCGGCCACGTGACGGCCGGCGGTGTCGAGCACGACCAGGTCGCAGTCTTCCCGAGCGGCCGCCGCCAGCGCCTCCCGCGCGATTGCCTCCGGGGACTCCCGGCCGGTGTGGAAGGCGATCCGCTCGCGCTCCGCCAGCACCCGGAGCTGCTCCACCGCCGCCGGTCGGCGCAGGTCGAGGGCGACCACCATGGGGCGGTGGCCTTCGCCGCGGGCCAGGTGGGCCAGCTTGACGGCGGTGGTCGTCTTGCCCGAGCCCTGGAGCCCGGCCAGCAGGACGACCGTCGGCGGCCGGTCGGCGTAGGTCAGGCCCCGGTCGTTGCCGCCCAGGAGCTGCACCAGCTCTTCGTGCACGACCTTGATCACCTGCTGGGTCGGGGTCAGGCTCTGACTGACCTCGGCGCCCACCATGCGGGACCGGACGCGCTCCACGAACTGCTTGACCACCCGGTAGTTGACGTCCGCCTCGAGCAAGGCCATGCGGACGTCGCGCAGGGCGGCGTCCACGTCCTCGGTCCGCAGCACGCCCCGCCCCCCCAGTTTGCGGAGGGTGGCGCTCAGGCGGTCGCTCAGGCTCTCGAACATCAGGCCCGGCTCACCTCCTGCTCGAGCCGCGCCAGCCACCGGCGGATCTCCGCCAGGTCGCGCGCCAGCGAGGCCCGGACCGTCCGCCGCCGTTCCTCGGCCGCCAGGAGGCCGAGGCGGCTCTCGTACTCCTCCAGGGCCTGGCCGGCACGACGCACCAGGTCATGGACCGCAGCCCGGGAGGTCTCCCGGCTGCGCGCGATCTCAGAGAGCGACCAGTCACGGCGAAGGTAGAGCTCCAGCACTTCCCGCTGCTGGTCGGTGAGCAGGGGGCCGTATCGCTCGAACAGCTCCACCTGCCGTTGTCGTGACGACAGAGTGTCAAGGCTCAAGCCTTAACAAGGCTACCACGACCGCGCTCCCGGCTGCCGGCCAGATGGAGGGCCAGGGTCCCCTTCCTCCCGCCTTCGCAAGCTTTCCTGATATTGAAATTTTGATTTTCTCGGTAATCAATGACAGCGTTGTCCGTCATGACCAGGTTGCATTTCCTTATAGCGTTCCCCTTCACTCTGGCCGGCGTCCTGTGGAGTGCCCGTCCTGCTCAGGCCTATACCGTGCGGCCTGGTGACACGCTGTGGAGCCTCTCCCAGCGAACCGGCGTCCCGGTCGACCAGCTCGCCCGCGAGAACGGGATCGCCGATCCCAACCACATCCTGGTGGGCCAGCGACTCACGCTCGCCCTCCCCACCCCTCCCGCCCCGACCGTGCCGGCCGCCCCGACCGCCGTCTACACCGTGCGCCCGGGCGACACCCTGTGGGGGATCGCGCGGCGGTTCGGCGTCTCCGTCGCCGACCTGGAGCGGCTCAACGACGTCTCCAACCCCCGGCGCCTGCTGCCCGGCCAGATCCTTCACCTCGGCACCCAGCGGGCTCCGGAGGCGGTGAGCGGGGCCGCCGCCAGGGAGCTGCTGGTGCGCGCGGCCAACGAGGAGCAGGTCGACCCCAACCTGGTGCTGGCCGTGTCCCTCTGGGAGAGCGGCTACAACAACTCGATGATCTCCCGGGACGGGGCGATCGGGCTGATGCAGATCCTGCCCTCCACCGCCGCCTGGGCGGGACCGGCCCTGCTGGGACACCCGGTGGACGTCTACCGCGCCTGGGACAACGCGCTGCTGGGGGCCGCCCTGCTGCGGCACTACCTCGACGACTTCAACGGCGACGTCAGGCTGGCTCTGGCCGCCTACTACCAGGGAGAGTCGGCCACCAGACGGTACGGCATCTACCCGAGCAGCCGCAACTACGTCAACGGCATCCTGGCCCTGCGCGCCCGCCTGGCGGCGAGCACGTAGGAGGTGGGCTCCCGGCCGGATCGAGGCGACCACGGTCTCCTCGCCAGCCCCGGAGAACGCCACCGGAGCCTCGGCGAGGGCGAGGCCGTCTCGCTCCAGCCGCCGGCCTGGAGCGACGACCACCCGTTCCCGCTCCACCGGCGGCGACGTGCCAACCCCGTAGACTCGCAGCGTGCTCACCGCCATCATGCTCGTCCGCGCCAGGCGCGACGCCCTGCCCACCCTCGGTCCCCGCCTGGCCGAGGTCAGGGGAGTGGCCGAGGTCTACACGGTCACCGGCGACTGGGACTTCGTGGCCATGCTCCGGGTTCGCGAGCACGAAGAGCTGGCCACGGTCGTGACCGGGGAGATCGCCCAGCTCGAGGGCATCGAGCGTACCCGGACCATGGTCGCCTTCCAGCAGTTCTCGGCCCACGACCTGGAGGCCATGTTCGGCCTCGGCGCGGAGGGCTGAGCCCTGCTCGAGGTCGCGCTCGAGGCCGCCCGGGCGGGCGCGGCGGTCCTGCGACGGGCCGGGCTGGGCCGCCGCCGGGCGCAGCGCAAGGCGCTGCCCGGCGACTACGTGACCGAGCAGGATCGGGCCAGCGAGGCCGCCATCCTCGAGGTGCTGGGGCGCCGGGCGCCCGGCATCCAGGTGCTGGCCGAGGAGGCCGGAGGCGCCACCTCGGGCACCCGGTGGGTGGTCGATCCCCTGGACGGCACCGCCAACTGGATCCACGGCCTCCCCCTGGTCGGCGTCTCGGTGGCCCTGCTCGACCGAGGCGAACCGAGACTGGGGGTGGTGGTCGCGCCCTGGCTGGACCTGGAGTTCGCGGCCGAGCGGGGGCGAGGAGCCACGCTCAACGGCGAGCCCCTCCCCGAGCTGGGGGCCGGGGACCCCGCCACCGCCATCGTGGCCACCGGGTTTCCCTTCCGGCGCAAGCATCTGCTCCCGCGCTACCTTCCGGTCTTCGAGGGCGCCCTGCGCCGCTTCGAAGACCTGCGCCGCGCGGGGGCGGCCTCGCTCGACCTGGCCTGGACCGCTTCCGGCACCTGCGACGGCTTCTTCGAGCTGGGCCTCGCCCCCTGGGACGTGGCCGCGGGCGCCGCCCTGGTCCTGGAGGTCGGAGGACGGGTGAGCGACTGGCAGGGCACGAACGGCTGGCTCGAGAGCGGAGACATCCTGGCCGCCCCGCCCGCCGTCCACGACGTGCTCCTCGAGCTGGCGCGTCGCGGCTGAGCCGGCCGTCGGGCCGCCGACCTCACGCCAGCCGACGGCGCAGTCGCCGGAGCGGCAGCTCGACCAGGCTGCGCCATTGCTGACGCAGGGCCAGGCCGGCCGGGACCGCCGCTCGACCGCCCGTCCGGGGCCTCGTCCGCCGGCCCAGGACGGCGGCGCGGAAGTCCTCGGCGGTGACGCCGTCGAACTCGGTGACCGCCCCGCCCAGGTCGTGACGCCCGAAGTGGCTGTCGCTGGCGCCCACGGCGGCGCCCAGGCGGTCGCGGTTGGCCTCGTAGAAGGCCGCCAGGAGCCGGCGCCGACCGGTCGACATGGGCGCGGTGTGGAGCACCTCGATGGCGTCGATCGGGTGCCGCTCGATCAGACGGGCCAGCATCCCCGGCTGGCAGGAGGCGAAATAGGTGGGCATGAACGGGTGGGGGATGACGGCCAGCCCTCCCTGGTCGTGGATGGCGTCGACCGTGTCCGCCAGGCTCATGCCGCTCCGGATCGGACGTTCCAGGAACCAGCCCACCACGTGCGTCTGCGCCGGCCAGCGGGTCGTGATCTCCTGCCCCCGGACGACCTCCACCCCCACCTCCTGCCCCCGCTCCCACGTCTCCCCGGCCGCGGCCATGGTGTCGTGGTCGGTGACGGCGATCAGGGCCAGGCCGGCGGCCCGGGCCGCGGCCACCAGCTCGGCCGGGGAGACCATGCCGTCGGAGGCGAGGGTGTGACAGTGGGGGTCGGCCAGGGAGACCATGGGCACGTCATCCGCTCCGGGAAGGGTCGCTGAACCGATGGAACCCTCTGAGGGGCTCCGGGCATGGTACCGTTGCCGGCTCCCGGCGGGCGGTCCACGCCACCGGCGGGCCGAAGGTCGACCCCGGAGCCGGTCAGCCCCCGACCTCGCCGTTCTCGCCGAACAGCGAGGCCGCGAACCGGCGCACGTCGAACGCGGCCAGGTCGGCGGGCCCCTCCCCCACCCCGATCAGCTTGGTGGGCACCCCGAGCTCCGCCTCGATCGCGATCACCGCCCCTCCCCTGGCCGTGCCGTCCATCTTGGCCAGCACCAGGCCGGTGACGGGGAGCACAGTGCCGAAGCCACGGGCCTGGGAGAGGCTGGACTGGCCCAGATTGCCGTCCAGGACCAGGAGGGATTCGTGGGGAGCGCCCGGCAGGGCCTTGCCGGCCACGCGCGCCACCTTGGCCAGCTCGTTGAGCAGGTTCTGCTGGGTCTGGAGGCGGCCGGCGGTGTCGACCAGGACCACCCCGTGCCCGCGCCGGGCGGCCATCTGGAGGGCGTCGAAGACGACGGCGGCGGGATCGCCGCCCGGGCGCCCGGCGAAGCAGGGCACGCCGGCCCGCTCCGCCCAGGCCTGCATCTGCTCGATGGCGGCGGCACGGTAGGTGTCCGCGGCCACCACCAAGGGGGCGAAGCCGTCCGCGGCCAGGAGGTAGGCCAGCTTGCCGGCGGTGGTGGTCTTGCCCGAGCCATTGACCCCGTAGAGGAGCACGCAGGAAGGGCGGGCATCGATGAAGAGTGCCCGCGGCTGCGACGACATGATCGCCGACATCTCCTCGATCAGAGCCTCGCGTGCCACCTCGAGGGTACGCGGGCGCCGCTCCCGGACGCGTCGTGCCAGGTCGGCGGCCAGGACCGGGCCGACGTCACCGGCGATCAGCAGCTCCTCGAGCTGCTCGTAGAAACCAGGGGAGAGCGGGGTGCCCGCGGCCCGCAGCCCCTCAACGAAGAGCCCTCGGGTGCGGCTCGCCACCTTCGACCAGATCGACGTCATCCGGCCTCCTATTGTGCCGGGGCCGGCGAGGTCAGGCGCTCTGGACCGCCGGCGGCGGCTTCCTCCGGACCTGGATGTCCTCGAGCCGAACCGAGACGATGTGCGAGCAGCCGCTCTCGTCGAGGTGGATGCCGTAGAGAGCGGAGGCACAGGCCATGGTCATGTGGTTGTGGGTGACGATCATGAGCTGACGCCGGCGCCCGAGGCGTTCGAGGAGGTCGCCGAAGCGGGCGACGTTGGCGTCATCCAGGGCGGCGTCGACCTCGTCCATGACCGTGAAGGGGGCGGGGTTGATCTCCTGGAGGGCCATGACCAGGGCCAGCGCGGTCAGGGCACGCTCCCCGGTGCTGAGCAGCGAGATGCTCTGCATGCGCTTGCGCGGGGGCTGGACCAGGATCTCGACCCCGCTCCGGGGCCCCTCCGCCCCGGGGGCGTGGCGAAGCGTCGCCCTGCCCCCGGCGGTGAGCTCGGCGAAGAGGTCCTGGAAGTTGACCGCCACCGCGCCGAAAACCGCCTCGTAGCGGCTCTCCTCCTCCTGGCGCAGCCGTGCGATCAACTGCTCCAGGTCCTCTCGCGCCGCCCGGATGTCCTCCAGCTGGGTGATCAGGTTGGAGTAACGCTCTTCCAGCTCGGCGCACTCCGACTCCGCCAGCGCGTTCACCGGCCCGATCTCGCGCAGCCGCCGCTCCAGGTGGCGCATCTCTCGCTCCCGGGCCTTGCCCCCCGGCACCTCCTCGGGGGTCAGGCCGGCGGGCATGCGGGCCCGCAGCTCCTCCATCCGGAGCGCCGCCCGCTCGGCCTCGCGCCGGTGCAGCTCCAGGCCGTTCTCCAGCGAACCCACCTCGAGCCGGGCCTTGACGTGGGCCTCCTCGGCCGCCACCAGGCGCCTGGCAGCCTCGGCCAGTTGCGCCTCCTCGTCCGGCGATTCCCCCTCCATCCGCTCCAGCTCGGCGCGGGCCGCCCGCACGCGGTCCCGGAGGGCGGGCAGGGCCGCCTCCGCCTCGGCCGCCGCCTGCTCGGCCCGGGCCGCGCGCTCGATCCTGGCCCTTCGCCCTCGCTCCAGGGCGGCCAGGTCGCCCTCGAGCGCCGACAGCTGACGGCGCAGGTCACCCGCCCGCTCTCGCCAGCGGGTCCGCTCCAGCTCCAGCCGCTGCACCTCCGCCCGGTGCTCGGCGACCGACCGTTCCCGTTCCGCCACCGCCCGGCGGGCTTCGGCGGCGAGGGCCTCCGCCTCGCCCAGGGACCGCTCCAGCTCGGGCAGGCGGGCCGCCTCCCGCCGCTCGACCTCGCGCGCCTCGGCCAGCTGCGCGGAGGTCTGATCGAGCTGGCGCCGTTGCCCGACGATGGAGGTGAGCTCCTGCAGGCGCGCCCGGGCCCGACCGGCCTCCTGGTTGCGCTCCCGGACCTGTGCGGCCAGGGGCTCCAGGGCCGCGATCTCCTGACGGAGGTGCTGGCGCCGCGCCGTCAACCCCACCCTGGGGTCGCTCCCGGCGCGGATCAGGCCCGGCTCGCGGTAGATCCCCTCCGGGGTGACGTCCCGCCCCAGCACGACGTGGCCCAGCAACCGCCGCGCCAGCGGCTCGAAGCCCGGCTCCCAGGTGACCTGCTCGAACAGGGACCCCGCCTCCGCCTCGACCGGCCCCACGGGATAGACGACGGTGGCCTGTCGGTCGTCAGCCCGTGCCGCCACCAGGGCGCTGGCCTCGTCGGGGGCCGCCCAAGCGTCGAGCAGCGGACCCAGCGCGGCCGAGAGCGCCGCCTCCGACCCGGGGCGGGCCACGATCACGTCGCCGACCCGCCGAAGCCCGTGCCCGCGGGGCGCCGGCCAGAGGGACTCCAGTCCCTCCAGCTCGGCCCGCAACCGGGCCAGGCGCGAGGCCGCCTCGGCCGCCTCCCGGGCACGGTCCTGTGCCGCCTCGGCCGCCTCCCGGGCCGCGGGCAGCTCGCGCTCGGCCGGCAGCACCGACGCCTCGAGGCGGGCCAGGGATTCCTCCTGGAAGCGGACCCGGCTGCGCACCTGGGCCAGTTGCGACTCGCAGGCCATCAGCCGGCGGCGCGCCTGCTCCACCGCCTCGGCCGTCTCCCGCGCTCGCCGAGCGTCGACCGGCGGCGGTGGGGGCGGCGGTGGCGGCACCTCCGACAGGCGCTGCTCGGCGTCGACCAGCGCCCGGGCGATTTCCTCCCGCCGGGCGGCGAGGGCGGCGAGCCGCTCGGCGATCTCGGCGTGCTCCGTCCGCGCCGCCTCGGCCAGCGCCGCCTGGCTTCGCGCCCGCTCCTCGGCCATGGCCAGTTCGTGTTCGGCGCGCTGCAGCTCGAGCCGTCCGGCCGACAACCGGCGCTGGCGCTGCAGTCGGCGGTCCCGCATGGCCTGCAGCTCCTGCTGACAGCGCGCGTACGCCTCCTCGGCGGCGCGGGCGGCCGTGCGCGCCTCGTCCAGGCGTCGCCCCAGCCCCTCGACCTGGGCCTGCTCACGCCGGTGCAGGTCGCGGGCCTCCCGCCACTCCTCCCAGACGATGCTGCCCCGCAGCAGGTCCAACCGCCTGGCGATCTGCTCGGCCTCGCGGGCGGCCGCGGCCTGGGCGCGGACCGTCTCCAGCCGCGGCTCGATCTCGCCGCGCAGGTCCTCCAGTCGCACCAGGTTGGCGGCCAGCTCCTCCAGCCGGGCCACCGCCTCGACCCGCTTCGCCTTCACCTGGCGGACCTGGGCCGCCTCTTCGATCAGACGGCGCCGCTGGTCGGGCGTGCAGTTGATGATGGCCTCGATGTCGCGCTGATCCACGATCGCATAGGAGTCGGTGGTCAGCCCGGTCGAGGCCAGCACGTCCAGCAGGTCGTGACGCCGGACGCGCGTCCCGTTGAGGAAATAGTCGCTCTGCCCGCTCCGGTCCAGCCGCCGCCGGATCTCGACCTCGTCGCAGTCGAGGGAGAGACGCCGATCGGTGTTGTCGATGACGATGGCGACCTCGGCCTGGGCCGCCCGCGGCCGGCGCTCGCCGCCCGAGTAGATGATCTCGTCCATCCGGCGACCGCGGAGGTCCTTCGCCTGCCGCTCGCCCAGCACCCACTTGATCGCGTCGACCGTGTTGCTCTTGCCCGATCCGTTGGGGCCCACGATGGCGGTCACGCCCGGGTCGAAGGTGATCTCGGTCTGGCGCGCGAAGGTCTTGAATCCCGCAAGCCGGAGGGAGCGCAGACGCACCAGGCGGTGAGGTTACCAGCTTCGGCCCTTCGGGTCGCGGCGGGGTCAGGCGCCGGTCCTGGCCAGCTCCCGGTCAGAGGCCGGTTCGGGCTCCTCGGCGCCCTTGCGCGACCGCCGTGCCCGCCGACGCGGCCGGCCCTCGGAAGGCGGCGCCGTCTCGGGTTCGACCTCGGCCGGCGGGCTCGCCGGAGGCGGGGACGGGGGCTCCTCCCGGGTTGCCGGCTGTCGGCGATCGCGTCGTCGCTCTCGCGGCGTACCGACCTGCTCCAGCTCGGCCAGCGCGTTCCTCGCCGCCTCCTGCTCCGCCGCCTGCTTGGTGGGCCCGTGTCCGGTCCCGAGCGGCTCCGCCCCGGCGTAGACCACGGCCGTGTACTCGCGCTGGCGGCCACCTCTGGCCCCGGCGCTGTCGTAGTAGGGCGTGAGCCCGTAGCGCTCCTGCACCACCTGCTGCAGCCGCCCTTTGTAGTTCTCGTCCTGCACCGGCTCGGGCAGGGCTCGGAATCGATCCAGGTAATAGTGGTAGGCGGCATCGTAGCCGGCGTCCAGGAAGATCGCCCCCAGCACCGCCTCGAAGGCGTTGGCGAGCAAGGACTTCAGCGTCCGCCCACCGCCCCTGGCGATCCCCTTTCCCAGATACAGGTAGTCGCCCAACCCGATCTCCTCGGCGAGCGCAGCCAGGGTGTTGGTGTTGACCATGATCGACCGCACCTGGGTCATCTCCCCCTCTCTGGCGCCGGGGTTGAGCTTGAAGAGGTACTCGGCCGTGATCAGCTGGAGGACGGCGTCACCCAGGTACTCCAGACGCTCGTTGTCACGCGGAGAGATCTCGGGGTTCTCGTTGGCGAAGGAGCTGTGGGTCAGGGCCTCGCGCAGGAGGGCTGGCTGCCGGAAGGCGACCCCGATCTTCTCCTGGAGCTCCTCCAACTGGCCCCTTGGCACCTCCGGGTCCTGAACCGGCCGCCGACCGCGGCCACCCGATCGAGCGTTCCCTATGAGGCCGACTTCTCCTGAATGTACTCCCAGGCCTGACCCACGGTCGTGATCTTCTCCGCGTCCTCGTCCGGGATCTCGAGGCCGGTGTTCTCTTCGAAAGCGTAGATCAGCTCGACCAGATCCAGCGAGTCGGCGTTCAGGTCCTCCTGGAACGAGGCATCCATCGTCACCTGCTCGGGCTCACAGCCGAGCCGCTCGACGATGATGTTCTTGAACTCTTCGAAGCTGATCTTCTGGCTGTCCAAATATCGTCCTCCAGAAGGTGGCCGCACGCGTGCGGCGTCTACTGTATCAGCCGCGTCCGATCCGCGGCCGACGGGCGGTGGTCGTAACTCATGCCAGGTGCAGGCGCAACGCCGCCTCCGGCGTGGAGACCGAGTGGGCACCGGCCTCGGGCACCAGCTCCCGCATCATGCCGGACAGGGCCCGGCGAGGACCCACCTCGACGAAGTGCCGACAGCCCATGGCAGCCAGCCGGCGCACGCAATCGGCCCAGCGCACCGGGGAGCTGAGCTGTCGCTCGAGCACGTCCGGGATCTCCTCCACCGTCCGATAGGGCTCAGCGGTCAGGTTCGCGACCACGGGGACGCAGGGCATCTGCCAGGCGACGGTCCGCAGGACGTCGCCCAGGACCTTCCCGGCCGGGGCGACGATCGGGGTGTGGAAGGCGGCGGCCACGTTCAGGGGGACGACCCGGCGCGCCCCCGCCTCCCGCATCCGCTTCCCGGCCAGCTCCAGTCCGCGGACGGTGCCGCCGATGACGGTCTGGGTGGGGGTGTTGTAGTTGGCCGGCCACGCCTCGGGCACGCCGTCCAGGGCCCGCTCCACGGCCTCGGGGCCGATGCCGAGCACGGCGCACATCGAGCTGGTGCCGGGCGGAGCCGCCTCCGCCATCGCCCGGCCGCGAGCCACCACGGCGCGGACCGCCTCCTCGGGGGTGATCGCCCCGGCCACGCAGAGGGCCGTGTACTCCCCGACCGAGTGCCCGGCCACGGCGTCGGGTCGGATGCCCGCCCGCTCCAGCAGCCGGGCCAGGGCCACGCCCACGAACAGGAGCGCCGGCTGCGCGTTGGCGGTCGCCCGCAGCTCCTCTTCGTCCGCCGAGGTCAGCAGCCGGGCCAGGTCGACGCCGGCCACGCGCGAGCACCGCCGGGCCAGCTCGGCGATCTCGTCGTCACGGAGCAGGTCGGTCCCCATGCCGGCGTGCTGCGACCCCTGGCCGGGGAAGAGAAAGGCCACGCCGCCGGGGCGCTGCCGGGCGAGGTGCGCCTGCGGATCGACGCGTACCGCCTCAGACACGGACAGACGAGCGATGGCACACGGCAGGTGAAGGGCTCAGTCGGTCTCGATGACCTCGCGACCGGCGTAGTGGCCGCAGTTCGGGCAGACGTGGTGAGGGCGGCGAGGATGACGGCAGCGCGGGCAGGGATCGAGCTGGAGCCGGCCCAGCGCCAGGTGCGAACGCCGCCGCCGCGTGCGCCCCTTCGAGAGCTTGACCTTCGGAAGTGCCATGGGCGTGCGAGAGTGTACCAGAGCGGGATCGAAGTCGGTTCTCCCGCCCGATCCGCGATCGCGCAGAGCCGAAGCGGAGGTCAGAGGCGAGCGCGCCCCAGCTCGCCCGCCTCCGAACGATCCTCGGGCTGGGCCGACTGGAGCGCCTCCACCCCGCGCTTGACCGTGGCCAGGGTGCGGGTGAGATGCGCCTCCAGCTGCTGGAGCTGCTCCAGCGCGTACGCCTCCGCCTCCCGGATGATCTCTTCGGCCCGGACCTGTGCCTCCCGGAGCGTCTGCTGCGCCTGGCGCTCGGCGCGGTGCAGGATCTCCGACTCCTGGACCGTCGCCTCGGCCCGCTGGTTGGCACGCGACAGGATGCGGGTGGCCTCGGCGTGTGCCTCGGCGATGAGGCGCTGCTGCTCCTGCACCGTCCAGTTGGCCTGCTTGGTCTCTTCGGGCAGGTTGAAGCGGAGTTGATCGACCAGGTCCAGGACCTCTTCCTCGTCCACCATGACCTGATTGGAGAAGGGCACCCGCCGGGCGTGGTGGAGGAGGTACTCGATCCGATCCAGGATCTCGTCGACCTTCAGCTGAACCTCTCCTTGAGACGTCGTGCCACCACAGGAGGTACGAAGCGGCCGACGTCACGGCCATGGCCGGCGACGTCCTTGAGGATACTCGAGGAGACGAAGAGCTGAGGCAGACCCGAGATCAGGAAGACGGTATCGATCTCGGGGGCCAGCTGCCGGTTCATCAGCGCCTGCTGGAGCTCGGCCTCGAAGTCCGAAGGAAGGCGCAGACCCTTCACCACCACGCGGATCCCCCGTGATCGGGCGAACTCGACGGTCAGCCCCCGGTAGCTCGTCACCTCCACCGTGGGACGATCCGCCAGGGCCTCCCGGATCATCGCCACCCGTTCCTCGGGCGAGAACAGCGGGGTGCGCTTCTCGGGGTTGGCCGCGACCGCGACCACCAGCCCGTCGAACAGTTGCAGCGCGCGGTCGACGATGTCCAGGTGACCGTTGGTGAAGGGGTCGAAGCTCCCCGGATAGAGGGCGGGACCGCTCACCTGGCCACGGAGACGGTGACCGCCGCGTCACCGTAGCGACGCTGCCGGCGCACGTACAGCCGCTCCGTGGCCGGCCACGACCACCGCCACGGGTGCTCGATCACGATCAGGGCTCCCGGGGCGGCGAGACGGTCCAGCGAGGCCAGGGCGCGGTCCAAGACGGGGTCATTGTAGGGCGGGTCGAGGAGGATCACCGAGGCCGCCGCGACCTCGGGGGGGCTGGCCTGGAGCCAGCGCGCGACCTCCGCCCGGACCACCCGCGCCCGCCCCTCCAGCCCCACTGCGGCGAGGTTGCGACGGAGCACGCCGACCACGCTCGGGACCCGCTCCACGAAGACGGCCTCACTCGCCCCCCGTGAGAGCGCCTCGATGCCCAGCGCCCCCGAGCCCGCGAACAGGTCCAGCACCCGGGCGCCGACCACCGCCTCCCCCAACAGGTCGAAGATGGCCTCCCGCACCAGGGCCTGGGTGGGCCGGATCCCCCGCGGCATGGCCAGCCGCCGGCCGCCCGCCGATCCCCCCTGCACCCGGAGCCGGCCGCCCATCGCCGATCCGGCTCAGGCGAACCCCGGCGGCCGCCGGTGCCGCCAGGGGAGGGCCTCCTCGAGCCGGGCCGCGACCGCCAGCAGCAGGGCTTCGCCCCGGGGCGGGCCGACGAGCTGCACCCCGAGCGGCAGCCCCTCGGCGCTGGTGCCCACGGGGAGGCTGATCGCGGGCTGACCGGTGCAGTTGTAGGGGTAGGTGAAGGCAAGCCAGTCCAGGCTGCGCTGGCTCGCCCGCTCCGGCTCCGGGTCGGCGAAGTGCCCGATCGGCACCGGAGGCTGGGTCAGGGTCGGGGTGAGGAGGAGGTCATGGTCGTCCCAGAAGGCCACCACCCGCCGGCTGTGATCGCGGATGGCGTTCACCGCCCGCACGTAGTCGGCGGCGGTCAGTCGCTCCGCCCGCTCCATCATCCAGGCGTTCAGGGGATCGAGGAGGGAGCGATCGGACACCGGATAGGTGGCCGTCCCGGCGGTGACCACGACCTGGAAAGGGGCCCGGAAGGGCTCGGTCCGGGGGCCGTCCTCCTCCAGGTGGTGGCCCAGTTCCTCGAGCCGGGTGGCCACCTCCCGCACCAGCTGCCGGAGCTCGGGATGGACCTGGCCCGGGGCCCCGGTCTGGAAGCCGATGCGCAGCCCCCGGGGCGACCGCTCCAGCGCGGCCAGGTACGAACCCTCCGGCTCGGCCCAGTACGGGTCGCCGGGCAGGTGCCCCGCCAGCACGTCCAGGGCGGCCGCGGCGTCGGCCACGGTGCGGGTCAGCACCCCCTGGGTCGAGAGCCCGGCCCAGCCCTCCCCGACCAGGGGACCGGGCGAGATGCGGCCACGGGACGGCTTGAGACCCACCACGCCGCAGCACGAGGCCGGGATGCGCACCGACCCGCCGCCGTCGCTGCCGTGGCTCCAGGCGCAGAGCCCGGCCGCGAGGGCGGCGGCCGCACCGCCGCTGGAACCGCCCGCGGTGCGCTCCAGGTCCCAGGGGTTGCGGGCCGTGCCGTGGAGGCCGAACTCGGTCACCGGCCGGGAACCGAACTCGGGCGTGGTGGTCCGCCCGAGGATGGGGGTCCCGGCCGCCTTCATCCGGGTCACGACGAAGGCGTCCGTCGCGGCCACGTTCTCACGGTACGCCCGGGAGCCGAAGGTCAAGGGGTAGCCGGCCATGGCGGCCAGGTCCTTGACCGACACCGACGCTCCCGCCAGCGGTCCCTCGCCGGGGTGCTCCGCCTGCGCCCGCGCCAGCTCCGGCGTGGTCAGCCAGTAGGCGCCCAGGCGGGCGTTACAGCGCTCGATCCTGGTCAGATAGGCGTCGACCAGCTCGCGGACGCCGACCTCACCGCGACGTACCGCCGCCGCCTGCTCGAGCGCGGACGCGAATGGGTCCATCGATCACCTCTCCAATCCAGGTGGCCGGATAGGGCTCCCCGGCCATGGCCGCCTCGAACGCCGGCGCCCGCTCCGGCCGGATCGCGACCAGGAGCCCGCCGCTGGTCTGGGCGTCGCAGAGGAGGAGCTGCTCAACCTCAGGGATGCCGTCCCAGTCGACGCGGTCGCGGTAGGCGGCGTGGTTGCGATGGGTCCCGCCCGGGAAGAGCCCGGCCCGGGCCAGCTCGCGCACCCCTTCCAGGACCGGGACCGCCTCCAGGCGGACCTCGGCCCCCACGCCCAGGTTGACCAGGTGCCCGATCAACCCGAAGCCGGTGACGTCGGTCGCGGCCGAGACCCCGGCCGCCACCATCGCCTCCGAGGCCCGGCGATTGAGGTGGGTCATGACCGCCACCGCCCGTCGCTCCAGCTCGGCCGGGCAGCGGCCCTGCTTGACCGCGGTGGCGACCAGGCCGCTGCAGAGGGGCTTGGTCAGGTAGAGGCGATCGCCGGGGCGTGCCCCCCGGTGCGTCACCACCCGTCCCGGGTGCACCTGTCCGACCACCGCGTAGCCCACCTTGGGCTCGGCGTCGTCGATGCTGTGGCCGCCGACGACCGGCACGCCCGCCTCGGCCAGCTTGGCCGCGCCGCCGGCCACGATCCGCTCCAGCAAGCCCGTTCCCAGCAGGTCGCGGGGGAAGCCGACCAGGCCGAGGGCGAAAAGCGGCTGCGCCCCCATGGCGTAGACGTCGCTCAGGCTGTTGGCGGCGGCGATGGCCCCGAACGCCTCCGGGTCGTCGACGATGGGGGTGAAGAAGTCGACGGTCGAGACCAGGGCCCGATCGGGGGCGATCTCGAAGACGGCGGCGTCGTCCCCGGCACCGACCAGCACCGCCGGGTGGTCGAAGCCGGGCAGGGCCCCGAGCAGCAGGCCCAGCTCCGCTGGGCTCAGCTTGCACGCTCAACCGGCGCCGTGGCTGTATCGGGTGAGCCGAATCCGGTCGTCCATCCTCGTATGGAGAGGCTACCCCGCGTGCGCCCGGCCCGCTCGCGACGGCGGGCGCTACACTCGCCTCCGTGGACGCAGGGGAGCGGGGGCAGGCGTGATGCGGCTCATCGTCCACTGGGCGGTCAGCGCCCTCGCGCTGGCCGTGGCCGCCGCCGTGGTGCCGGGGATCAGGATCTCCGGCAACGGCGCCCTGGCGGTGGGCGGGATGGCGATCGTCTTCGGCCTCGTCAACACCTTCGTCCGACCCGTGCTGAAGCTGCTCTCCTGCGGGCTGATCGTGCTCACGCTGGGCCTCTTCCTCTTCGTCGTCAACGCCGTGGCCCTGTGGCTCTCCTCCGCCATCGCCGTCGGGTGGTTCCATCTCGGCTTCCACGTCGACGGCTTCCTGCCCGCGCTCGAGGGGGCGATCATCGTGACCCTGGTCTCCTGGATCCTCTCCACCGTCTACGAGCTGCTCGAGCGCCGCTCCCGCCGGGCCTCCAGGCGATAGGCTAGAGCGCCAGCCGGGGGCGCGGAGGCGCCCCGAGTCGACAACCAGCAGGGAGGCATGGAGATGGCCGTGAACCCCGGAGACCGGGCCCCGGACTTCGAGCTCTTCAGCCAAGAGATGCTGGCGGGCCCGCCACCCCGATTCAAGAGCTACCGGCTCAGCGCCGCCCTCGGCCAGGGGCCCGTCGTCCTCCACTTCTTCCCCATGCCGTTCACGGGCGTGTGCGAGGCGCAGATGTGCGCCGTGCGCGACAACCTGGGGTCGACCTACGCCTCACGAGGCGTCCAGGTCTGGGGCGTCACCGGTCACTATCCCTTCCCCATCCAGGCCTGGGACCGGGAGCACCGTTTCGGCGTCCCGGTGCTGGCCGACTACGAGCACACCGTCAGCGAGCAATACGTGGGCACCTACCCCGACCTCCTGGGTCTCCGGAAGGTGACCAAACGGGGTGTCGTCGCCGTGTCCCGGGACGGAGTCGTCCGTTACGTGTGGATCACCGACGACCCGCTGGTCGCGCCCGGCGAGGAGGTGGTGGGCGAGGCGGTGGCGAAGGCGCAGGGGACCTGAACGCCGTCGGGACCTCGCCACCCCGAGAGATGACGGGGGCCTCGCTCCCCGGGCCGCTCAGCCCCGGTAGCGCTGGAGCACGCGGAACAGGGCCTCGGTGCCGAAGTCCAGGGCGGCCACCGGCACCCGCTCGTCGGCCGCGTGCACCGTCTCCTGGCCGAAGCCGGCGGGCAGCCGGAGGGGCAGGTAGCCGTAGCCCTGGATGCCCAGCCGGCCGAAGTGGCGCTGATCGGTGGCGCCGGTCATGAGCAGGGGAACCGGGATGGCCCCGGGCTCCAGTTCCCGCAGGACGGCGCCGAGCAGCTCGTAGAACGGGCCCCGCTCGGAGGCCTGGAGGGGCGGCCCCAGGGAGACCACCTCGATCTCCGGCTCCGGCCCGACCAGCTCTCGGAGTTCCTCGAGGAACCACTCGCACTCGCAACCGGGCACCATCCTGCCGTCCACCTCGACCACGGCCTCGGAGGGGATGACGTTGACCTTCTCGCCCGCCCGGACGACGGTGGCGTTGACGGTGTTGCGCAGGATCGGATCGAAGCGCAGGGCCTCCGTGCCCATCTCGTCCATGACGGCGTCGCTGCGGGCGGGATCGAGGAGGGCGAGGAGGCGTGAGCGGGTGGGCTCGGCCATGGCCAGGGCGATGCCGCGCACGTAGTCGGCGGCGGGGGGCGTGATCCGAACCGGGAGTCGTCCGCGGTCCAGCGCCAGCAGCAGCCGGCCCAGCCCGGCCATGACCCCGCCGCGGTGCGTCTGCGAGGCGTGCCCGCCCGGCCCCCGGACGACCATCCGTAGCCGGCAGATGCGCTTCTCGGCCACCATGATGGGGTAGAAGCGCCGGCCTTCGAGGGTGAGCGTGGCGCCGCCGCCCTCGCCCAGGCCATGCCGGATACCACGAAAGAGGTCCGCATGGTGCTCGACCAGGAACTGGGCACCGTGGACCCCCCCGGCCTCTTCGTCGGCCAGGCAGCACAGCACCACGTCGCCGGCCGGCGGCCGGCCCTGGTCGAGGCAGCGCAGCAGAGCGGAGACCATCATCGCCACCCCGCCCTTCATGTCGAGGGCCCCCCGTCCCCACACCCAGCCGTCGACCAGTTCCCCGCCAAAGGGGTCGCGCGTCCAGCGCTGGCCGGCGACCGTCACCACGTCCACGTGGCCCTGGAGCAAAAGGGGTGGCGCCTCCCCCCGTCCGGGCACGCGGACGACGAGGTTGGGGCGGTCGGGCAACGAGCAGAGCAGCCACGTGGGCACGCCGCGCGCCTCGAAGAGCGTCCGAAGGTGACGCTGGCAGGGTTCCTCGTTCCCCGGTGGATTGATGGTCCGGAAGCGGATGAGCTCTTGGAGCAGTTGCGCGGGGGGCATGGTCCTCCTCGGTCGTGGTGGGCCGGCGAGACCGACGCAGAGGCCGGCCGGCGGATCGCGCTCGTGCCCGGGTGAGCTGGTCGGGACCGGGTCCTGGGAGCGCCCGCCGGCGGCGACCGGCGGTCGGCGACACGAGCCGGACGGCCGACACGCATCCGCCCCGGGACGAGCGCCAATCAGCTTACGGAACCACCTCCGGGGTGGGACGTGGTGGGAGGGTGCGGTTCAGCGGTTCAACTGATGGAGGTGAGCTCGAGCCGGCGCTGCGCGGCTTGCCACAGCCCCGGCCAGCGATCCAGGCCGGGGTCTTCGTCCAGCAACCGCTGCGCCTCCTGCCGCACCTCCGAGAGCAGCTCCGGCCGCTGCAGCGCCTCCATGGCCACGTCGGACATCCCGTGCTGGCGGGGTCCCATCAGCTCTCCCGCCCCCCGCAGGCGCATGTCCTCCTGGGCGAGGCGGAAGCCGTCGGTGGTCTGCTCCATGAGCCGGAGCCGCTCCAGGCTCTTCGCCGACGGATCGTCGGCGAGCAACAGACAGCAGGAGCGCAGCCGGCCCCGGCCCACCCGCCCCCGGAGCTGGTGCAGCTGGGCCAGGCCGAAGCGCTCCGCCCCCTCGACCAGCATCACGGTCGCCCCGGGCACATCGACCCCCACCTCGACCACGGAGGTCGCCACCAGGATGTCGCTCCCACCCTCGCGGAAGGCGCGCATGACCGCGTCCTTGTCCCGCATGCGGCCGTGCACGAGCGCCAGGCGCAGATCCGGGAAGACCTCCCGGCGCAGGCGCTCGAACTCCGCCGTGGCCGCCTTCGCCTCCAGCGTGGCGGAGGCCTCGATCAGCGGGCAGATCACGAACGCCTGATGGCCGGCCCGGACCTCGCGCCGGACCACCTCGTACGCCTCCTCGCGCCGACCCGGCTCGATCACCCGGGTCGCCACCGGCGTCCGCCCGGGCGGCATCTCGTCGATGATCGAGAGCGCCATCTCGCCGTAGAGAGCCAGGGCCAAGGAGCGTGGGATGGGGGTGGCGGTCATGGCCAGGAAGTGAGGACGGCCGTGCCGGGAGCGCTCCCGCAGCAACTCCCGCTGGCGGGTCCCGAAGCGATGCTGCTCGTCCACGACAGCCAGGCCCAGGGCGGCCAGGGCGACGTCCTCCTCGATCAGGGCGTGGGTGCCGACCAGCACCGCGCAGTGGCCGGAGGCGGCGGCCGCCTTGACCCGCCGGCGCTCCTTCGCCCCCAGCCCGCTCACCAGCAGCTCCACGCGCAACTCGGGGAAGCTCCGCTCCAGGTAGGCCCGGAAGGCTCCCAGGTGCTGCCGGGCCAGGATCTCGGTCGGCGCCATGATCACCGTCTGCAGCCCGGCGGCGTGGACCATGGCCGCGGCCGCGGCCGCCACCGCGGTCTTGCCCGAGCCCACGTCCCCATCCAGCAGGCGGTTCATGGGCGTCTCCCGCTGCAGGTCGCGGTAGATGTCCCAGATGGCCCTCCGCTGCGCCCGCGTGAGCTGGAAGCCGAGCCCGGCCTTGAAGGCCTCGATCACCTCCTGCCGGTAGGGGATGGGGGTGGCCCGTTCCACCGCCATCCGGCGCCGGGCGAGCAGGAACGCGGCCTGCAGCTCCAGCAGTTCGGCGAAGGCCATCCGGTTGCACGCCCGCCGCCACTCGCCCAGCTCGCGCGGCCGATGCCCCTTACGGACCGCCTCCGCGATCGGGAGCAGGTGGTGACGGGCCAGGGCGGCGGGGGGAACCGGCTCCGTCAGCTGCTCGGCGAGCGGGAGCGCGACCTCCACCCAGGCCGCCCGCCGGCGCGAGGTCAGGCCCGCGGTCAGGTGGTACTTGGGCATGAGGCCGCCCACGCGCCGGGGGCCGTCCTCGCCCACCCGCTCGTGGTAGGGGTTCTGCATCTCGGGCAGGCGCCCGTAGCGGGAGAGGCGCACGGTCCCGGCCACCGCCAGCCGGTCACCGGCCCGGAGCTGCCGGGCGAGGTAGGGCTGGTTGAACCAGACGATCTGCAGCCGGCCGCCCTCGTCGTCCTGGAGCACCGCCTCGGTCAGATCCAGCCGGCCCCGCGGCGAGCGCCTGGCCAGGACCCGGACCAGGCGGCCGACCACGGTCGCCTGCTCGCCGGCCCGAAGGCGGGCCACCGGCACCGGCTCGCCGTACCACTCCCAGTCGTAGGGCAGGTCCAGGAGGAGATCGCCGACGGTTCGGATGCCCAGCCGGGCCAGCCGTTTCGCGTCCGCGGGCGTAACCCGGGGCAGCTCCGACACGGGGGCGTCGGGGGTCAGCCCCGCGACCGACCGTCGGGATCCCTCACGCGATCGGCCGGAACTCCCGCCCGGACCCGGCGGAGGGGATGCTCCGACGCCGGCACGGTGACCATGGCAGTCGCCGGGGCCGCCCGGTGCCGGTGCAGGCGTCGCATCCACGCCCGTCAATTGTCCATCTTCCGGCGCGGATGCGGCCGGATCGCCCGCCCCGTCCACGCCCGGTGAGGGGAGCGACGGTCGGTGCCATCGGGGGCGGTGGGGCGGTCGAGGCGGCGGTGTCGAGGCCCCGGGGACCGCAACCGGCGACGCCGCGGGCGGTGGCCGGGAGACGGGAGCGCCCGGCGGGAGACCGCCAGGCGCCCGGACGTAGGGGATGATCGTGGATGCCGCGGGGGAAGGTCATCCAGGACGGCCCCGGATCCGCCGGCGGCCAGCCGTCGATCCGTGCCCGCTTCCCCCGGCACGGGGGAGGGTGACCGGCCCCGAGCAACCGGGGCTCCCGGCCTCGAGACCGGTCGGAAGGAGGGGATTGAGGTTCGTGGACGAGGCGGGACCCCCCAGCCGGCGGTGCCACCGTCGGCCGGGTTGCGACCATCGCGGCCGGCCACGGCCGGCTCCTGGCCGCGACCGGCCGGCAGACGGCTCCGGTCGGACGGCGCCCGGGCCGGGCGCGCGGCCCATCCCGTGCTCGGCGTCCTCCACCATGTTCAATTGGACGCGCGAGCCCCCACGATTGATCGGTCGGCCGGTGCCCGGGCCGGCCGGGCCTCCGGCGTGTCCAGATCTACGAGCGCTGGTCCACGGTCAGCTTCCCCACCCCGCCGATCACCCGGAGGTCGTAGCGTTCCGAGGCCGCGGCGAACGACGGCGGCTCGAAACGCATGCTCCCCGCCACCACGCCGAGGCGCTGGCGGTCGAGCTCGACCCGGCCGGCGCCGTCGAGCCGCAGCCGGACCGGGACGCCGGCCGGCCGCCGGACCCGCAGGGTTCGGGCGCCGCCCAGGAGACGCAGGACGACGTTCCCCCGGGGCGACGGAAGGGTCAACTCGCCATCGCCGACCCCGCCCAGGAGTTCGAAGGCCTCCAGGCCGCCGGCGACGAAGTCGAGGCGCAGCTCCGAGGCCCCTCCGTTGATCCGAACCTCCCAGGGGATGGAGGCGTTGAGGGCCACCTCCACCGCACGTCGCCGCCACTCGACCCCCGGGTTGCGAAGCGGCCATCGGAGCCGGATCACGGTCGTGTCACCGCTCGTCTCCACCTCGGGCCGGGCGCCCTCGACGCGGGCGCGATAGCGCAGGGAGAGGGCGGCATCGGCGCGGATGGTCACGCTCGCCGCACCGCCCCGGAGCTCGAGCCTGCCCCGGCGGGCCGCGGCGAGGGGGGACGAGAGCTCCACGCTCCTCCCGTCGTCGCCCGCAGCCGGCCCCTCCGGGTCCCGTCCGGCGAAGCCTCCGTCCATCACGATCCTCCTCAACCGAGAACGCCCCGTGGCAGCTCTCCGCCCCCTGGCCCGGGTCGGCTCCAGCGGTCGCGCCGGGCCCGAGACCACCGGGGGAGCCCGTGGTTCGTCGCCGGGCCGAGGCCGGCGGAGCGCGGGGCTCCCGCCGGGCCGGCCGGGATCGACGGCCCCGACCTTGCCCGACGGCCCCCGGCGCCGACCCGCCGGCCCGGTCAGGACCCGTGCGCCAGATAGGGACGGAGCCGCCCGGTCAACTCCTCCAGGCGGCGCAGCGACGCATCGCGCCCGTCCGAGGGCACGTAGTAGATGATGCGCTCCACCCCGGCCTCGAGGTAGCGCTCGACCTCGGCCGGCTCGGCCGTCTCGCCGTAGACCGTGACCGGGATGGGGTCACGCCCCGCCTCCCGAGCGAGACGCTGCAGCTCGGGGATCCGGGAGAGGACGTCACCTCGATTCGGCATCCAGCCGTCGGCGTAGCGCACCACCCGCTTCAGCGTGTTGGGGCCGTTGCCGCCGAGGATGACCGGCGGATGGGGCTTCTGAACCGGCTTGGGCCAGCACCACATCCGATCGAAGTCCACGAAGCGACCGTGGTACTCCGCCTCCTCGCTGGTCCAGATCTCCTTGACCGCCTCCACCCGCTCCCGGAGCAGCCGCCAGCGCGTCTCGTAGGCGGTGCCGTGATCCGCCATCTCGGCCCGGTTCCAGCCCCCGCCGACGCCGAACAGGAACCTGCCCTCGGAGAGCAGATCCAGGCTGGCTCCCAGCTTGGCGGTGTGGATGGGATCGCGCTGCACGAGCAGGCAGACCCCGGTCCCGATCCGGAGCCTACGCGTGGCCAGGGCCGCCGCGGTGAGGGCGACGAACGGGTCCAGCGTGTGCCAGTACGGCTGGGGCAGGGGAGCGCCGGTGGGTCCCAGCGGCCGGTCGCTGACGTGGATGTGGGAGTGCTCGGCAACCCACAGCGACTCGAAGCCGCGTTCCTCCACCGCCGGCGCCAGCTCCGTCATCCTGATCCCGTAGTCGGTCGGAAAGATGGCGATACCGAACTTCATGTCGGTGCCATGATGCCGGACCGGCGGATCGCGCGCGTGGCTCGCCGGAGGCCGGGCCCGGCTCGTACCCTGAGTCCCGATGGAGGTGTCCCCCGATCGCCCCCTGTTCCCCCCCGATTCCGTGACCTGGCGCGTCAACCAGGAGCCGGCTCTGCTCCTGGCGGGAGGCCGGGCCCTGCTCATGCAGCTCGCCCATCCGGGCGTCGCCGCCGGTGTCGACGAGCACAGCGACTACCGCCACCGGCCGCTGCGCCGCCTGGCACGCACGCTGCAGCTCACGATGGCCATCTCCTTCGGCACCCGCGAGCAGGCCCTGGCCGCGGCCCGGCGCATCAACGACACCCACCGCCGGGTGCGCGGTGACGGCTACGAGGCCATGGATCCCCGGCTCCTGCTCTGGGTGCACGCGACCCTCATCGACAGCGCCGTCGTCGCCTACCGGACCTTCGTCGGCCCGCTCTCACCCGCCGAGGAGGAGACCTACTACGAGCAGGCGGAGGTCATCGGCACGCTCCTGGGCATCCCCAGGGCGCGGTATCCGTCCGGCCTCGCCGGCTTCCGGCGCTACCTCGCGGACATGCTGGAGGGCGACGAGCTCCGGGTGGACGACCGGGCCCGCACCCTGGCCGGCTGGGTGCTCCGTCCGCGGCTGCGGCTGGTGCCCGGCTTCGCCTACTGGCCGGTGGAGACGCTGACCGCCGGCCTCCTGCCCGAACGCCTACGCCGGGAGTACGGGCTCCGCTGGGGAGGGCGGGAGCGACTGGCGTTCGCCACCCTCCGGCGAACCCTGCCCGCGATCATGGCCACGCTGCCGCGACGCGTGCGCCGCGTGCCCCCGGCCCGCCGGGGGGCACGGGCCTGGACCCGAGCCGTCCAGGGGGGCTGACCATGTCGAGTACGACGGCGGGAGAGGAGGAACCACCATGGCTGTGGAGAGCAGCGCGGAGGCGACCTGGAACGGCGAGCTGACCACCGGGCGAGGAAGCGTGCGGGTCGCCAGCGGCGCCGTGGGCGAGCTGGAGCTGACCTGGAGGGCCCGGGCCGAGTCGCGAGCCTCCGGCACCAGCCCCGAGGAGCTGATCGCGGCGGCGCACGCCGCCTGCTTCTCGATGGCCCTGGCCCACGGGCTCGGTCAGGCCGGCACCCCGCCCGAGCGGGTCGAGACGCGGGCCCGGGTTGCCTTCCAGGCCGGCCAGGGCATCACCGGCATCACGCTCAGCGTGAGCGGGAAGGTGCCGGGGCTGGACCAGGCCGGGTTCCGAGAGGCGGCCGAGGCGGCCAAGGCCGGCTGTCCGGTGTCCCAGGCCCTGGCCGGCGTGCCCATCACGCTCGAATCCGCCAGCCTGGAGAATTGACCTCGAGGTGAGGGCCCGGTCCCCCGGCGCCGCCCGGAGGCAGCATCGACGGGCCCGGCCTGAGCCACGGAGGCGAACGACGAGGAGCGGCCATGACCGACGACCGCAGGCGCCTGTGGGCCCAGTACGACGCCGACCCCATCGCCGTCAACCGCATGCTCGTGGAGAGGTACCGCGCCACCGGTGGCCACCTGGGCCCTCCCTTCGCCGGCCCGGAGCGCATGCTCCTGCTCACCACCAGGGGCGCCCGAAGCGGCCGGCCTCGTACCGTCCCGGTGATGTACGTGCGCGACGGCGATCGCTTCGTGGTGTTCGCCTCCAACGCCGGCTCGCGTCACCATCCCGGGTGGTACCACAACCTGGTGGCGTGCCCGGAGGCGACGGCGGAGGTCGGCAACCGCACCCTGGCCGTGACCGCGGTCGTCGCCACCGGCGAGGAGCGTGAGCGGCTGTGGAGGTCGTTCCCCTTCCCCGAGCACCAGGAGCGGAGCGAACGCCCGATCCCGGTGATCGTGCTCGAGCCGCGGCCGGGCTGAGCGAGGATCGGGTCGCCGGAACGGCGCCGGCCATCCGGCCGGGTGTGGCGGCGGGCCACCAGCGCGCCGCCCGACCTCGACCGTGGGCGTCGACTCAGCCGTAGGTGCGCCCCCCGAGCTGGATCCAGCCCGGTTCGGGGCAGCCGCTCGAGGTGCGGGTGTGGAGGCAGTGGACCCCGATCCGGTCGGGGTCGACGTAGAGCTGCCCGTGGACCAGGAGGCGATCACCGGGGTGGGCCGGGACCCTGGGCCCCAGGTCGGTGTTGTAGTCCAGCTCGAGGGTGTCACCGACGCCGTCCGAGACCGACAGCACCTCGTGGTCGCCGCGGTCCACGGCCGGGGCGAGGACCGTGCCCCAGAACGTGACCTCGGCGCCCGAGCGACGGGCGGCGATGTCGGCGCGGAGCGCCCGGGCGTCCGGCTGGGAGGAAGCACGGTGGAGCCAGACCTGGGCCACCGCGAGCGCCACCAGTAGCAGCGCGACCGCGACCCCGACCCGCAAGATCCAGGCGCGGTCGTTCCACCGGGAGGCGGAGGGGCGGGACGGACGGGCCCGCCGCGGGAGGGCGCGGGGAGGCGCCGCTCCGGTTCGCCGCCGCCGACCCGACCGGCTCA
>JAJPKS010000355.1 GCA_021323605.1 Bacillota bacterium | reverse complement strand
CTGTACTACGACGGGGCCAACCTCAACGCCCTGATGGGCATCTGCCGGCCGGGCGACATGGGCTTCGACGCCGTCCACCTCAACCTGCACAAGACCTTCGCCACCCCCCACGGAGGGGGCGGTCCGGGGGCGGGGCCGGTGGGCGTCCGGGCGGAACTGGTCCCCTTCCTGCCCCGGCCCACGGTCGAGCGCGACGGCGACCGCTTCTTCTTCGACCACGACCGGCCCGCCTCCATCGGGCGGGTGCGCAGCTTCTACGGCAACTTCGGCGTCCTGGTCCGAGCCTTCGCCTACATCGTGGCCATGGGCGGTGACGGTCTCACCCAGGCATCCCTCGACGCCGTGCTGGCCGCCAACTATCTCCGAGCGCGCCTGGCCGGGGCGCTCGACCTTCCCCACCCCGGCCCGTGCATGCACGAGTTCGTGGCCTCGGCCCGCAGCCTGACCTCCCACGGGGTGCGGGCGGTCGACCTGGCCAAGGGCCTCCTCGACCGCGGCTTCTATGCCCCCACCGTCTACTTCCCCCTCATCGTCCCGGAGGCGGTCATGATCGAGCCCACCGAGACCGAGACCAGGGCCACGCTCGACGCCTTCGCGGACGCGGTTCACGACCTCGTCCGCACGGCCCGAGAGCGGCCGGAGGACCTGCGCGCCCGGCCCGCGCACCTGCCGGTGGGTCGGCTGGACGAGGTCGCGGCGGCCCGGAGGCCGGTGCTGCGATGGACGCCGGCGGGAGCGGACGACGCTCCGCCGTGATCTTCCTGGTGGGCGCCCCGGGGCGCCGCCAGGGCCTGGCGATCGGGCCCGGCCGGCGTGGGACCGGGGGGACCACCAGGTGACCAATGATGTCGCGCGATCATCAGAGTAATGGGCCGATCCGGTACAATTGAGCCATCCACCACGTTCACGTTCCCGGCAGTCTTCTCTCGAGTCCCACAACGCTGGGAGGGCGTTCGCTTCACACGGATCCGGCGGTGGTCCGTGGTCTCCGGAGGCAGGCATGAAGGTCCCGTCCCGAGGGTTGCCGCCGGCCGGCAGGAAAGCGAGGCTTCGCCCTCTCGGTGCCGATGTGGCCTACGACGTCGAGCAGATCCAGGTCCTGGAGGGTCTGGAGCCCGTGCGTCGACGGCCAGGCATGTACATCGGCTCGACCGATAGTCGGGGTCTCCACCATCTCATCTGGGAGATCGTCGACAACTCGGTCGACGAGGCGCTCGCCGGTGAGTGCGACCGAATCGTCGTGACGCTCCACGCCGATGGAAGCGTCTCCGTGGCCGACAACGGCCGCGGCATCCCGGTGGGCATGCACCCCACCGAACGGCGCTCCACGCTCGAGGTCGTCCTCACCGTGCTGCACGCCGGGGGCAAGTTCGGGGGCGGCGGCTACAAGGTCTCGGGCGGCCTGCACGGGGTGGGCATGTCGGTGGTCAACGCCCTCTCGGAGCGTCTCCAGGTCTGGGTGCATCGCGACGGCAAGGAGTACTTTCAGGAATACGAGCGCGGCGCCCCCCGGCAGCCGGTGACCGTGGTCGGCGACAGCGACCAGCGCGGCACCGTGGTGCGCTTCTGGCCCGATCGGGAGGTCTTCCAGGACACCCGCTTCGACCGCGAGATCATCCTCCATCGCCTGCGTGAGATGGCCTTCCTCAACAAGGGCCTGACGCTGGTCCTGGTCGACGAGCACCTGGGCTATCCCTACACGTTCTACTTCGAGGGCGGCATCCTCTCCTTCGTCCGCTACCTGAACCGCGGCAAGGGTCTGGTCAACCAGGTGCCCTTCTACGTCGATCGGGAGGTGGAGTCCACCCAGATCGAGATCGCTCTGCAGTACAACCAGACCTTCGTCGAGAACGTGCAGTCCTTCGCCAACAACATCCACACCGCCGAGGGTGGCAGCCATCTCACCGGCTTTCGCTCCTCCCTGACCAACGTCCTGAACCGGTATGCGCGCAAGGCCGGCCTGCTCAAGGACTCGGATCCCAACCTGACCGGCGACGACGTCCGCGAGGGACTCACGGCGGTGATCAGCGTCAAGCTGCTCGAGCCGCAGTTCGAAGGGCAGACCAAGACCAAGCTGGGGAACCCCGAGGTGCAGGGTCAGGTGTCGGCCGTGCTCACCGATGCCCTGGGTCAGTTCCTGGACGAGAACCCGGGCGAGGGGCGGCGCATCATCGAGAAGGCCCTGACCGCGGCCCGAGCGCGGGAGGCGGCGCGCAAGGCGCGTGACCTGGTCCAGCGCAAGTCGTTCCTGGAGAGTTCGACCCTGCCCGGCAAGCTGGCCGACTGCTCCGACCGGGACCCGCGTAACTGCGAGCTCTTCATCGTCGAGGGGGACTCGGCCGGCGGCACCGCCAAGGCGGGTCGGGACCGGCGCACCCAGGCCATCCTCCCTCTGCGCGGCAAGATCCTGAACGTCGAGAAGTCCCGGCTCGACCGAGCGCTCACCTCGGAGGAGATCCGCAACCTGATCACGGCCCTCGGCACCAGCGTCGGAGATCGCTTCGAGTACGAGAAGCTGCGCTATCACCGGATCGTGGCCATGACCGACGCCGACGTGGACGGGTCCCACATCCGGACGCTGCTGCTGACCCTGTTCTACCG
>JAJPKS010000118.1 GCA_021323605.1 Bacillota bacterium | reverse complement strand
CGACGGCGCGGTACGCCGGCTGGCTGAGCGCCGGCCGCACGGCTGGCGTCGATGGTTCGGGGATCGCCGCGGCCCCCCGGGCTCCAGGATGGGCGCGGGCGACCGGGAAGGCGGGTTACGAAGCCCGGCTCAGTCCGTTCCGGTTCGAAGCCCCGCCCTCCGTCACCAGCGCGTAGCCATGCGGCCGCCGAGCGAGGATGTGGCAGGGTGCCCCCGCCTCCGCCATCTTGCGCCGCAGGCGGCCGATGTAGGTGCGCAGCTGTTCCTTGCGGAGCCGGGAGTCGGGCCAGGCCTGGCTCAGCAGGCGGTCCGCCGGAACGTACTCGCCGGGATGATCGACCAGCTGGCGCAGGAGTTCGAGCTCCCGGCGCGTCAGCCTCACCCGGCCCCGGTGGCCGATCATCTCCCGGGTGCGGGTGTTCACGGCGACGCCCGCCACCTCGGCATGGCGGTGCCGCCAGTAGGCGGCGCGCTCCTCGACCCACGCCAGGTGCCGCCGCAGCTCGGCCCGCCGACCGGGGTCATCCCGGACCCCCTGGAGACGCCGTCGCCAGATCTGTCCCCGCACCTCGTAGAGCGCGATCCAGTGCTGGAGTTCGACCGGATCGTCGAGGGTCGGGTCCTCCTCGGGCAGCGGTTTCCCGATCGCGCTGTCTTCCCACCTCGCCATCGCGTGTTCTCTCTCCCTGCCGTGCCGCCTGGTGCCGGCCGGGTCTCGCCGGATGGCCGGCGTCCACCAGCAAACCGGGTGCCGAGCAACAGGTGCAGCAACAGCCGGGACCGTCCTCTCCTCCCCCGGTCCTCGCCCGGCGGAACCCTCACCGATCCCGGCGGCAGTGCCGGGCCGGCCGGGAGCCGGGGCGATCAGCCGCCGGTGGGAGGGGCCTCCAGGGGTAGCTCGGCTTGGGCCCCGGTCGAGGTCCGCCGGCGCCGGCGGGAGGCCCCGTTCTCGATCACTTGGTCCGACGTCTCCCGGCCGTCGCCGGTGGTGGCCGCCTCGCCGGAGCGGGTCGCGCGCCGTCTCCTGGTCGACGTCGGGCTCGGCTCCGCCCCCTCCGCCGAAGCGGGTTCCGGGCTCCCGGCCGGGGCCAGGCCGTTGGTCTCGAGGGCCGCCGTTCGGGTGCGTCCCCGCCCCCGTCGCCCGGATCCGGGGGTAGGTTCCTCGCCGGGCGGGGTGGACCCGGCCCCGGGCTGACCCTCGGTCACGCCCCGTCCGTCGGACGCCGGCGCGGCGGCGAGACGCCGCCTCGATCTCGTCGCTCTGGAACCGGTGACCGGCTCGGAGGTGACCGGCTCGGAGGTGACCGGCTCGGAGGTGACCGGCTCGGAGGTGACCGGCTCCGAGGTGACCGGCTCCGAGGTGACCGGCTCGGAGGTGACCGGCTCCGAGGTGACCGGCTCGGAGGTGACCGGCTCCGAGGTGACCGGCTCGGAGGTGACCGGCTCCGAGGTGACCGGCTCCGAGGTGACCGGCTCCGGCGCCTCCGCCGGGATCGCCTCGACCGTCGCCGCCTGTTCCCGCCGGCGCTTGCGGCGGCTGCGCCGGCGCTCGCCGCGCTTTGGTTTGGAGAGCTTCTGCACCTGCGAACGGATGCCGACCCGCTGGCAGGCCGTGACCACCGCGCCCACCCCGACCACCAGCCCTTCCCGCTGGCAGTGCTCGAAGAGGGGCCCGAAGAGTTCCGGCGCTCCCCCGATCACCGTCCTGGAGTCGCCGACGATGACCAGCAGCTTCTTGGCCCGTGAGATGGCGACGTTCACGCGATTGGGGTCGTTCAGGAACCCGATGGCCGCCCGCTCGTTCGAGCGCACCAGCGAGAGGATCACGCCGTCCGACTCACGGCCCTCGAAGGCATCTACCGACTCGATGTCGTCCGGCGGCACGATGCCCTTCAGGGCCGAAACCAGGCGGTTGACCTGGGAGCTGTACATGGCGATCACCGCCAGCTTCGCCTTCCGGACACGCTTGCGGATGATCGTCGTGATGTCCTTGCAGAGGGCGACCTCGAACTCGTTGGCGACCGACCTCTGCGCGTCGCGATACTCTTCCTGCGCCCCGGTGTCGACCCAGACCAGCTCCCGGTCGAACGGCCAGGGCAGCGGCATCTTCGGGTGGGGCGCCTCGTGGATCAGCTTGCCCTCATAGAAGAGGTCGGACACCACTTGCCCGATCGGCTCGCGCATACGGTACTGGCGCGGAAGCATGATCCGCGAGGTGGGCGGGACCTGATCCCACATGTAACCGTAGAAGCTGTCGTCCCGGACGACCTCGTCCAGCGGCGAGCGGAGCTCGAAGGTGAGCGCTGCCTCCTCCATCACCGGCGGCAGTTGCTTCGGGTCGCCGATCATCACCCAGCGCTTGGCCAGGGGCATGAGGGCCAGCGCCTCGTTGGTCCGGACCTTGTTGGCCTCGTCCAGGATCAGCCAGTCGAAGACCCGGAAGCGCAGGCGGGAGTCGA
Organism: Bacillota bacterium; assembly: GCA_021323605.1. GTDB lineage: Bacteria > Chloroflexota > Dormibacteria > Dormibacterales > Dormibacteraceae > CADDZO01. The sequence continues at coordinate 2,768 of JAJPKS010000118.1, read as the reverse complement.
TGGCGAGCCGGTTCACGGTTCCGGCCACCAGGTTGTAGACGTCGAGGTCGTCCCCTTCCACCAGGGTGTGGCGGAGGCGGCGCGGGACCTTGCCCGGCTCCGCGATCCGGGCCTGGCGAACGTGCGAGAAGCCCAGGAGGCGTTCCTGTCCGGTGTCCACCGCGTCGTTCGAGTGCGACGAGAGCAGGATCGAGGCCGACGGATTGCGGCCCAGGATCCGGCGGATCGACTCCACGATGGCGGTGGTCTTCCCCGTCCCCGGGGGGCCCTGGATGAGGTAGAGCTTCCCCGGGCGCATCCCCATGACCCTGGCCACCGCCTCGGCCTGCTCCTCGTTGGGGTCGGGCAGGTGGTGCGCCCGGCGCCCCTCGAGGGCCAGCCGCGGCGGCGAGCCGAGCCAGCCCGGGTCGGCCAGCTGTGCGGCCAGCGCTCCGGTGCGCGGGGAGGCGATCTGGAGCTGCCGGATGACCGACCGCTGGGCGTCGAACATCTCGACGCTGGCCGTGGGCAACACCACCCCTTCGTCCGGTAGCGGATCGTAGCGGCGGAAGGAAACCCACAGGGTCGAGCCCTGGACGCGGTCCAGGGTCATGCCCCGGTACTCGGGGAAGCCGGAGGCCCGCACCGTGAGCGAGTCGATGCCGCGGTAGATGCGGCCATCGCCGTCGAGCAGACGCAGGGCGGCCCGGACGTACTCGCCACCCCGCATGTCCTCCCCGCACTCGGGGCAGTGGATGCCGTTGGAAGCGGGGCTGATGCTCTCACAGCGCGGACACTCGATCCACTGTTCGAGTGACTCGTACCGGCGAACGGTGGCCTCGGCCAGCTGCTCTCGGTAGGCGCGGAGGTGCTCGACGAACCGGAGGGTGCTGTCCAGGATGGGCAGCGATCTGGCCCTGGCCCGCAGGACCAGGGCCGTGAAACCCTCCAGATCCCCATCCCACTGCTGCACCAGCTGCAGCTCCTGGTAACGGAGGTTGAGCCGCGACTTCTCCATGACGTACTCGCGCTCGAGCTGCTGGATGTCGACGATCTCGAGCGCCAGACCGCGCGGCGTGCGGCCCAGGCGGCCGGTCACGAGCGTCTGGTCCACCTGGCCGATGAAATCCAGGGGACGGTTCGGCCTGGTCACCGAGTACATCCCCTCGATCTCCCCTTTTTCCTCCAGCACCTGGCGCAGCCATTCCGGTCCGTTGGGGATGAAGGCCAGCTTGGCCGCCGCCGGGCTCCCCGGCCGGATGCGGATGCCGAGACGACCGGCCTGGATCTCCTCGCCGGGGATCTCGGGCTGCCAGAGCGGCAGGATGTCGCCGGGGTTGGGCGCGCTCATCAGGCTGGGTCGCCAGCCACGTCAGCGGCGAAAACTGAAGTGGAGATCAACGTGGTTACGGAAGGGCCCTTGAACAGGCCGGGCACCCACTGGGTGCAACTCCAGGATGCCCACATTCTAGCTGGATGGCAAGCGATGACGGAACAGGAACGTCGCCCGGCCCCTCTCGCCGGCCAGTCGGATGCTCGATGGCACCCATCAGCAGCATACCAGGCGATCCGGCCGCGCCGACGACGGTTCAGTCGTGGAGCGGTTCGCCGCGGGTCTCGGGCAAGAGCAGGAGCAGGGCCGTGCCGGCCAGGGCGCCGAGCCCGGTGGCGGCCAGAGCCGGCCCCAGGCCGAGGCTCGGCTGCAGGAAGCGGACCAGCTGGAAGCCGCAGGCACCGCCGAGCGCGCCGGCCACCGCCCCGGCCGTCTCCGCCGTGGCCCGGGCTCGGGTCGGGAAGAGCTCGCCCAGCCAGGTCGCGAGCACGGGGGCCGACGCGCTGGCCAGCGCGCTCCACAGAATGTTGCCCGCCCAGTAGACCGGGGGTCCGCCCAGGAACGTGGCTCCCGCCCCGAGCACGGCCAGCGCGCCGAGCGCGACCGAGGGCCACCGGCGTCCGAAACGGTCCGAGAGCGCACCTCCGGCCGAGAAGGCCGGTACCGAGGCCAGCCCCGAGACGACCACCACCGCGCTGATCAGCGCCGGGCTCAGCCCCAGGTCACGGCTCCCGAAGAGGGCGACGAGGAGGCCGGCGGGCTCGAAGAGGAGCGAGCCGAGGCCGGTGGAGGCGGCCAGGAGCAGGAGCCGGCGACGCCAGGGGGGGCGGGTCAGGAGGGCGAGGGGCGAGCGGCTGCGGTCCGCACCCGTCCATGCCCGGCTCTCGGGCAGGTGGCGGGCCAGGATCGGGACCGCGAGCAGCCCGGCGCCGGCGGCGGCGTAGAGCGGTCGCCAGTTCGGCGCCAGGAGCGGATACAGGAGCGTGGCCAGGCCCACGCCGGCGCCTCCGGCCAGGGTGAGGACCGAGACCGCGCGACCGCGATGGTCCGCCGGGATCTCTTCCACCACCAGGGCCGCGGCCGCGCCGGTGGCTGCCGTCTCGAACGCGACCGCGGCCAGCCTCGCCAGCCCGAGCCAGGTCGGGCCGGTGGCGACGGCGCTCGCCAGCCCGGCGGCGGAGGAGCCGGCCAGGCCCACGAGCAGGAGTCGGCGCCGACCCAGGCGGTCGGCCTGCATGGCCAGCGGCAGGCCGATCAGCGAGCCCAGGGACAGCAACGAGCCCAGCTCGGTCAGGGCCGCGACCGGGATCCGGAACTCGGCGGCGATGGCGGGTAAAGCCAGGGTCGAGGCCGACCCGTCGAACCCGACCAGGAGCACCGCCACCCCGGTCGGGACCAGCACCCGCACCGCCCCGAAGAGGGGCCACGGCGGTCGGGACGGAGCGCGCCCGGGCTG
>JAJPKS010000047.1 GCA_021323605.1 Bacillota bacterium | reverse complement strand
TAGACCAGCTCCGGGTCCTCCGCCGCCCGGGGGGCGAGGCCGGTGTCGAAGAGCACCAGGCCGCGGGGGTGCTCGATCAGGTAGGCCGGCATCGGGATCGTGACCTCGCCGCTGGCGCCGACCATGAGGATGCCGCGGTCGAGCGTGAACGTGGGCGAGTCGAGCGCCCACAGTCGCCTCGCGTGTCCCAGCCCGCTCACTCCGTCCTCCTCCTCACCGCCGTGATGCCTGCGACCACCGCCCTGGCGGTCACATCCCGAGGCTGCATCCCTCGGCGCGGTCCCGACGTCTCAATGTGAGACGCCGACGTGCCCGAGCCGCGCGCTGCCGAGGGCCGCGGACGTCGTCAGTAGGCGACGCGTTCCAGCTGGATCCCGAGCTGGCGGAGCCTTCGGTAGAGGGTGGCGCGGGACAGGCCGAGGGCGGCCGCGGCCTTCTCCCGGTTCCCCCCCGCCTCCTCCAGCGCCCCCAGGATGGCCGAGCGCTCGAGGGCCTGGAGCCTGCTCAGGGGCCTTGGGGTCGATCCCCGCAGGGGGACGGGCAGACCCTCCAGGCGGATCTCCCCGTACGGGTGCCGGACGACGAGCTCGGCCACGAGACGCTCCAGCTCGGAGAGGTTCCCGGGCCAGCCATGAGCCATCAGGGCCTGCAGCGCCTCCGAGCTGAAGCGCGACGTCGACCCGGCGCGGCGGCGCCTCATCAGGGCGACGGCGATCTCCTGGAGGTCGTCGAGACGTTCGCGGAGCGGTGGCACCTCGATCGTGGCCGGGAACCGATCGCGCACCGCCTGCCAGCCCCCCGGGCAGGGCCCGGCCCCGGGGGTCGCGGTGGCGAGCAACCACGGGCGACCCCGGGGGCGCTCCGCTTCGAGCAGGCCCCGGAGGCCGGCCATGGCCCGGCAGTCCAGGGCCTCGAGGTGCCGGACGACCACCGTTCCCTCGTCCGCGGTGAGCTTCGCCGCCAGCCCACCCAGCCAGGCCCGCATCCCCCGCACCGGGGCGAGGGCCGCATCGCAGATGACGAACGGCGCGTCCGGGCTCGCACCCAACTGGTGCAGGGCCCGCGCCACCGCGAGCTTGCCGGTCCCCGGCTCCCCGACGACCAGCACCGGCTCCCCGAAGCGGGCGTAGCGCAGCACGGCCTCGACGACGCGCCGCCACGCCCCGCTCCGACCGACCAGCCCCAGGCCGGAGGGCAACGACGGCCGCCGCTCGCCGGGCGACGCCCCTCGAGGGAAGCCGGGCCGGCCGGGGGCCAGCTCGATGACGGCACCGACCCTCCGGTCGGCGTCGGCGGCCGCGCGGCACCGGGCGCTCACCGGAAGCCCACGGGCGAGCCGGAGCTGCCGCCGGGTCTCCCCGCGGCCGGTCAGCGTCTCCGCCGCCTGCTCCCAGAGCAGGGCGTGGTCCTCGGGCCCCAGCAGCCGCGCCGCCGGGACGTTGGCGATGATCGTCTGCTCGTTCACCGCCACGACCGGACGATTGGTGCGCCTGGCCACGGTCAGGAAGTGCTCGAGCAGGGCGCGGTCGCGCTCGGAGGCGTCCTCGTAGAGACGCCGCTCGATGTCGTGCACTCCCTCCAGGACGAGGGGAAGCATCAGCGGGCTGGTGTCCTCGAACCGGCAGGTGGCATCGAGGATGCCTTCCAGCCGGCCCGTGATGGGGTTGGTGATGGGCACGCCGACACAGGTCAGCCACCGCAGCCACTCCGCGTAGTGCTCGCCCCCCAGCACCCACGTCGGCCGGCGGTCCTCCGCCGCGGTGCCCACCCCGTTGGTGCCGACGGTGTCCTCGGCGTACAGGAAGCCCGGCGCCACCGAGAGACGGTCGAGCCGCGCGTTCAGGCTCCGATCACCGGCCTTCCGGTCCAGGAGCCGACCCCGCCGGTCGGCCAGGATGATCGTCATCCGGGTCCCCGCCACGGCGGCTGCCAGGCGTCCGAGGACCGGGCGGGCGGCCCTGAGGAGGCGGTCCTCGGGATCGATCTCCTGGAAGGGGAGGTCGCCGGGCGGGCAGGGGGAGACCCCGCTCAGCCGCGACCTGGACCAGGAGACCGCGATCCGGGGCCGGGGCCCCGCCGACCCCGGCCGGAGGTCGGGGCGCCCGTCCTCGGGCGCCGCCTCCCAGGGCACCCGGTCCGCCATGGGATCGGTCAGCCGGGACGGCCGTCTCCCCGTCATCGCGGCGCCACGCCGGGGGCCCGGCTCCCCGGCCGCCGGCCCCGGAGACGGCGAAAGCCGTCACTCGAGCCGCCGCCGACGGCGAGACGGAATGCCCGCACGCCCTTTCTTCCCGTGGACCTCCCGGGCCGCAGCCAGCATTCCACGGCCTCTGGATACGAGGTTCGCGGCAATCGCCCCGCTCGTCAAGTCCGTCGAAGGTCTCGCCGACCTCCGGTCGGCCACGGCGGGTCCAGCCCTCGGCGGTGACGACCGGCCCATCACCTCCGACGGCCGCACGGCCCTGCAGGTCCTCCGGGACCAGCTGGACCTGCTGGACAGCAAGCTCGACGAGGTGGCCGAGGACCTGCAGCAACGGAACGTCGATCGCCTCCTCGCCCACCAGCGGTTCCTCGAACAGCACTTCGGCGACCTCTCCGCCGCCGAGCCAGGGCCGCCGGCCGGGGGCGCCCCGGGGCCGGACCGGGGCGGAGGCCCGGCACCGCCCGGGGAACGTGGCATCGACGCCTCACACGCCCCCGGCCGAACGGACGGGGGTAACCCGTCCCCGGACCTCGCTACCTCGCCGGCCGCGGAGGGCCGGCCGGCGGTCGGTGGAGGGGACGGAGGCCGTTGAGCGCGGCGAGGATGGTGGAGCCGTTGCTGAGGACACCGGCCACCGCCGGGCTCATCGGCACCAGCAGGGCGACGATCAGGCCCAGGAGGTTGGGGGCCGCGATCACGGCCAGGTTCTGACGCATCAGCCGCACCGCCTCCCGGGCGCGGTCGAGCGCCCGGGGGAGGAGGGTCAGGTCGTCGTCGATCAGCACCACCTGGGCCGTGCTCGAGGCGACGTCCGAGCCGTGGCCCATGGCCACGCCGACGTCGGCCCGGGTGAAGGCCAGGCTGTCGTTGATACCGTCCCCGATCACGGCCACCCGAAACCCGCGTCGACGGAGCTCCCGAACGGCCCTCGCCTTGCCCTCGGGCGTGGCGCGAGCCCGCCACTCGTCGAGGCCGAGGGCGTCGGCGATGTGACGGGCGGCCCCCTCGCCGTCGCCGGAGAGGAGCACCAGGTGCCGCACGCCGCGGGCCCGCAGGTCGTCGACGACCTGCCGCGCTCGTCGTCGCTGCACGTCGCGCATGAGCACCGCCCCCAAACAGCGCGGTGGCCTGGCGATCCACACCCGGCTGGCGTCGCCGTAGGGATCGAGGTGGGAGGGCAGGGAGGCCAGGCGCACGCCGTGACGTCGCATCAGGAGGCGGTTCCCCACCAGGTAGGTCGCCCCGCCGTCCAGCCGCGCCTCCACGCCCAGCCCGACCCGGTAGCGCCGCTCCAGGGGCGGCGCGGGGGCGAGGCCACGCGCCGCCGCCTCGGCGCAGAGCGCGACGGCGAGGGGATGCCGGATGGAGTGATCGGCGGAGGCCGCGATGGTCAGCAGCTCGTCGGGCCCGAGGTCGCCGAGGGGGTGGACCCCCACGATCCGCGGCCGTCCCGCGGTGAGGGTGCCGGTCTTGTCGAAGACGATGGCGTCGACGCCCGCCAGGGCCTCCAGCGCGGCCGCGCCCTTGATCAGGACGCCGTCCCGGGCGGCGGCGGTGAGGGAGGCGAGCATGGTCGTGGGCGCCGAGACCCGCACCCCGGTGACGAGGTCGAAGGTGATGACGGAGGCGGTGCGCGACGGGCTGCCGGTGGCGGCCAGCACCGCCGCACCCAGGCCGAGCACGGGCAGCACGAACCGGTCACCGATCCGGCGCACGTGGTCGGACATCCTGGTGTCGCCGATCGGCGCCCGCTCCAGGAAGTCCACGATCCGGCCGGCGCGCGAGTGCTCGAGGTCGGTGCCGGCGACGACCTGGAGCTCGCCCTCGGCCACCACCGTCATGGCGAAGACCCGATCCCCCCTCGACCGCCGCACCGGCAGGGGCTCGCCGGTGAGGAACCGCTCGTCGACGGTCGCCACCCCGGAGCGGACCACGCCGTCGACGGGGACGTGGTCGCCGGGGGCCAGGGCGACCACGTCCCCGGGGCGCAGGTCGGCGACCCGGGTCGGCACCCGGTCGGCGCCGACCACCCTGGTGACGACCGCGTCGCGGTCCGCGATCAGCCCGGCCAGGGCGCGTCGCGACCGGGCGGCGGTGACGTCCCGCATCCACTCGCCGCCCTCGACCATGCCGATCACCGCCGCCGCCGTGACCAGGTGGCCCCCCAGCAGGGTGAGGAGGAGGGCCCCCGAGTCCAGGACGTCGACGTTCAACCTCCGGTCCCGGGAGAGGCTGGTGAGCGCCCGGCGGAACACGGGCCCGCCGGCCGCCAGCAGGAAGGGCACCGCCAGCCAGCTGCCGGCGAGCGCCAGCGCCCCTCCCACCCCCAGCGCCAGCCACCGCCGGGGAGCTCCGGAGGCCGCTCCGGGCGCCGGGGTAAAGGCCGGGATCGGTCTGGCGGTCCGCACCAGGCGGACGACCGCCGTCGGCGAGAGCCCGCCGTCGTGCTCGACGACCAGGCTCCGGCAGGCCGGGTTGAAGCGGTGACGCAGGACGTGTGGCTCGTCGCCGAGGGCCCTGGCGATGCCCGCGCGCCGGGCGCCGGCGAGCAGCGCCGGGGGGAGCCGGAGCCTGACTCGACGCCGAGTCTCGTGCACGATCTCGAGGTTGATTTTCGACGCTGAGCGGCTCACATCCTCACGTCTCACCCCCCCTCGGCCGTCGTCTCTCGATCACCTGGAGATCGACTGGCCGGTTCGGTCATCCTCCAGCCAGGGATACCCGGCCAGACGTCCGTGAACGACCACGACCGGGACCTGGAGCGTATTCGGGATAGAGCTTCAGGAAGGAATCGATCCCGTAGTAGACGAGCACGTACCACGGCACTGCGCCCACGGTGAGGCCTTGGGCGAGGAGCTGGCGAACGCCGAACGTGACGAAGACGGCGGGGACCAGCCAGCGCAGGCTGAGACGGCCCCCGGTGACGTGGGCGAGCTGTCCGTCGACCCGCTTGACGAGGTCCACGGCGACCTGCACCCCGACCTCGGGCAAACGCTCCGGTCCCTCCTCCTGGACCAGCTCGAAGAACTCCTCCAGCGCCTCGCGGAGGGGAGCGCCGGCCGCGCCCGTGACCAGGATCGAACCGGTGCGGGGGTTGGTCTCGACCCCGCCCACGGCCGGGTGACGTGCGAGCCGCCGTTCCAGCGGCCCCATCCGCTCCGGCGAGCGGTGTTCCCTCCCGAGCCGGACCCGGACCCGACCCGGGACGTCGTGCTCCAGCTTCGCGACCGGCCGCGGGCTCTCACCGGTCGCCACCGATCAGCCCTCCGACCCGGTCCCCGAGGCCCTGCGCCGAGCGTGGCTCTCACGCGCCGGCGCGGCCCGCGCCTGCTCCCGCTCCTGGCGGACTTCCGCCATCAGGTCTTGCGCTCTCTCAGCGGCCTCGGCACCCACTTCCTGGACCCGATCTGCGACATCCATACCGACCTTGAGCGCCGCCTTCGCGACCGGTCTCAAGCGACGCCCCAGAGCGCTTCCGATCACGAGGCCGGCCGCCAGCCATATGCCTCCGGGCACCACAGTGTCCAACAGCTCGTCGACCATGGCCGTTCCTCCTGGTCACGATCACGCAGCCCGCTCGCGGTCCATTATGGCATCGCCCGACCGACGGGGCCGAATGCGCATCGCAGCGGCGACGGGTGTCCACCACCCGCGCTGTGTCCACGGCCGTGGGCCTCGAGAGTCGGCGCTTGCCGCCCTGCCGTCGGGTCTCTGGTCGGGACCGGGGCCCTCACCCGCCGGTGGCCACCGCGAGGCCACCTTCTCCCGCACGGACGGAGCCGGCAACGCCCGGCCGGCGGGGCCTGGCAGGCCGAGCCGCCAGCGTCCGGGAGGGGTGGTGTCGGCGAGAGGACTCGAACCTCCACGGGTTGCCCCACCGGATCCTAAGTCCGGCGCGTCTACCGGTTCCGCCACGCCGACACATGAACGGACGCGCCATTATTCCTCATATCAGGATGGAGAACGCAGCACCGCGGATCGACCTCTTCCGGGCCCCCGAGCTGGGGAACACGTCCTTCCTGGTCTCGGACCCGGCGAGCGGCGAGGCCGCCGCCATCGACCCGCTGCGCGACGTGGCCCAGTACCTCGACCGGGCCGACGCCCTGGGCGTGCGCGTCGCACGCTCGCTGGAGACGCACGTCCACAACGACTTCGTGTCCGGCAGCCGCGAGCTGGAGGCGGAGGTCGGAGCCGAGATCTGCGCCGCCGAGGACAGCGGCCTGGAGTTCCGCTTCCGTCCCCTCGCCGAAGGGGGCGAGGTCCGGGTCGGGCGCTGGCGGCTGCGGGCCCGGCGCACGCCCGGCCACACGCCCCAGCACCTGAGCTACCTGCTCCTGGACGAGCAGGGAAGGAAGCTGGCGCTGTTCTCGGGCGGGGCCTTGATGGTGGGCGGCATCGCCCGCACCGACCTCTTCGGGCCCCACCTGGCCACCCACCTGGCCCTGGAGGCCTTCCGCACCCTGCACGTGCGCCTCCGGGACCTGCCCGACGACGTGGCCGTGTACCCCACCCACGGCTCGGGGTCCTTCTGCGGATCGGCCGGCAGCAGTGAGCTTACGACCACCATGGGCCGGGAGCGGCAGACCAACCCCTTCCTGACCACCACCGAGCTCATGCCCTTCATCGCCCGGGCGCTGCACCAGGGTCCGTACCCGGCCTACTACCGCGACATGGGCGCCCTGAACCGCCGCGGCGCCAACCTCCTGGGCCGGCGCCTCCCGAGCCTGCGCCGGCTGACCGCCGATCTGACCGATTACCACTTCAAGCTGGGGGCTGCCCTGGTGGACGTGCGGACGGGCCGGGAGTACGATCGCGGGCACATCCCCGGCAGCTACAACATCGGGCTGGAGGGGCCGTTCGGCGCCTGGGTGGGCTGGATCATCGAGCGCGGCCGGCCCATCGTCCTCCTGGGAGGGACGCCGGCCGAGCACGCGGAGGCCCACCGGCAGCTGCTGCGCATCGGCTACGACAGCGTCGTGGGCGAGCTGGACGGCGGGGTGGAGGCCTGGAGCGCCAGCGG
>JAJPKS010000463.1 GCA_021323605.1 Bacillota bacterium | reverse complement strand
GTCGGGAGGGCGGCCGGGTGCCCAGGTGGTCCCCACGCAGGGGCTCCCCATCGAGGGGTCCCCATCGGAGCGAGCTCCGATGGGGGTGCCCCGGGACGCGTCCCGATGGGGTCCCCAAGCCGGCTTCGTGGGTCCTCCCAGGTCGGCCCAGACCATGGACCCCATCCACTCGAGCTTCGATCTGGCCAGCGCCGGGGGTGCGGATCCCGCACCAGCGGGTGGTGGGGCAGCCCGAGGAGCGCTTCTGGGAGACGGTCCGGCTCCTCGACGAGGAAGGAGCCGACCTGCTCGTCTTCGCCACCTTCCCCCACGAGCGCTGGCGGCAGATCGGGAGCAACCACTCCAGGAACGGCTCAACCAGCGTGCTGCCACCTTGCCAATGCTCCTGTGGTAGTGCAGCTGGGCGGCTTGCCCGCTGGCGTTCCGGATTGCTACAGTCGGCCCGTGACTGCCGAACCCAGGCGACCGTCCTTCCCACGCTCCGCCGCTCTCTGCAAGGTCCCCGAGATCACCATCTACTTCTGGATTGCAAAGCTGCTCTCGACGGCGATGGGAGAGGCCACGTCGGACTTCCTGGTCTATCAGATCGACCCCTACGTGGCCGTCATCCTCGGCTGCCTCGGCTTCGTCGCCGCCCTGGCGCTGCAGTTCTGGGTGCGCCGGTACATCGCTTGGATATACTGGCTGGCGGTTGTCATGGTCGCCGTGTTCGGGACCATGGCGGCGGACGTCCTGCACGTGGTCCTGCACATTCCCTATGTGGTCACGGCCGGCTTCTTTGCAATCAGTCTCGCGGCCGTCTTCATTGTCTGGTACGCAGCCGAGCGCACGCTCTCCATTCACACCATCTACACCGGACGGCGTGAGTTCTTCTACTGGACCACGGTGGTCGCGACCTTCGCGCTGGGGACCGCGGCCGGGGACCTTACCGCGGCCACGCTCGGACTCGGGTATGGGTCTTCGCTGGTGGTCTTCGCCATCGTCTTCGCGGTACCAGGGCTGGCCTACTGGCGGTTCGGCCTCAACGGGACCTTCGCTTTCTGGTTCGCCTACGTGGTGACCCGTCCGCTGGGTGCCTCCCTCGCCGATTGGACCGGCAAGTCGTACCTGGGAGGGCTGGGGTTGGGGGACGGCAGGGTCGCGGTCGTCCTGACCATGCTGATTGTCATCGTGGTCGCCTACCTATCGTTCTCACGCGTTGACACTCCAGAGCCGCATGAACTCCAGCCCGACACCACGGGGGCCTCTCGGAGCGGTGTGCCGCGCTGACCTGGGTTTTGGTGGGGCATGGGTCGACCCGAGTTCAGGCGTGCTGGAGGCGGAGCCGGCGACCGCGCTACCAGGGCGTATCGACGATTGGGATGCCAGCTTGCCGAAGGACCGGCGAATGGGCACGGCGCGTCAGTTGACGGCGATCTCGTGTTCGGAGACGGTGAGGTCGTCGGCGGATGCTGAGGAATCGCTGCTGGAAGGTGCCCGGGGTGACGGGGTCGGGCAGGCACTGGCTGGGGAGCCACAGATGACCGCGGGTTGTGGTGGCGGACGGGACCTCCTGCCCGCTCGCCCGACCGGATGGCCCGGGATCCCAACCTGGCTTGGCGAACCTGCCCGGTCGAGGCCCGTGGACAGATGGTGGAGCGGCTGATCCACGCCCGACGGCCCTCCGATGATTCACCGATGGGAGCGTCTTGTGCTCCTGGTGGCCGCCCGCGACCCGAGCCGGCGGAGAGAGCGGAGAGAGAAGCGGAGAGAGAAAAAGAAGGGGCGGTCCCGTGGCCGTGGAGCGCCGAAGGCGGTCGGTGAACCGCCCGGCGGTCCGGTCAACCGGCACGGGCCGAGACCGAAGAAGCCTGTGCTCTAATGTGGAACCGATGCACGATCGGGCCCACTTTCTGGAACGGGCCGAGCGCCTCGCCGACCGGGTTGGGGTTCTGTCCGTCTTTCCCGGCGCCTGCGAGGCGCTGCCGTCGCTCTGGGAGGCGGTGACCGGCAGCCGGGAGGTGACCGTGTTCACCGTTGATGATCGGGGCCGGCGGGTGCTGACCGCGGAGTTGAGCCACGTCTGGTGGCTCAAGAACCAGCTCGCTGAACAACGTCGCGCCTGCGTTGGCAAGCACGTCCGTGGTCGCCTCGTGGTGCTATCGCCCAAGGCGGTTCCACTCATGTACGCCCGTACGGGCCGGTCGGGTAGAGTCGACGATTTCGACGAGCCGGAGCACATGCCCGGATTGGAGCTCGAGCTCGCCCGTGCCCTTCTGGAGGCCGGGCCGGCCACCGGTCCCGAACTACGGCGGCTGGTCGGCTCGCGCAGCGCCCCGATCACGAAGCGGGCGCTGGCGTCGCTGCAAGGCCGATTCATCATCACCCAGGTAGGAGAGGCCGGGCAACCGGCCGGGTGGGCAGCGGCGGTGTTCGACCTGGTGGCGAGGCGATTCGGCCGCTGGCTACGCCATCTTTCCGACCCTGACTCGGCGCTGGCACTGCTGGCCGAGATGCTGCTGTGGGGAGTTGGAGAGCTGTCCGCCGGCGAGGTCGCGTGGGCGCTCGGCGCCGGACGGGCCGAGTCCATGGCTGCGCTCGATCGCCTGGTGGAGGAGGGTTCGGCGCAGCGCCGGCTGGAGGGCAGGACGCTGGTCTACCGGGCCACCTCCGGGCAACCTTGAAGGTCGAGGGGGCCACTCAAATCGGGGCCGGGCCCCAGGCTACCGGCGGCGTCGTTGACCCTTCTCTTCGGCTCGGCAGGCGAGCGCCCGGAACGGCACCAACCCCGCTGGGCCAGGTGGGGCAGCGGGGGAGGCACCGGCGGAGCTGCGCCGGGGTCCGTGGCGGGATCGGGTTTTCGTCGGTCGTGATCGCGATTCGCTCTCCACCGGGTTCCCGACCGCTCGCCTCGACCCCCTGACCGATGTAACCTGAGCGCCCTTCGAGCCACGATCCCGGCTCCCACGGCCATCAACCTGGGCGTGCAAAATCCGAGCCGGCCATCACCGGAGCGCGTACGGCGGTCCTATGACGTACGTCGGACGGCCGCCGGCCCGGCTCGTCGGGCCGTCGCGACGGCCGACACCCCTACCTCGGTGAGTCTCATTGGGGCGCCGGCCTCCTTCACGGAGGTGCGCGCTCGGAGGCGCCCTACAGCAGGAGGCGTGATTCTCGGCCCGCGATGGGGAGGCGCCGGCCCATCGCCATGTGGGTCAGGTGCTCCCGCATGCGCTCGGCCGCCAGCTCGGGGTCGTGCACCTCGATGGCCTCCAGGATCGCGGCGTGCATGGTGACGATGCGCTGCGCCAGGCGCCGCGAGGTGGGAGGGGAGGCCGCCCGGAACTCCGTGCCCTGGAGGGGGCGGAGTGCCCTCAGGGCGGCGAGGAGGGCGCGGTTGCCAGCCGCGTCGGCGATGGCGAGGTGGAAGTCCAGGGCCGACTCGGCGAAGCGCTCCGGGGTCGTCATCGCCGCTCGGCACCGCTCCACCAGCTCGCGCATCGTGGCCATGTGCTCCGCGGTGGCGCGCTGGGCAGCGAGAGCGGCGGTGGCGGGCTCGATCGCCTGCTGGGCCTCGATCAGCTCATCTCGGGTGATGCCCATCAGGTGCAGCTGGACGGCGAGCGCCTGGGCGAGGCGAGAGGGATCGGGGTCGGCGACCCGGATCCCCCCTCGGGCCCCCACCCTGACGTCGACGATGCCTCGTGCCTCGAGCGTGCGGGCCGCGTCCCTGATCGTCACCCGGCTGACCCCGAAGCGCTCTGCCAGCTCGGCCTCGGTGCCCAACCAGTCACCCGGCTGGAGGCCATCGAAGAAGGTGGCCGTGATCTGAGCCACCACGTCCTCGGAGGCGCGCAAGACGCGCACGGGCTTCCACGTGCGACCGACCTCGCCCTGATCGCCCGCTGAGCCCGATTCGCTACCCACGCTGCGTCGACCTCGACCGCTGGGTGAATCCGATGTGGGTGGCGAATGCCGGAGACGGCGCGTCTTCGCTTCGTCGGTCCGCTCCCTTGTGATGGTCGTCACCTCCCGAGTGGTCTGGATGGGATGGGCCGGCCTCGGCTGGCCCCTCCCCGGCGTCCTCGGTGCTCGCCGGATCGAGGATGCCAGCGCCGGGCCGCCTTCGGTATTCAGAATCGCTCGCCCGGCGCGAACGGACATCGTGCCACCGGCGCGGTGGCGGTTCGTTCTCGTTCGCCTGGAAGGCGGTCGGGCTCACCGAGCAGGGCCCCGTCGCTCGTCGCCTTCGGCCCGGCTCACGGCCGCCCCGTGATCGAGGCGCTTGTCAACGACGCTGGTGGCAACTATACTACGGACAATTCCTACTATGAAATAATTATATTATCGATCCAGGAGGGAGGATGCTGAGCGAGCGGGACAACGAGCGGTTGACCCGGGTTGGTCCGGGCACGCCGATGGGGGAGCTGTTCCGGCGGTACTGGCTGCCGTGCGTGCTGAGCTCGGAGC
>JAJPKS010000494.1 GCA_021323605.1 Bacillota bacterium | reverse complement strand
GTGATCAGCGCCGCCGGGGAGGCCGGCCTCCGGCAGATCGAGCTGGCCCAGGAGGTGAACGCGCCCGAGGCCCGGGTCTCGCTCCTGGCCCACCACCTCGCCCAGCGTGGCCTGATCGAGGCTGGACGCTCCGAGCCCGACCGGCGCTACGTGCGCCTGCGGGCCACGCCCGAGGGCGAGCGCGTCCTGCGCTCGGCCATGCGCTGCCAGCGGGACGGGCTGGCAGCGCTCGTCCGCCAGTTCCCGGAGGACGCGGTGGTGCGCCTGGTCGAGTACCTGATGCGGCGGTACCTGGGGCTCGACCTGACCGTGCAGCGGACCGGCGACGGCGCCTGAGCCGGCCGGGAGGCCAACATCGTCACCTCAGCCCCTCCCCGCGGCCTCGCCCGCCCCCGCGGCGCCGTGGCCCAGCCCGAAGATGCGCCGTGCGTTCTCCCCCGCGACCCCATCGTGCACCTCCGGGGCCAGGCCGGCCGCCTCCAGGGCGGCCAGGGGAGCGGCCTGCACCATCCCGGTCGGGTAGTCGGTCCCCATCGTCACCCGGTCGCCACCGACCAGGTCGACCAGCGGCGCCGCCTCGAAGGGATGGATCAGCACCGGCACCCCCAGGCCGGCGGCCGCCTCCCAGAAGGGCCGCAGGGCTTGGTCGTCGAGGGGACGGCCGGTGACGGCGGTCAGGATCTGGACCCCGACCATGCCCAGCTCGTGGACCGCCCGCTCCAGCTCGCGGGCGGCGGCGGCCGGGTCCTGGAGAGCACCGTCGCCAGGGTGGCGAAGTGGGCCGGGTCGGTGGCGGCGGCCTCGGCCAGGCCGTCGTTGACCAGCCAGGCCACCCCGAGACCGTCCTCGGGGGGAATCCCGTATCGGTCATGAAGGGCAGGCAGGAGAGGACCTGGAGGTCGACCCCGTCCTCGGCCATCTGCCGGCGCCGGGTCTCGAGGTCGTAGATGCGCAGGTCGAAGGAGCGCCGAGCCCTTCCCTCGATCAGGTTCCAATCCTCAGCGGCTCGTCGGAGCCGCTGCAACGGACTGGAGGCCGGTGGACGTCGATGACTACGGATCCCTCCGGTTCGATGCGAACGGACGGCGACCCGGTCGTGCCCTCAGATCCGGGCCGTTCCGGGGCGGAGCGGCCAGCGCCGCCGCCAGCACCGCGGCCGCGCGCCGGGCGCAGCGGGGACCCTCCCGGGCCAACCAGGGCAGCTGGCGCAGGGCCGAGGGACGAACCGGCGGCCATCGGGCCCCGCGCCAGGCGGGGTCCAGCTCGCGGCCGGGGCCGTCCAGGACGACGCGGATCGTGGCCACCCGTCGGGCGCGCACCAGGCCGGTCTCCATGTCGGCGGCCACGTAGCCGCGATCGGCCCAGCGACGCCGTTCCTCCCCCAGCACCAGGTGGTCGGCGGTGAGCAGGGGTCCGCGCTCGGGCACCAGGCCCAGGCCACGGGCGGCGGCGACCAGCGCCGCGACCAGGTCGGGATCGCAGACCAGCGTCGAGCCGTCGGGGCGCCCCACCCGATCGGGGACCAGGACGGTGCCGGTGGCCAGGGGCCGGAGGGCGCCGGCCACCCCGCAGGTCACGACCGTGCCCTCCCAGGGCGAGGGAGACGGGGCGAGGCCGGTCATCCCGGGGGCCTGGAGCCGGCCCAGGGCGACCCCGGCCTCGAGCACCTCCACCGCCCCCCCGAGCGCGCGCCGCGCCGCCCGCGCCTCCACCCGGGTGGCGGCGAGCACGACCAGCGGGCCGGGGTCACCCGTAGCCACGGTCGTGGTACCAGCGCACGGCGCGGGCCAGGGCCTCTTCGACCCCGCCCGGCCGCCAGCCCAGCTCCGACCCCGCCCGCTCCGAGGCTGCGTGCATCAGGTGGCGGGACATGCGCACGCCCTCCAGGGGGACCCGGGGGACGCCCCCCACCAGGCGGCAGCGCAGCTCGTCGGCCAGGGCGGCGGTCAACGCCAGCGGGTAGGGGACGCGCCAGCGGGGCAGGGAACGCCCGGTGGCGCGGGCCAGCAGCTCCCAGACCTGGTCCAGGGTGAGGTTCACGCCGCCCAGCAGGTACCGCTCGCCGGGACGACCGCGCTCCAGGGCGAGCACGTGTCCCCGGGCCACGTCCTCCACCGGCACCAGGTTCATCCCTCCTCCCGCCGGCGGGCGCAGCCGCATCCGGCCGCGGACGAAGTCCAGCACCAGCCGCCCGGTGGGGGTCGGCTTCCAGTCACCGGGCCCCACCGGCGCGGTGGGCAGCACGGTGCACACCGGCAGTCGGGCGGAGAGGGCGGCCCGCTCCTGCTCCACCTTGGAGGTGTGGTAGGCGGAGGCGTCGTCGCCGACGGGCCAGTCCTCCTCGGTCGCCGGCCGCCCGGCCCGGGCCTCGCCCACCGCGGCCGAGCTGGAGGTGACCACCGCTCGCTCGACGCCGGCCAGCCGGGCCGCCTCCAGCAGGCCGGCGGTGCCGAGCACGTTCACGCGATGCATGGCGGCGCGATCCCGGGGGGCGAACGAGTAGCGAGCGGCGACGTGCACCAGGTAGCGGCAGCCTCGCAGCGGTGCCACCAACTCGCCCGGTCGCTCCAGGTCCCCCTCCACCACCTCGCACCCCTGGAGGTTGGCGGCCGCGGGCGGGGGCAGCTCGCCCGGTCGCCGGACCAGGGCACGGACGCGGTAGCCCCGCTCCAGCAGGGCACGGGCGACGTGCCCGCCGACGAAGCCGGCTCCACCGGTCAGTAGGACGCGGTCGGCCACGGCCGCTCAGTTCGACACCGCGGCCCGGATCGACTCCCGCAGCGAACGCGTCGTGGCCACCACCGCCGTCGGTTCGTAGCCGCAGTGGGCCATGCAGTTCTCGCAGCTGGGGTGCCGGCCCCGTCCGTACCGGGACCAGTCGGTCTCCTCGACCAGCTCCCGGTAGGTCCGGGCGTAGGGCTCTGCCGACATCAGGTAGCAGGGGCGTTGCCAGCCCAGCACCGAGTAGGATGGGATGCCCCAGGGCGTGCACTCGAAGTCGACCTTGCCCTCCAGGAAGTCGAGGTAGAGGGGGGAGTGGTTGAGGCGCCAGCGCCGCCGCCTCCCGCCCGCGAACACCTCCCGGAAGATGGCCCGGGTGCGCTCCACGCCCAGGAAGTGTTCCTGGTCGGGCGCCTTCTCGTAGGCGTAGCCGGGCGAGATCTGCATCATGTCGACCTTCAACTCGTCGTTCAGGTAGTCGAGCACGGCCCGGATCTCATCCGGCCCGTCGGGCTCGAAGAAGGTGGAGTTGGTGAAGACCTTGAAGCCCCGGCGCTTCGCCTCCCGGATCGCCTCCACCGCCCGGTCGAAGACGCCCTCCCGGCAGACGACCTGGTCGTGGCGAGCACGCAGGCCGTCGAGGTGCACCATCCAGGCGAAGTAGGGCGAGGGCTCGAAGAGGTCCAGCTTGCGCCGCATCAGGAGCCCGTTGGTGCAGAGATAGACGAACTTCTTGCGCCGGACCAGCTCCCGGGCGATGAGGTGGATCTCGCGGTGGACGAGCGGCTCGCCGCCGGCGATGGACACCACCGGGGCCCCGCACTCCTCCACCGCCTGGACGCACTGCTCGACGGTGAGACGGCGGGCCAGGATGTCGTCCGGGTGCTGGATCTTGCCGCAGCCGGCGCAGGCCAGGTTGCACTGGTAGAGCGGCTCCAGCTCCAGGACCAGGGGAAACCGCTTCACGCCCCGGAGCCGCTGCTTCATGACGTAGAGGCCGATCGTCAGCTTCTGCCTCAGCGGTATGCCCATCGACTCACCTCCGCTCCTCGTCCCCGGCCAGCGCCATGGTGGGAAAGACGTGCCGGTAGAGGTGGTAGTTGATGTAGAAGTCCCGCGGAAAGCCGGTGCCGGTGAACTCGGGCTCGTCCCAGGTGCCGTCGCGCTGGCGCTCGCGCAGGAAGCGGAGACCGGCGCGGCAGGCCGGATGCGCTCCGAGCCCGGCCGCCTGGAGCGAGAGCACCGCCCACGCCGTCTGCGAGGGCGTGCTCCGGCCGACGCCCGCGAAGGATTCGTCCACGTAGGAGTGACAGGTCTCGCCCCACCCCCCGTCCGGGTTCTGCACCCTCAGCAGCCAGTCGACGGCGCGCCCGACCATGTCATCGCCGGTGCCCAGTGCGCTCAGCGCCGAGACCACGCACCAGGTGCCGTAGACGTGGTTGACCCCCCAGCGCCCGTACCAGGAGCCCCAGGGTCGCTGCTCCCGGCGCAGGTAGGCGAGGCCACCGGCCACGTAGGGGTCGCGCTCGTCGTGCCCGAGCCGGGCCAGCATCTCCAGGACGTGGGCGGTCACGTCCTCGCTGGGCGGGTCGAGCATGGCCCCGAAGTCCGCGAAGGGGAGGCGGTAGACGTAGGTCCGGGTGTTGTCGCGGTCGAAGGCGGCCCAGGCCCCGTTGCCGGAGCGCATGGCCAGCACCCAGCGCCGGGCGCGCTCGATGGCGGCGTCCGCGCTCCCGGGCGGCGCCGCCGCCAGCAGGGCCAGGACCACCAGGGCGGTGTCGTCGACGTCGGGATAGGTGTCGTTCTCGAACTCGAAGGCCCAGCCCCCGCACTCGACCCCGGGGCAGCGGACCTGCCAGTCGCCGCC
>JAJPKS010000049.1 GCA_021323605.1 Bacillota bacterium | reverse complement strand
TGGCCTGGCCCGAGTTCGAGCTGAACTCGACCGGAGTTGGAGGAGACTGGCTGGTGCCCCGCGAGGGATTCGAACCCCCGACCTACTGCTTAGAAGGCAGCTGCTCTGTCCACTGAGCTAGCGGGGCAGCCCGTACTTGCCGGGCGGGGAGGATACCCTCGTTCGGCCGACAAGACTACACGACAACGGCGAGACAGCATGCACCACGGTCCCCGATGAGGTCGATCGATCTGCGGCCTCAATCCCTCGCCACACGTCCTCTTCGAAGGTCACACATCGGCGCCCGAGGGATGTCCGGAGGGCTAGGATATGCCGGCGAATGGCCAGCGGTTCCGTCAGCCAGTCGCCCCCGGTGCTGCCGCCGGTCCCGGCCGGGCCAGAGCCGTTCTTTCGCGCCCGCGGCCTGGCGGCGTTGATCGCCGCGCTCGACGACGCGGTGATCAGCCACCGCGGACCCGGCGGCGATGCGGTGGTGGTCGTGGTCGGGGGTCGCGTCCTGGACGCGATCGCCGAGCCGCCACACGGATCGCCCCTGGTCGGGCTGGAGGCACTGAACGCGATCGACGCCATCGAGGGCTCGGGGCCCCGGGCGGCGACGCTGGACCGGCGCCTGGCGCTGGTGCTCCCCACCTACTGGCGCGAGCCGGACCGGCTGCCGCCGATTCCGGGTCGGTGGGCCGATCTGAGGGGTGTGACCGAGGCCATCGTGCGCCGCTCGCGTCGGGGGGTGGTGGTGCTGACCTCGCGATCCGACACCGGTGTGATCTTCTTCGACGAAGAAGGGATGGTCGCCGCCTACAGCCAGCGACACCCAGAGCCGGGGCCGCTCGACCTCCTCCACGAGCTGCTGACGGAGACGGACACCGTCCTGTGGGCGCGGATCGCCGACTCGGCGACGCCGGCCATCCGTCCGGCGGAGATACCGCGCCATCACGACCGCCAGCAGGAAGAGCCGATCGCGGCCCTGCCCGACCCCACCGAACGCTGTCGAGCGCAGATCGTGGACATGGTGGAAAGCATCCTCCACCTCCACGCCGAGCCGGTCGTGGCCAGGTTCCGGAGCGCGCCGGCCACCGCCTCGGGGTTGATGATGGCCGCGGACGAGATCCGCCGGCTTCGGTTGCGATTGGTGAGCCCGGCCACGATGGATCGGATCGCCGATCACGCGGAGGAGATCGTCCGCTCCATGTCCAGGAGGACGTGAGCAGGCCGAGCATTGTCCGCGTGATGTCCGCGGAAAGCTTCCATGCTTCTCGGATGCTTTACGCATCCGGTCGTGCCAGTGGATCGAGCCCGACGCTCCGTGGTTCGTCCGAGGCCGGCGGCCAGGCCATGGTCGAGTTCGCGATGGTGGCCGGGGTGTTCCTGCTCCTGCTGCTGACCGCGGTTTCAGCCTCCATCTACACGGTCCAGCGCTCGGCTGCGGTGACCGCGGTGGCCGCGGCCGCCAGGGTGGCGGCCAGCGGTACCCGCGGAGCGAGGGGAGCCAACACCCCCGACCTCGTCGACGCCCTACCCACCGCGGCTCGGATGGTGAGCCGGGTCATGATCGGTACTCGTGTCCGGCAGCTCCCGCCGCCCTCGCCGTGCCCGTCCCTGTCCTCGATCCCACCCCGCGAGGTCGACGTGTGTGCGACCGCCGCCGGCGACGCGGTGGCGGTTCGGCTGCGAGGCCGTCCGGCCGGCCCCCTGTCCCTCCCCGGCCTCGACTGGTCGCTGGACGTGGTGGCCCAGGTCCACGTGGTGACGTTCGCGCCGTGAAGGAACCCGGCTCACGGCCTGGGAGCCGGGGGCAGGCGCTGGTGGAGACGGCCATCACCATCCCCCTGATGGTGCTGCTCCTCCTCGGGTTCCTGGCCGTCCTGATCCGGATCGAGGCCCAGGTCGAGTTGGACGCCGCCACCGGCCTGGCCGCCGCGGCGGCGGTCTCGGCCCCCGCCGGCAGCCCGCTCAGCGCCACTTACGCCGAGGAGAGCTGGCACGGCACCCTGCATCAGTATCCGTACCTGGAGCCGGGACGCCTCCAGGGCTGCGGAGCGTACCAGCCCGACCAGCCGGTGACGTGCGAGGGAACCGCCACCCTCGACTACGGCAGGACGCCCATGGGGATGGTGGTGCCACTCCCGATCCAGCTGAGATCCACGGCCACGGCCTGGAGCTCTCCCTACCGATCACGTTGACATGGGCTGGACGGGGAGACGTGGAGGTCAGACGCTCGTGATATTCGCGCTCGTGCTCAGCCTGCTCTTCACCGGCATGTTCGCCCTGGTCGCCGACCTCGGCGCCCTGTTCGTCGCCTACAACCGCCTCGACCAGGATGCCCTCCTCGCCGCCCAGGCCGGGGCCTCAGCGATCGACCAGGCGGCCTTCTATCAGGGCCGTCTGGAACTCGATCGGACGCTGGCCGAGGAACGCTGCGTGGGGCTGCTGGCAGAGGCGCACGTGACCGGGACCTGCACGATCGACGCCCGATCGGTGACCGCTGACGTTCGCGCCTCGGTGGCGCTGCCGATCCCGCTCCTGGGTGCGTCGGCGCCGGTGCACGTGAGACGTGCCGCCAGCCCTGCGTTCGGGGGCAGGGTGGCGGAGGCCACGGCGTGATCCGCCGGCAGGTCGTCGCCATCGCCCTGACCGCGGTGGTGGTGGCGGTCATCGGACTCCTCTACCTGGAGGCCATCGCCCAGTCGCGGGCCACCCGTTCCGCGTGGATGCTGACCAGGGACGTGACGGCGGGGACCGTGCTGGCGGCCGACGACGTCAGGCAGGTCCGCATCCCCGACGCCGGCGACCGGTTCACGATCCTCCAGCAGAGCCCGCTGCACCGCCGGGTGGCTCACGCGATGCGGGCCGGCACCCTCCTCACCCCGGACGATCTGCTCGACCGGGACGTGGCTCAGGTCCCCCTGACCGTGCGCGCCGCCCCGGACGTGACCGTCGGCGACGCCCTGGACGTCTACGCGGTCGTGGGCGGACGGACGATGCTGGTCGGACGCCATCTGGTGGTCGTCGCGGCTGGCCGGCCGTTGTCGGTGCTGGTGCCGGCGGCCGATGAACCGGATTGGATCTCCCTGCAGGCCAACGACGTCTCGCTCTTCGCGGCCAAGAGCGACGGCACCGGGGTTCCGGACGACGGTGGGGTGGTGGTGACCGACGCGGTCCAGGAGCTGGCGGACACCGCGCGGGGGGTCCCCACCGGAGTCGAACCCTCGACCACGGTCTCCGCGCCGCCGGCCCCTCCACCGCCATCGAGCACCGCCGCGGGCGGCGCCGGGAGGCCGCAGGGAGGTCGATGACCACGGTCGTGAGCGTGCTGACCACCAAGGACGGCCAGGGCTCGACCAGCCTGGCCCTGGCGCTGGCCTGGGCCGCGGCCGACCGCGCCCACGTTCTGGCGATCGACGCCGACATGTCCGGCACCGGCAACCTGGCCGACATGATCGCGCTCGACTTCGGCGGCTGCGGCATCGGCAACCTGTTCGGCACCCAGGCGATCACCACGGCCATGCTCGAGCAGCAGGCGGTTCGCGTGCCGGCCCGTCCACGCCTGCGGGTCATCCCTGGTCTCCACGGTTTCTGCGGACCCGGCGTGGCGGACCTCCTCTCCCGGCTCGCGTCGGCTCTTCGCTCGCTGCCGGACGAGCTGGTCGTGCTCGACCTCGGCGCCGCCCTCGCCCACCCGGGGCTGGAATCCCCTCGCCGCACGGGCGAGGTCATCTGCGCCACCTCCCAGCGGGTCCTGGTCGTCATCCAGGACAGCCCGGTTCGCCTCGCGCAGTCGATCCAGGTACTGAAGGCCGCCCAGCTGCCGCAGATCGAGATCGTCGTCTACGAGACACGGCGGGGAGCATTGCGGGACCAGGTGCGCCAGGTGTTCGCCGAGCACCTGCCCGGGGCGCGACTGAGTGCCTTCCTGTCCTGGGACGAACGCCGCGCGGCCCGGGCCGAGGACGACGCGATCCCGGTCGCGCCGACGGACCTGCTGCGGGTCCTGCGCATCCCGGCGACAGGACGACCGGGGCGGGTGCGGTGATCGGCGGCATCGTTCCCGAGACGGCCCCGGTCCCCGCCTACGAGGGCCTCGAGCGGATCGACTGGCCGGAGCTCCCGGACGGAGTCCGCGACCTGGCCGAGCGCCTCGCCCACTGCCTCGAGGAGTCCCGCCGTCTCGCCGGACTTCCGCCCTCGGTGCGCGAGGAGGAGACACTGCCGGCCACGGTTGAGTCGTTGCTGCAGCGGGTGATCGAAGCCCCGCTTCGCTTCGGGGTCCAGCCCATGACCCACGAGCGGCTGCTCACCGACGCCTCCCTCCGGGAGGCGGTGGCGCTGGCCACCCGGGTGCGGGCCTCACGCCTGTGGCCGCTCTCCCGCCTGCTCTACCTGCTGCCCG
Organism: Bacillota bacterium; assembly: GCA_021323605.1. Taxonomy (GTDB): domain Bacteria; phylum Chloroflexota; class Dormibacteria; order Dormibacterales; family Dormibacteraceae; genus CADDZO01. The sequence goes on along the minus strand of JAJPKS010000049.1, from coordinate 15,961 downwards.
ACCTGGAGGAGATCCACTGCTTTCGATCCGACCGCTGGGTCGTCACCGCCGGCGGACGCAAGGCGCTGCTGCGGACCACCGGCAATCCGTTCGCCGGCGACGAAGAGGTCATCGCCTTCTTCCGGGACCGGGTCCTGGGCCTGGTGGGCGTGGTCGGCGCCACCCAGCTCAACGACGCCGCCCCGGTGGCCGAGGCGACGGTGGGCGGGATCATGCGGGTGATCGTCGCCATCAAGCCCGCCATCTCCGGCGACGCCGGGGTGCAGGCCACGATCCGGGTGTCCTCGACCGCCGCGACCCGCACCCTGGACGACTACGTCCGGCAGTCGGTGATGCCGCCCGGGGTGGCGGAGTTCCTGGGGGCCTGCGTGCACGGCCGGGCCAACCTCCTGATCGCCGGAGGCACCGCCACCGGCAAGACCACCTTGATGCGGGTGCTGGCGGGCATGATTCCCGACCACGAGACGGTGGTGGTGATCGAGGACAGCGCCGAGCTCCACCTGGAGGCGGATCGTGGCGACGGGCCGATCGACCCTCGGACCGGACGCCGCCAGCCCCGGCCCTGGGTTCCCCTCTGCATCAATCTCTGCACCGTCCCGGCCGTGCTCCGGCAGGACGCCGGCATCACGATCCGGGACCTGGTCCGGGCCGCCCTGCGCTTTCGCCCCGAACGCATCTTGCTGGGTGAGGCCCGGGGCGCGGAGATGGCGGACGTCTGCACCGCGCTCAGCACCGGACACGACGGCAGCATCGTCACCATCCACGCCGACGATGCCGTGCTCGCGATCGAGCGGGCGGCCAGCTACGCGATGGAGTCCCCGCGTTTCGGGAACAACGCCGCCAGCTACGAGCTGGCCAAACGAGCCGTGCACCAGGCCATCGACGTCGTCGTTCACCTCACCCACGCCGGAAGCGGAGCCCGCCGCGTGAGCGGCGTGGTGGCGCTGGGTGAAGCACCCGACCACGTGGTCGAGGTGTACCGGATGTCAGCCGAGGGCAGCCTCCGCCGTAGCTGCCGCCTGATCGGCGACCTTCCCCCGCGGCTTCGAACCCGCATCGGCCCCTGGCTGGGGGGACCCGAGGTCCCCTATGCGTAGCCACCGTCTCCGGACGCGCCCCGGCCGGGCGACCTCGAAGAGCCAGCGCCCTCGGGCCCTCGAGCCGGACGCCGCGGCCGCACCTCGGCTCCAGCAGGCGGGACGGCCATGATCGTACCCCCGTTGATCTTCGTGGCCCAGATCGTGCTGGTGTTCGCCCTGGCGGCCATCGCAGCCGCGCTCTATCTCGGCCCCCTGGACCGGGACGCGCGCGAACGCTGGCGTGCCCGCCTCCGGCGGCACCTCGAGCGTCAGCGCGACCTGGGCCTCAGCCTTGGCCTCGGGCTGCGGACCTGGCTGCTCCTGCGCGCCCTCTGCCTGGTCGCCGGCTTCGCCCTGGGCGCGCTGACCGGTGTACCGACCCTGGCCATCGCCGGCGGGGCCCTCGGCCTGCTCGGCCTGCCCTGGCTGCTGGCCGGTCGCGCGGCCCGGCGACGCCTGGCCATGGAGCGCGCGCTGGCCGGCCTCGCCCTGGAACTCCGGAGCCTGATGCAACAATCCAACCTGGCCCTCGACCGGGCGCTCCGGGAAACGGCGCGTGCCCCTGTGCCGGAGCTCCGGCACGTCCTGGCGCCCCTGGCGGGCGACGGCCCCGTGGCCCCGGGGCTGGTGGAGGTGGCGCGTCGGGCTCGCTCTCCCCTGGCCGACCTCCTCGTCACCTGTCTCCTCATCGCACGGACCCGGGATCCCGGCTCGCTGGTGGGACTGATCGACGACGTCCTCCGTCCCGTGCTGGAGCTCAGCGTCGAGATCCAGCAGGAGAACCACGCCACCGTGGCCCAGCAGCGTGCGGCCGCGATCGCCATCGGCGTCATCATGGCCGTCATGCTCGTGGCGGTGACACGGGTCCCCAGCATGCAAGCCTTCTACGTCTCCCCGCCGGGGCAGGCGGTGGCGCTGGCCGTCCTGGGCATGTACCTGGGGCTGGTCTGGATGATCGGACGGGTGGCCCGGCCGCTTCGCTGGACGGGGTGGGACGTCGAGGCCATCCGGCGCGAGATGGAGGCGCTCGTTGCCTGACCTGCGGCTGGCTGCGCTCGCCGCCCTGATCGGCACGCTCTGGGTGGCGGCCCTGTGGCATCTCGGCATCACCACCCATCCCGCCGTGCTCAGCTGGCGCCGCCTGGCCCGGCTGCGCGGGCTGGCCGACCGCCGGCCCCTGGGCGAGCGACTCGGGGACCGTCTCCCGCCCCTGCGCCGTCTCCGCGACGAGACCGATGTCGATCGCCTGCTCGTCATCGCCGGCCGGAACGAGACCGCCGGCGGCTGGGTCCTTCGCACCGCAGGGGCCGCCGGCGTGGCCCTGGCGGGCATGCTGGGCCTCGACGAGCTGGCCCTGGTGGCCGGCTCCGGGTCGGGGTTCCCGCCGGCGCTCGCCCTCGTTTTGGCGGCCGGCGTCGCGCTCCTCGCCTACGCGCGCCTGCGCCGGCAGGCATCCGACCGGAGGGACGCGCTGGACCGCGCCGTCGCCGACAGCCTGCCCCAGCTGGCGGCCATGACCATTCACCACCGCCTGCCGACCGGGGAGGCGCTGTTGCTACTGGCTCGTTGTCAGCGTGACCCCGCGCTCCGGGAGGTGCTCGGCCGCGACCCCGGCGGCCACGCCCGGCCCGGGGCAGCCGGTCCTGAGTTCCCCGGCGCCCTCACGGCCTGGAGCACCGCCCACACCTACGAGCTGATCGGGATCGCCTACGACGTCCCCGCCTTCACCGCGCTCGGCGCAGCCGTTCGCCGGGTCACCGAACGAGGCTTGAGCGCGCAGGACGTATACACTGGGCTGGCCAGAGCGACGTACGCGCAACGGCTCGCCGAGGCGCGCGTCGCCGCGGCCCAAGCCAAGACCCTGATCGTGATCCCGATGGGGCTGATGATCGTGCCCGTCCTCGTGCTCATCGGAGCGCCGCTGGTGGCCTCGCTGGCGGGTATCTTCGCGCAGTGATCAACCGAGTGGTCGTGCCGCTGGTGGTCGGGCTCGTGCAGCTGGGCGCGGCCCTCCTGGTGCTCGGCCGCCCGGATCCGGGACCGGCGTTGACCTTCCTCGCCGCAGGGCCGCCCACGACCGCGGAAGCGCTGGCGGCAGCCCGGCTGCTGGTGTGGGCGGTGGTGCTGAGCTGCACCGCCTACGCGGTGGGGGCGAGCCTCCACCAGGCCCGGCGTGTGACCGCCCATCCGCGGGCCCTCGAGGGATCGGCGCTGGCGGTCGGGCTGCTCATCCTGGCCGCCGGGATCGTCCACCACCTCACCTACCACGTCCCCATGTCCGGAGGATCGATCCAGGAGGCGCGCAACGCCATTGGCCGCTAGCGGAACACCGCGTCGTACGGTCCTGATCCTGCTCGAGGAACCGCACGCATGGGTGGCGGCGGCCACCCTCGCCCGGCTGGCCGGGCCGAGCATGGTCGAGACGCTGATCGCGCCGGTGCCGGGCCTGGCCTTCCTCACGGCCAGGGGGCGGGAGGGCGACGAGCTGAACGAGTGGTGGGAGCGGATGGCAACGGCTCCCGGTCGACCGATCGTGATCACCGTGCACGAGGACGACCTGCCACGCTGGGTGCCCGGTCTCGACGCGGACTTCGTGGTCGCGGTCCCGGACGAGACGACGCTGGGTCTCTACTCCCATCTTCCCAACGTCCTGGCCAGCGTGGACGACGATCCCCGCCGGCTCGCCGAGCTGGCCCTGCGCGGCCCGGCGGGGCCGATCCCGAGCGCCACCGACGGCTCGTACTCCCCGGGTGCGCGGGAGGCTCGACCTCGAGGGCGAGAGGCCGAACGGTCACCCTTCAGCCGGCGCGAGGAGCGGCCGGGGGAGAGAGAACCGGCCGGCCCCCCGTACCCCTCGCTGCGCGAGCGGACCGGGAACAGGGGCGTTGGGCACGGAGACGGAACCGAGCATCGACCCCACGGGGAGATGGCGGAGCCCGCCCGCGAGCGGGCGTATCACCGAGAGCCGCCGGAGGCCGAGGCGGCCTCGAGCTCCTCCCGGCCCCCCACCGGGAGCGGGGGAGCGAACAGGGGCATCCCGGATCCCTTCGAGCTGTTGGGCCGCGCCCGCCCGATCGAGCCCGGGGGGCCCCCCGGCGCCCCTCCGACGCCGTCGTATCGGGACCGGGGGCCGAGCTCACGTCGATCGCTGCTCGACGATCCGCAATCCCGCGGCGGGCGATCGCAGGCGCGCCCCGGATCGGGCCTCGGACCGCGTCAGATCCTCGACCGGTTGAGCCAGGGACGCCGGGTGTCGGTCAGCCCGGAGCTGGGCCAGGCCGTGCTGGCCTGCAAGCCGCTGCTGGCGGCGGTGGTGTCCCGCAAAGGGGGGGTCGGGAAGACGGCCAGCGCTGCCGCGGTGGCAGCCATCCTCGGGGAGGCCATCGATCCCTTCGGGCACACGGCGGCGCTGGTCGACGCCAACGTGGGCAACCCGGACGCCTGGGGTCGACTCGACGTGCAGGGCAGGGCCACGACCATGCGCGACCTGGTCCAGAGTCTCATGGCGGGGGTCGAACCCCCCGGGCCCGCCTACGCGGAGACGCCGGCGCTGGCGGTCTATCCGGAGTCGCGCGACGCCGTGGACGGATACGCGCCGGCCCAGATCCACCGCGTGGCCGGCTACCTGCGATCCCGGCACGCGGCCATCGTCGTCGACCTGCCCAACCGCCTGCCCGCCTTCACCTCCGCGGAGGCGGCCGTGGCCGCCGCCTGGATCGGGGAGGCCGACGTGCTGGTGCTGCCCACCACCGCCGACCCGACCGCGCTGGTGGGCGCGGTCGAGTACCTGGATTCGGACAGCGTCCAGGGCAAACCGGTCGTCGTCTCCTACATCGTCCCCAGGATCAGACAGATCCGGGAGGCTCCCCAGGTGCGTCAGCTGCTCGAACGGATCCGCGAGGTCGTGACGGCGGTGGTGGAGGTCCCGGACGACGACCGGGCGACACTGGCCCTGATCAAGCACGTCGCCATCACCGAGGTGGGCAACGAGCTCCGCCAGGCCTACCTCAACCTGGCCACGCAGGTCGTCGAGGCAGCCGCCAGCCGCCGCGGCAGATGGGCATGAACGGGATCGACCGCGGCGGCTCGTGGGAGGCCGGCCGCAGGGGCTCCGAGAGGCCCGACTACGGGAGCCGTCGCACCGACTCCCTGCGCGGGATCTGTTTCTGCCTGCTGTACGACCTCTGCTGCTGGCTGGCCGCCGTCGCCCGACCGGTGCCGGAGGACGTGGAGGAGTACACGCTGAGCACGGTCAGGGACATCCCGGATCCCCGTCAGCGCCTGAGCCGCTACGTCAACCCCGCGCTGCTCCAGGTCTGGGAGGAGGCGCTGGCGCCCTTCTTCGAGATCGGAGCCACCCTGGAACCGGAGCTGGGCGAGGCCGGCTCCTTCCAGGAGCGAGGTCGCGAGAGCGACGGTCACGTACGCTGTGAGCTCCGCTTCAGCAACCGCTCGGCCGTGATCGATCGTCATCGGCGCCGGCACCCCCTGCCCCAGGACGATTGGGTGCTCACGGTGTGGCTCTCCCCCGAGCTCGGTGGCTACGTGGAGAACGCCACCCTGCGCCGGGCCTCGGCCGACCTCTGACCACCCGACCTCCGACCACCCGGTGGAACTCCAGCGGCTGCCCCTCCCGGTCGGCAGCCCCCACCCCATCCGCCGGGGCGGCCGCCAGGCCGGCCGGCGCCGGCCGGGTCCGGTCCTGATCGGCGCCCTGGCTGCCTGCGCCGGAGCGGTCATCGCCAGCCAGCCGCCCGACCTCACCGTCGGGCTCGACCCTGGCGCCTACCGCGTGGGCGACGTGCGGCTGCCCGCCCGCGGCCAGGGGGTGTACGCGGGGCCGGAGGGAGCGGTCGTGATCGTGAGGCATCCCGATGCGACCCTGGCGGCGGCGTCGACCGACCTGCACGGAACGCACATGGTGGGACGCTGCCGCCTGCCCTCGGAGGGGCGAACCGAGCGCTGCACCTTCCGCCTCGGCAGCCGGACGCTGCGGGCGGTGGACGAACTCGACCATGGAGGCTGGGACCGTCGCTACCAGGACGGTCGACGGGTTCGGATCGTGCTCGCCGGCGCGGTGCCGGCGCCGGTCCCCATCGCCCTCGGACGCTGACGGAGCCCCCTCGCCACCCGTCAACTCAATGTTGACCTGCTCCTCCGGGCAAGCCTACGGTGGAGGTGAGGGACGAGGCCGGCCGATACGGTCGGCCGTTGGCATGGCTGGAAGGAGGTGGTGCCGATGCCCGATCTCGCCTTGCCCTGGGGATGCTCGCGGTCCCTGTGACCGCAACCTTCACGGCTCGGGTTCCACCCTAAGGAGATATGCCCATGAAGGCCGTTGTGTACAAGGAGCCGTTCCGGGTCGCGGTCGAGAACGTGCCCGATCCGACCATTCAGCATCCCAACGACGTCCTGGTCAGGATCACCTCCACCTGCATCTGCGGGTCCGACCTCCACATGTACGAGGGCCGGACCGCGGCCCGGCCGGGCATCGTGTTCGGACACGAGAACCTCGGCATCGTGGAGGAGGTGGGGAGCGCCGTCACCTCGATCAAGAGGGGCGACCGGGTCGTCATGCCCTTCAACGTGGCCTGCGGGTTCTGTAAGAACTGCGTGGCCGGATACACCGGATTCTGCCTGACGGTCAACCCCGGCTTCGCCGGCGGCGCCTACGGCTACGTGGCCATGGGCCCCTACACGGGCGGCCAGGCCGAGTACCTGCGCGTGCCCTACGCCGACTTCAACTGCCTGCCCCTGCCTCCTGGCAGGGAGCACGAGGCCGACTTCGCCATGCTGGCCGACATCTTCCCCACCGGCTACCACGGCTGCGAGCTGGCCGACGTACGGCCGGGGGAGACGGTGGCGGTGTACGGGGCCGGGCCGGTCGGCCTGATGGCCACCTACTCCGCCCTCCTGAGGGGCGCGTCGCGGGTCTTCACCGTGGACCGGGTGCCGGAACGGCTGGCCAAGGCCAAGGAGATCGGAGCCATCCCGATCAACTTCGACGAGGGCGACCCGGTGGAGCAGATCAAGGCGCAGACCGACGGCGAGGGGACCGACAAGGGGGTCGACGCCGTCGGTTATCAGGCGGTCGCCCAGGGCGCCGAGCGCGAGGACCCGGCCCTGGTGCTGAACGCCGTCATCCAGACCGTCCGTCCCACCGGCGCCATCGGAATCCCGGGGCTCTACGTGCCCTCCGACCCCGGGGGCGTCGACGACCACGCCAAGCAGGGCGTGCTGCGTCTCGCCTTCGGCAAGTTGTTCGAGAAGGGGCTCCGCCTGGGCACCGGTCAGTGCAACGTCAAGCGCTACAACCGCTACCTGCGCGACCTGATCATCTCCGGCCGGGCCAGGCCCAGCTTCGTCGTCTCCCACGAGGTGCCCCTGGACCAGGCCCCGGAGGCGTACGAGAAGTTCGACAAGCGCATCGACGGCTACACCAAGGTCATCCTGCACCCTTGATGGCGACGTGAACGACGGCCGCGCCGGGCCCGACCGGCGCGGCCGTCCACGGCTCACGCCACCGATTGCCGCGCCGACTGCAGGCGGGCGAGGCGGTCTCGCTTCATCTCCAGGCTCATCCGCAGGGCCCTCAGCAAGGGCTCGTCTCCGCTCGGGGCGAAGCGCAGGCGCGACTCCAGCTCCCGAACCTCACGCTCGGCATCGAAGACCTCGAGGTCGATCTTCATACCCACACCCCCGTCAGGCTGGACTTGGACGTCACGCCGCGGCGGCGCGACCTTCTCAGTTATCGACGGCGGGGCGGCACGGCGACAAGCGGCGATGGCCACCGGCGTTGGGCAAATCGCTGGGCGAGGGCGATCAAGCCCGAGTGGGAAGCGTCCATCGCGAACCGGAGCCAGACCGGCGACGCCCCCGGCCCATTCCTCCCGGTCAGGATTACGGGTTTCTCGTACGCCCTGCCCGGGGCCGGTGCGGAAGCATCTCGTCCATGTCCGGCGGCCTCTCGTGCCGCGCCGCGGACGACCACAGGTTCACCGACGACGACCGGCGTGCGCGGCTCCGGCACGTACTCGCCCACGTCCGCTACGGAGGGGCCGACCTCGGAGAGTGCCAGTTCGCCGCCCAGCGCGCCGGCCGGGACCGCGAAAGCTGGTACTCGACCTGGCACGAGCTGGCCGAGCGCACGCGCGACCGCGCCGAGCGGCGGCTCCGGGCGGCCGGAGGGCCGAGGGCCGGGGAGGACCTGCTGCGCGCTTCCACCTACTACCGGGCGGCCGAGCTGGCCCTGCCGCCCTGTCTCATGGCTTGCGGGCTGGAATCGTTTCGGGCCTCCCGCGAGTGCTTCCGCCGCGCCCTCGATCGGTTCGACCGGCCCGCCCACGCGGTGGAGATCCCGTTCCAGGGCGAGTCCCTCCCCGGCTATCTGCTCACCGCCCGGCCGGACCCCGCACCGACCCTGGTCGTGATCGCGGGCATGGACGGGACGGCCGAGGAGGGGTACTTCCTCACCGGTGCGGCCGCCCTCGCCCACGGCTACCACTGCCTGGTCTTCGACGGCCCGGGACAGGGCGCGCCGCTGCGGGATCGGCGGTCCACCCTCCGCCCCGACTGGGAGTCGGTGATCGGTCCGGCGCTCGACGTCCTGACCACCAGACCGGAGGTCGACCCCGGCCGCATCGTCCTCGTCGGCCAGGGTCTCGGCGGCTACCTGGCGGCGCGCGCGGCCAGCCACGACCATCGCCCCGCCGCCCTGGTCACGGACCCGGGCCTGGTCGACCTGGAGGCCGCCATCATCGCCCGGATGGGTCCGGAGCTGGTCGAACGCATCGTGGCCGAGGACCCGGCCGTGGAGCAGGCCCTCCGGTCGTCGGTCAGGCCCGAGCACCGGTTCAGTCGCGAGCGCGGCCTGCGCTCCTGCGGGCTCGCCACGCACCGCGAGTTCCTGCGCACCATGCTGGACTTCCGGCTGGATCCCGCTCGCATCCGGTGCCCGACCCTGGTCTGCGACCAGGCCACGGACGTCCGCCTCGGCAACCAGGCCAGGATGCTGTACGAGGGCCTGGGTGGCCGCAAGGACTACGTCCTGTTCGCGGCCGAGGACGGCGCCGAGCCCGAGCAGCACGGGCTCGGCCGCGCCGTGGCCGGGGTGGTCTTCGACTGGCTGGACGAGATCCTCAGCGGGGGGAGCCGGCGGTGAGCCCCGGGCGGCGGTCACGCGCCGCCGCGAGCCGTCCTCGGGTTGCGGTGGGGACCTCTCCGCGACGAGAACTGCGGGCTCCACGTACGCCACGCGGCCCCGCCCCACGCCAGCATGATCGCCGGCGGGAGATACCGCTCGACCGTCGCTCGACGAGATCACTCGATTCCCTTCCCCCCACGGCGGGGCCCCGGTAGCCGGGCTCCGGGGTCCCCGCCCCCCGGCCGTGTCGCTAGGATGGCCAGCATGTTGCTGGGGCGCGCGCAGGAGTGCGCCCGGGTGGAGGCGGTCCTGGAGACGGCCCGGTCGGGCCAGGCCGCTGCGCTCCTGCTCACCGGGGAGCCGGGGATCGGCAAGACCGCCATCCTGCGGCACGCCGTCGAGCGGGCCCGGGGGTTTCGGGTGCTGCACGCCGTCGGGGTCCAGGTCGAGGCCAGCTGGCCCTACGCCGGTCTCCACGCCCTGCTGTGGCCGCTGGTCGGCCTCCTGGGCCAGATCCCCGAGCGCCAGGCCCGGGCCCTGGAGGGGGCGCTCGCCCTGGCCCCGATCGCCGGGGCCGGGGGGATGGAGGTCGGGGCCGCCACCCTGAGCCTGCTCGAGGCCGCGGCCGAGCGGGAGCCGCTGCTCTGCGCGGTGGACGACGCCCACTGGCTCGACCCCGACTCAGCCCGGGCGCTGGGCTTCGCCGCCCGCCGGCTGGGCACCCAGCGTCTGGCGATGATCGTCGCGATGCGGAGCCACGAGGCGGCCGGTGCCCACCTCAACGGCATCCCGGAGCTGCCCATCGCGGGCCTCGAGCCGGCCGCGGGCGTGACGCTCCTGCGCCGGGAGGCCCCGGTCCCGGTGGCCGAGCAGGTGGCCCGGCACCTGGTCGCCGAGGTGGCGGGGAACCCGCTGGCGCTGCTGGAGCTGCCCCGGACCCTCTCGGCCGACCAGCTGAACGGACGGGAGCCGCTGCCGGCACCGGTCCGCGCCGCCTCGGTGATCGAGCAGGCCTTCCTGGCCGAGATCGCGGGGCTCTCGGAGTCGGCCCGCGACGCTCTGCTGGTGGCCGCCGCCAACGACAGCCAGGCGGTGGCCGAGGTCGTCCGCGCCTGCGAGGGGAGCTGGGCGGGTACCTCCGAGGCGGAACGAGCCCGCCTGCTACGTGTCGAGGGACCCAACCTCCGCTTCTCCCATCCCCTGATGCGTTCGGCCGTGTACCACGGAGCCGACCCGGAGCGCCGGCGGCGTGCGCACGCGGCCCTGGCCGAGGCGCTGCTCCTCAGCGATCCCGATCGCTCGGCCTGGCACCGCGCCCTGGCCGCGACCGGACCGGACGAGGAGGTGGCCAGGGCGCTGGAGGTGTCGGCGGCGAGGGCGGAGCGGCGGGGCGGAACCATCGCCGCGGCCAGGGTCCTCGCCACCGCGGCCCGACTGAGCCCGGAGCCGACCCGGCGGGCCCACCGCACCCTGAACGCCGCCCGCGCTGCGCTGGCGGCGGGCACGATCGCTGAGGCGGAGACGCTGGTCGAGGAGGGACTGGCCCTGGCCGACGACGCGTTGCTGCGCGCCGACCTCATCCTGGAGGGGGCCAACGTCGCCTTCCGGCGGCACGGGACCATGCCGGTGCCGACCCTGGTGGCCGAGGCCGAGCGGGTCCGGGACCTGGACCCCGTCCGCGCCTCGGGCATGCTGGCGCAGGCGGCCCGCTACCTCCTCGATCGCCCGGAGGTCGAGGCGGCGAGACCGCTGGTGGCACGGGCCCTGGCCCTCCTCGAGGGACACCCGATCGAGGCCAGGGCCTCCGTCCTGGCCGTGCACGCCTGGCTCCGGCTGCTCGAGGGCGAGATGACGGAGGCACGGCGGCTGGCCCTCGAGGTCCTCGATCGCGTGCCCGCCATCGACGCCCGCTCCACCGCTCGGCTGGCCGGCATCCTGGTGCTGGCGGAGGAGCACGAGACGGCCCGCCGCGTCCTCGAGGCCACGGTCGAGCGAGAGCGACGAGGCGGTTCCGTGGTGGGCCTGGCCTTCGTCCTCTCCGCGCTCTTCGAACTCGAGCTCCGGCAGGGACACCTGCTCCAGGCGCGGGCGCTGGCGGCCGAAGGGCTGCAGCTCATCGGCCCGTCCGGCCCGGGCGCCTGGCGACGCCACTGCCAGCAGGCGGAGCTGGAGGCACGTATCGGCAACGAGGAGGAAACCCGTTCGCTGGCCGCGGCTGCCATGAGAGGCGCGGTCGAGGCCGGGGATGCTGCCACCCTGGCCAGGGCCAGGGCGGCTTTGGGCCACCTGGAGCTGAGCCTCGGCCGCCCGGAGCCGGCGGTCGAGCTGTTGCTCGCGGCCGGCGACGGCGCCGGCCGCAACCCGGTCGTCCTCGCCTGCACCGGCGACCTGGTCGAGGCCCTGGTGCGGGCGGGTCGGCGCGCCGAGGCCCGGGCCACGCTGGCCGAGCTGGAGCGATGGGAGGGGCTCGGCGACTGGACTCGAAGCGTGATCGCTCGCGGCCGGGCGCTCCTGGCCGACGACGAGGAGGCCGACCAGTGCTTCTCGGCGGCCCTGGGAGCCGCCACCAACCGCGTGTCGCCGCTGGAGCGAGCCCGCACCGCGCTCTGCTACGGCGAGCGGCTGCGCCGCCAGGGCCACCGTCGGGCGGCGAGGGCCCAGCTCCGGGCGGCCCTGGAGACCTTCGAGCTGCACGGGGCGCGGCGGTGGGCGGAACGGGCCCGGCAGGAGCTGCAGGCCAGCGGCGCGACCGTGCGCCGGCGCGACCTCGGCCCCATCGAGGAGCTGACGCCCCAGGAGCTGCAGGTGGCCCTGCTCACGGCCTCGGGGGCCACCACCCGAGAGGTGGCCGAGCGCCTCTTCCTGAGTCCCCGCACGGTCGAGGTCCACCTGACCCGCACCTACCGAAAGCTGGGGGTTCGCTCCCGCACCGAGCTGGCGGCCCGCTTCGCCGCCGGGCCCCCGGACCCTCCGCCCGACCCCCGGATCGCGTAGGCGGCCCCGGCATGGCCGGTCCGCCACCGTACACTGCGGTCGTGCGTGTCGGCGTCGCCCTGCAGGAGTACGACCTGGAGAGCGGCCGGCCGGCCACCCTGAGGGAGCTGACCCACCAGGCCCGGCGGGCGGAGGAACTCGGTTTCGACTCGGTCTGGGTCATGGATCACTTCTGGATCGAGCGTGACCGGCGCCGGCGCGGAGCGCTGGAGCCGTTGGTGGCCCTCACCCACCTGGCAGCGCACACCCGGCAGATCCAGCTCGGGGTGCTGGTGCTCTGCAACCCCTTCCGCCACCCGGGCCAGCTGGCCCGGGAGGCCGCGACCCTGGCCGAGGCCGCCGGCGGCCGCCTGATCCTCGGCCTCGGGGCGGGCTGGCACCGGCCGGAGTTCGAAGCCTTCGGCCTCCCCTTCGACCACCTCGTGTCACGGCTGGAGGAGACGCTGGAGGTGCTGCCACCCCTGCTGCGCGGCGAGCGGGTGAGCTTCGAGGGACGCTACCTCCATCTGGACGAGGCCGAGATCGTCGTCACCGCCCCGGCGCCACCGGTATGGGTGGCGGCGGCGGGGCCCCGGATGCTGCGCCTGGCCGCCCGCCGGGCCGCGGGCTGGAACGCCGCCTGGGGCGGCCCGGACACCGGCTGGTACCGGGAACTGCTGGCGGCGCTGCGCCGGGCGGAGGCCGCCGAGGGCCGCGCCCGCCCGCTCACGGCGAGCGCCGGCCTGCTCGCCCTGCCGGTCGAGGGCAGCACCCTGGACCGGATCCTGGCCGGAGCGGCGAGGCTGGCCGGGGAGAGCGAGGTCTCCCTGCGGGGCCGGGTCGCCGCCGGCGGTCCCGAACGCCTGGCCCGGGTCATCGGCGACTACGCCGAGGCGGGGGCGGAGCACGTGCTGCTCTCGCTCTCCGTGACCCCCTTCTCCGGCCTCGACCCGACCTATCTGGATCGGGCGGGGAAGGCCCTGGCCGTGCTCGGGGGAGCGACCCGGCCCCAGCCCCCCACAGGCGGCTCCTCTCCGTGAACGGAAGTGGCCGGGCGGCTCCGGCCGCCCGGCCACCCCTCGGGGGGGATCTCCCGGTTCAGGAAGTCGGTCGCGCCTCAGGTCGTCTGCGGACGGGCGGCGGACATCGTCCGCGCCGATGCCCGGCCGGCCAGTGCCGCCAGTACACCGGCGACCACCACCGCCGCCCCGACGATCAGGGTCAGCGGCTCGGGCAGGGAGATCGCGAGCCAGCGGTCGAGCGAGTAGGCGCCCGGACCGGCGAGGGCGATGGCCACCACGGAGGCGAGAATGGTCAGCGGGAACTCGAAGCCGCCGTTGTGGTTCCAGAACCCCCTGCTCAGGTGGACCGTGGCGATCGCGACCAGCATCGAGCCGGCGATCGCGTAAGCCGCCAGCGGCGTCACCAGGCCCAGCGCCAGGGCCAGGCCGCCCAGGAACTCGGCCAGCCCTGCGACCACGGCCCAGAGAGGCGCAGGCCGGATGTTGAGCTGCCCCAGCGTCCCGGCGAAGCCCTTCAGGCCGGGGCCGCCGAACCATCCGAACAGCTTCTGTGCACCATGGGCCGCCACGGTGAGGCCAACGACGGCCCGAAGGATCAACACCCCAATTCCGAGCATGCGCCGTCACCTCCTCGATCGATGGTGTCCTGGCCATCCATTACCCGCGCTTCCCGGGGCTCAAACCCGGCCCCACCGAGGCCCTGCCGCTCGGGGGCCGCCGGGGACGGCGCCGGCTGCGGGACGATGCGGTGCCAGCACTCGTCCAGCAGGGCGACGTGTTCCATGAGGTCCTGGAGCTGCGCCGTCAGCTCGGCGTGCAGCTTCTCGTCGGTCTCGTAGGCGTACTTCTCCAGCGCGATCTCCCAGGCTGCCTTCAGTGCCATGACACCCCCCGGACCATCCACTTCGAACCGCGGGCCGCTTGCCTCGCGGCCCTGCCCGATGCTGCACAGATACCCGCCCCGGCCGGCGTCGAAACCCGCCACGGAACCGGCCGATGGGGATGCCACACCCTCCGCCGTGACGGGACGATCGACGGCACCGGCGCGGCCGACCGGACGCCGTGATAGGATCTCGGGGAGGCTACACCCTACGATGGTAGTTATCGAGATTCCGCCGGCACGGCCGGGACAGAACGAGGTGGCGCTCGGTGTCTGAGCCGATCGAGCAGATCGCCCTGCGGCTGACCCAGCTCGGGTTCTCGCAGTACGAGGCCCGTACCTACGTCGGGTTACTGGTCGCGCAGGGGACCACCGGGTACGCCATCTCCAACCAGACGGGGGTGCCGCAGCCGAAGGTGTACGAGACGCTGCGCCGGCTGGTGGAGCGCGGGGCGGTGGTCCAGACCGCTCAGCGCCCCGCCCGCTACGCGGCCGTCCCTCCGGGCCAGCTGCTGGCCACCCTGGAGGCGGACTTCCGGTCGCGCCTGGACGCCGCCCGGCGCGGGCTGGACTCGCTGCCCCGGAGAGACGACCGGCAGCCGCCACTGGCGGTGTCCCGCCTCGGCGGTTTCGAGGACGTGGTCGAGCGGGCCCGCGAGGCCATCGCGCGGGCGCAGAACCGGGTCTACCTGCACGGCCGTACGGGCGAGCTCCACCCCCTGGGGGAGGTGGTCGGCACCGCCGGCGAACGGGGCGTGCGGTTCGTGATCGTGCACTTCGGCCCCCTCCCCTTCCCCCGTCCGCGGGGCCAGGTGGTGCGGCACGCCAGCACCGAGGGTACGCTCTACTCCTCCCGCCAGGTCCGGCACCTGGCCGCGGTCGTCGACTCCCGGTGGTCGCTGTGGGCGCTGGCCCGCGACGGCGAGGGCTGGGAGGGGTTGTACAGCGACGCCCCGCTGCTGGCCAGCCTGGTCAAGACCTACATCCGTCACGACCTCTTCGTGCAGCGGATCTACGCCGACCTGCCGGACGTCCTCGAAGCGCGCTACGGGCCGGGCCTGCTCGAGCTGGCCGACTTCTCCGCCGACGCCGACGAGGCCGACGACCGGGCCGAAGGTGCGGGCTGATCGGGCCGGCCGGATGAGGGCCGGGCGACCCATCCGGGGATGGCGGAGGCCGGAACGGGCCGGGGAGCGCGACCGGCGGCTGCCGGGCCGGGGAGAGGGGTGATGCGGAAGGTCGACCTGCACTGCTACCCGGGCACCCGGCCCTGGATCGAGTCCCAGGGGCCGTTCGTCGAGGCGCTGGCCGCTTACTGGAACCACGCGTGGGTCCCGAGGGAGGAGGAGGAGGTCGTCCGGGAGTTCCGCAGGGCCGGCGTGGAGGTGGTCCTGGTGGCCTTCGACATCGAGACCGTGACCGGGGCCCCGCCCTGCACCAACGACTACGTGGCCGGCCTGCGGGATCGGTATCCCGACTGCGTCCTCCAGGCCTGGGCCGCGGTCGACCCATTCAAGGGGGAGGCGGCGCTGCGGGAGGCGGAGCGGGCGATCCGGGAGCTGGGCCTGCTCGGCTTCCACTTCCACCCCATCATGGGTCGTTACGCGGTCAACGACCCCGAGCTGCGTCCGCTCTTCGAGACCATCGCCGGCCTCGGGGTGCCGGTCATGATCGACGTGGGCACCACCGGCATGGGGGCCGGCCTGCCCGGGGGCATGGGCGCTCGCCTCCGGCACGCCCATCCGCTCGCCGTCGACGACCTGGCCGCCACCTTCCCCAACCTCACCATCGTCGCCGCCCACCCGGGCTGGCCCTGGGTGGACGAGATGACGGCGGTGGCGCTGCACAAGGCCAACGTCTACTG
>JAJPKS010000434.1 GCA_021323605.1 Bacillota bacterium | reverse complement strand
TGGCCGAGGCGGCGGCGACCGTCGGCGGGCGCCAGACCCAGAACGTGGGGACGATCGCCGGCAACGTCGTCAACGCCTCGCCGGCCGCCGATCTCCTCCCCGCCCTCATGGTCGCCGACGCGGTGGTGGAGCTGACCGGTGCCACCGGGACGCGGCGGCTCCCGATCTCCGACTTCGTCGTCGGCCGCCGTTCGACCCTCCGGCGGCCGGACGAGCTGGTGACCGGGTTCTCGCTGGAGCCGCTCCCGCCCACGAGCGCGGAGACCTACCTGAAGCTCGGCCGCCGGCGGGCGATGGAGGTGGCGATCGTCGGCCTCGCCCTCCGGCTCGCCTTCGAGGCGGACGGCCGCGTGACGGAGGCCCGGATCGCCGTATGCTCGGTCGGGCCCAGGCCCTTCCGCGCCCGCCGCGCCGAGGAGCCGCTGATCGGTTCGCGCCTCGAGGAGGACGCGATCCGGGAGGCGGGCGAACGGCTGTGCCGTGCCGCCGCCCCCATCGACGACCCGCGCGCCACCGCCGCCTATCGCCGGCGCGTGCTACGTCCGTTGCTCGAGCGGGCGATATCGACCTGCCGCGAGCGATGGGCAGCCTCTCAGGACATCGAGGTCGAGCATGGAACTTCGCCTGCTGGTCAACGGGGTCGAGCGCGTTCTCGACGTACATCCACACCGGACCCTCCTGGACGTGCTTCGTGAAGACCTCCGGCTCACGGGCACCAAGCGGGGATGCGACGAGGGCGAGTGCGGCGCCTGCACCGTGCTCGTGGACGGGCAGGCCGTCGACGCCTGCATCGTCGCCGCCCTGTCCGTGAACGGGGCCCGCGTCGAGACGGTCGAAGGGCTGGCGGAGCCGGGCGGGGAGCTGGGACGTCTCCAGCGTGCCTTCATCGAGGCAGGAGCGGTGCAGTGCGGATTCTGCACCCCCGGACTCCTGATGACCCTCACCGCCTTCTTGCGCGAACGTGGCTCGGCGACGCCGGACGAGATCCGGGAGGCGATCGCGGGCAACATCTGCCGCTGCACCGGCTACTCGCAGATCGTGGAGGCGGTGCAGATGGCGCTGGCGGCGCCATGACCGGCCTGATCGGGACCCGGGTCCCGCGCACCGATGCCGAGACCAAGGTCCGCGGGACCGCCGTCTACGGGGTCGACCACGGCGAGGACGGGATGCTCCACGCGAGGTTGCTCCGCGCCCCGGTGCCCGCGGGCCGGATCGTCGACCTCGAGGTCGAGGCGGCGGCGCGCATGCCGGGCGTGCACGGGGTCTTCACCGCCGCCGACGCCCCCGTCCCGCGCGCCGGTGCGGTCGTCAGGGACCAGCCTCTCTTCGCCTCGACGGTCGTCCGCTACGAGGGAGAGCCCATCGCCGGCGTGGTGGCGGAGACCGAGGAGCAGGCGAGGCGAGCCCTGGCGGCGATCCGTCTCGAGATCGAGCCCCTGCCTCCGGTCGACGACCTGGAGCGGGCGCTGGCGCCCGGCTGCCGGCTGGTCCACCCGGCCTGGGAGCAGTACGAGTGCGCCTCGGACTTCCCCCGCGGTGGGAACCTGGCCGCCGAGATGCTCTCCGACCCCGACCCCGCGGCTCTGGCCCGGGCCTTCGCCGAGGCCGACCTGGTGGTGGAGGGCGAGTACCGGGCACAGCGCCAGTACCAGGCCTACCTCGAGCCCAAGAGCGCCGTGGGCCGCTACGAGGACGGCAGGTTCGTCGTCCACACCGCCAGCCAGTTCCCGTTCAACGTGCGGGACCAGGTGGCGCAATTCCTCGGCGTGCGCGCCTCCGAGGTTCGCGTCGTCGGGCACCACATCGGGGGAGGGTTCGGGGCCAAGCTCGACGCCTCCCTCGAGCCCTACGCCGCCCTCTTCGCCTGGAAGGTCGGGCGACCGGTCAAGCTCGTCAACGGGCGAACCGAGGACCTCCTCAGCTGCGGTTCACGCGAGAACGCGATCGTCCGCATCCGGACCGCGCTGGCCCGGGATGGGCGCATCCTCGGCCGCGACGTCGACGTGCTGATGGACAACGGCGCCTACAGCGGCGAGGTCCCGCTCATGGCCAGCCTGCCGATGCACGTGTTCGGACAGGTGTACCGGGCGGGGGCGGCCCGCGTTCGCTGTCGGGTCGTCTACACCAACACGGCCCCGACCGGCGCCTTCCGGGGCGTGAGCGGCGTCTACCTCTACTTCGCCCTCGAACGTCACATGGACGAGTGCGCGCGGCGACTGGGGATGGACCGGCGCGACCTCCGCCTGAAGAACCTGATCGGTGACGGCGCCACCACGCTCGTGGGTCAGGTGCTGGAGGACGCCGGCATCCTGCACGAGGCGTTCGAAGGCGTGGAGCGCGTGGCCCCCTGGGCGGAGCTGACCCGCCGCCGTGGATCGAAGGGGAGGCTGCACGGGGTCGGCATCGCCGCCGCCACCTGGCTCACCAACCCCGGGCCGGGGACGGTGACGCTCAAGCTCAACGAGGACGGAACCCTGGGCCTCATCTCCGGCGCGACCGACAACGGCTCCGGTGCCGTCACCATGGGGGTGGCCCAGATCGTGGCCGAGGCGCTGGGCGTCCGGCCCGACGACGTGGTCATCCGCCTGCCGGACACCGACGCCGCCGGGTACGATGCCGGCTCCCAGGGATCGCGGACCACCCACGTCGTCGGGCGCGCGGCCCTCGCCGC
>JAJPKS010000369.1 GCA_021323605.1 Bacillota bacterium | reverse complement strand
GTGGCCCGGCTCTCGGGCCTGGCCATGGGCTTCTTCGGGACCACCCACCACGCCGTCGAGGACATCGCCATCGCCCGCTCGATCACCAACCTGACCGTGGTGGCGCCGTGCGACGAGCGCTCGACCCGGGCCCTCATCCGCTCCACGGTGGAGCACCCGGGGCCGGTCTTCTATCGCGTCAGCGAGGGCGCGGACGAGGTCTACCCGGAGCCTCCCGAGATCCGGCCCGGGTGCTTCGTCACGGTTCGCGAGGGGAGGGACGCGACCGTGGTCGCCACCGGCCTCGGGGTGGGCGCGGCGATGGGGGCGGCCCGGCTGCTGGAGGCGGAGGGGATCGACGTCCGCGTGCTGGACGCCGCCTACCTGAAGCCGCTGGACGAGGCCGCGGTCGTGCGTGCCGCCTCCGAGACCGGCGCCATCCTCACCGTGGAGGAGCACAACGTCGTCGGCGGGCTGGGGACGGCGGTGGCGGAGGTACTGGCCCGGCACCGGGTCCCGGCGCGACTGTCGATCCACGGGCTGCCCGACGCCGACCTGGAGGTGGCCACCCCGGCCCTCCTGCTCGAGCACTACGGCCTGACCCCGGCCGGGGTCGCGGCGCGGGTACGGCGCCTGCTCGTCGATTGATCCAGGGGAAGGAGGGCGATGAGGGCGATGGTCCTGGCCCCGGACGGGGTCGAGGTGGCGGAGGTGCCCGACCCCCGCCCGGGAACGGGCCAGGTCCTGGTCGCCGTGCACTCCTGCGGCATCTGCGGTTCGGACGTGCACCGGGTGGAGCGGGGAGAGGGGCCGTACGGCCACATCCTGGGCCACGAGTTCTCGGGCACGGTGACGGCGCTCGGCTCCGGGGTGACGGACCTGCGCCCGGGGCAGGCGGTGGCCGTCAACCCCTTGGGCGGCTGCGGCTCGTGCCCGGTCTGCCGTCGAGACCTTCCCTTCCTGTGTCGGGCCGTGCCCAACCTCGGTCTCACCGCCCCCGGCGCCTTCGCCGAGCTGGTGGCGGTGCCCTCGGTCCAGGCCTTCCCCCTGCCCGAGGGCGTGGATCCGGAGCTGGGAGCGCAGGCCGAGCCCCTGGCCGTGGCCCTGCACGCGCTGGGGCTGGCGGGCGCGTCCCCGGGAGACGACGCCCTGGTCTTCGGCGTGGGACCGATCGGCCTCCGGGTCATCCTCGCCCTGCGGGCGGCGGGCGCCGGGCGCATCGTCGCCGTGGGGCGTTCGCCGGGGCGGCGGGCGGCGGCCGCGGCGGTGGGGGCGGACGTGGTGCTCGATGCCAGGGAGACCGACGTGGCCGAGTACGCGGCTTCGGAGGGGCTCGCCTTTCCCCAGGTCTACGAGTGCTCCGGGGCCGCCGAGGCGGTGTCGCTCTGCGCCCCCACCCTGGCCCCCGACGGGAGCCTGGTCCTGGTCGGCCTGGGCACCGAGCCGGCGCGCCTGGACATGCGGCTCTTCGTGGGTCGCAACCTGCGCCTGGCCGGGTCCTGCGCCTTCGGCATCCGCGAGTACCGCCGGGCGCTGGAGCTGCTCTGCTCCGGCGCTGTCGATGTCCGGCCCCTGGTCAGCGAGCGCGTCTCCCTGGCCGGGGCGCCGGACGCGGTGCGGCGGCTGCAGCGGCCCGGGCACCTGGTGGGCGTCCTGGTCCAGCCCTGGCGTCGGTCGTGAAGGGACAGAGATGGCCCCGGCCGGAGGGCCGCGCTCGCCGGGGCCGGTGGAGGGGGTCGCCAGGCGTGCGCCGGTGGCCTCCGGGGAGGTAGGAGGGATCGTGCGAGCCTTCGCCGGACGGGTGGCGGTGGTCACCGGGGCCGCGAGCGGGATGGGGCGGGCCTTCGCCCGGCGCTTCGCCGAGGAGGGGATGAGGGTCGTGCTCGCCGACGTCGAGCGAGAGGCGCTCGACCGGACGGTGGCGGAGCTGCGGGCGCACGGCCATCAGGTGACGGGCGTTCCCACCGACGTCATGAGCCGAGCCTCGGTCCAGGACCTGGCCCGGGCGACCCTGGACGTCTACGGAAAAGTCCACCTGGTGTGCAACAACGCCGGGGTCGAGGGCTACCTGGACGGTGCCATCTGGGAGGCCACGGAGCGGGACTGGCGGTGGACGATGGGGGTCAACTTCTGGGGTGTCGTCCACGGCGTCGAGACCTTCCTGCCCATCCTGCTCGCCCAGGGGGAGGAGGGCCATGTGGTCAACACCGCCTCCATGACCGCTGTGGTTCGGGCGACCAACATGTACGCGATCACCAAGCAGGCCGTGCTGGCCTACAGCTAGACCGTCTACGGCCACCTCCGAGAGCGAGGGGCGAGGGTCGGGATCTCGGTGCTGTGCCCGGGCATCGTCGCCACCCAGCTCTTCCTGGGCAGCCGCAACCGTCCTCGAGAGCTGCGCAACGAACAGGAGCCTCCGGGCGCCGCCGAGGGGGCGGAGCTGCGGCGACGCATGCACCAGCGCCTGGCGGCCGGCATGCCGCCGGCCGAGGTGGCGGAGATCCTGGTTCGGGCGGTGAGGGAGGAACGGTTCTACGTTCTCACCGACCACGAGTGGGACGAGCGCATCCGGCGGCGGACGGAGGACGTCTTGCGGGGACGGAACCCGGAGCTCGAGGTCCCGGCCCGGTGACCGAGCGCCGGGGCGGCGGCCGCGACCCGGTCCGCGGGGGGGAGCGATGACGGAGCGACGGTTCGCCGGGAAGGTGGCGGTGATCACGGGCGGGGCCGGTGGCATGGGGAGGGCCGTCGCCACCAGGCTGCTCGACGAGGGCGCTCGGGTGGTGCTGGTGGACCGCGACGCCGAGGCACTGGAGCGGGCCGGCCGCGATCTGGGAGGGGTCGTGACCGTGCTCGCCGACGTGGCCGAGGAGGCGTCGGTGCGCGACTACGTGCGCCGGGCCGTGGCCGCCGGCGGTGCCATCGATCTCTTCTTCAACAACGCCGGGATCGAGGGACGGGTGGCGCCCATCACCGAGCAGGGGGCGGCCGACTTCGACCGGGTGATGGCGGTGAACGTGCGTGGCGCGTTCCTGGGGCTGCGGGAGGTCATGCGCCAGATGCGGCGACAGCCCTCGGGCGGCGCCATCGTCAACACGGCCTCGATGGGAGGCTTGAGGGGCGGCCTCAACTTCAGCCCCTACGTGGCCTCCAAGCACGCGGTGGTCGGGCTCACCCGCTGCGCCGCCCTGGAGGGGGCGCCCCACCGCATCCGCGTCAACGCCGTCGCCCCCGGGCACATCGACACCCGGATGGCGCGCTCGATCGCGGAGCAGGCCTCACCGGCCGACCC